>CACXYH010000061.1 GCA_902771785.1 uncultured Prevotellaceae bacterium
TCGTCGGTTTCCTTCTGCTCGCTGAGCCAGTCGTCGATGCGCACAATCTCGTCGGCTGCAAACATACGGCTATAGCCCTGCAGCATGCTCGCCTTGAGCTGCTGTTCAAGGGTTCGTCCCTCACGCACGAC
Organism: uncultured Prevotellaceae bacterium; assembly: GCA_902771785.1. Lineage (GTDB taxonomy): Bacteria > Bacteroidota > Bacteroidia > Bacteroidales > Bacteroidaceae > Prevotella. The sequence goes on from CACXYH010000061.1 coordinate 132, forward strand.
GAGCGGAGCCATCACTACAAACTTCGTGCCTTTCGAGAACTCCTGCATCTTGCGCACTACGTCCTCCGTAGAGTGCTTCTTCACTTCCTGTCCGCTGACGGGCGAGAACGTTCGCCCAATGCGGGCGAAGAGCAGACGCAGGTACTCGTAGATTTCGGTTGAGGTGCCTACGGTGCTTCGCGGGTTTCTGGCAATAACCTTCTGCTCTATGGCTATAGCAGGCGGAATGCCGCGTATGAAGTCGCACTCAGGCTTGTTCATACGTCCCAGAAACTGGCGTGCGTAGCTCGACAGGCTCTCAACGTAGCGTCGCTGTCCTTCAGCATAGAGCGTGTCGAACGCCAGCGACGACTTGCCGCTTCCGCTGACTCCAGCTATTGTGATGAATTTGTTGCGAGGAATGCGCACGTCAATGTTCTTCAAATTATTGACGCGCGCTCCTTTTATTTCGATATAATCCTTGCTCACACCTTAATATATATATTATATACGCTTCAGAATGAGCAGCAGATGACGCCACACCATATCGACGGTGGGAATGTGGAGCCGCTCGTCGGGCGTGTGGACGGCACGCAGGGTAGGTCCGAACGACACCATATCGAGGTTGGGATAGCGCTCTGAGAACAGGCCGCACTCCAATCCGGCGTGAATGCCGCGCACGGTGGGTGCTTTGCCAAACAGCTCCTTGTAGGTCTCGACGACCACATCGGTGAGCTTGCTCTCCGGCCGCATCTTCCAGGCAGGATAGCCGTCGCTGGTGTGAGCTTCGGCACCAGCAAGTTCGAAGGTGGCCACAATAGTGTTGCACATGTTGTCGAGATTCGACATCACGTTGCTGCGCTGCGATGAGAGAATCGTGATTTCGCTGTCTAATGTGTGGACGCTTGCAATGTTCGACGACGTTTCGACCATTCCGCCCAGCGCTTCGTCCTGACAGATGGCGTAGATTCCGTTGTCGACAGCTTGTAGGGCGCGCACGAAGTTCTGTGCTACCTGTGCTTCAATGACGGGCTCGGCATCGGCCGACTCCATCGTGAAGACCATCTCGGGGTCGGTTACGTGGAACTCGTCCTGCACGTCGCTTGCAAAGATGTTCCAGTCGGCCTTTACGTTCTCTTTGGTGTCGTTGGGAACGGCAATCACAAAGTAGCCGTCGCGTGGGATAGCGTTGTGGAGCTTGCCCGAATGGAACTGAGCCAGACGGATGCCCTCGTACTTCTTCATCTCCTGATAGAGGAATCGCGACAATATCTTAATGGCGTTGGCGCGCTTCTTGTTGATGTCGTCGCCCGAGTGTCCGCCCAGCAGGCCCTTCAGTTGTGCACGCATGAAGAAAAGTCCCTTGGGAGCCTCTTCGCGACGGATGTTGAACTTAGCCTGGGTGTTGCGTCCGCCGGCGCACGAGACGAATATTTCGCCTTCGTCCTCAGAGTCGAGGTTGATGAGGTAGTCGCCCGTCATAAAGTCGCTCTTCATGCCTTCGGCGCCTGTGAGCCCCGTCTCCTCGTCGCGTGTGAAGACGCACTCGATGGGGCCGTGCTCAATGTCGTCGGCGTCGAGCAGCGCCAGCTCTATGGCGCAGCCAATACCGTCGTCGGCTCCCAGCGTTGTGCCCTCAGCCGTGAGCCACTCTCCGTCAACGTAGGTCTTGATGGGGTCGTTGTCGAAGTCGAACTCTACGTCGACGAGCTTGTCGCACACCATATCCATGTGGCTCTGCAAGATAACCGTCTTGCGTCCCTCGTAGCCTTTGGTGGCCGGTTTGCGTATAATCACGTTGCCCGTCTCGTCGACTTTGGTGTCGAGACCGCGACTCTCGCCCCACTGCTTTAGGTATGCAATCATCTTCTCTTCGTGCTTCGAAGGACGCGGAATTTCGTTAATCTTTGCAAACTGCTCGAACACAGAAGCAGGTTTTAATTCAATTTTATTCATTATTAATCCTTTTTATAATTGTTATTTGATATTTATTGTTTACCTTTGCAGGCGCAAATTTACAAAAAAATGACGGAACTTATCCTATCGAGCCTGTTAATAATTGCTATAGGGATGGCTTTTTTCCTGGTGAAGGTGCTTTCGCGCAGGGATGGCGAGTTCTCTTCGCAGCATATTCACGACTCCGAAGCTATGCGCGAGCGAGGCATTCATTGCGTGCTCGACCAAGACCGTGAGATGCGAACAGCGAGTCGTACGGCGGTGAAGGAAAGGCTGGATTGACAGAAAAAACAAAGTAAAAAAAATAAACGAACAAAACAATGAAAAAGAATTTTGCATTTGTACTGATGGCAGCCGCTATGATGCTGGCTTGCAACAACCAGAGTCCTAAGATGGATGCTCAGCCTGCCGAAGCCGGCGAGACGAGCGGTCAGGGGCTGCGTATTGCCTATATTGAGGTTGACTCGGTGATGACTCAGTTTGAGTTTGCCAAAGAGAAGAGTCAGGAGCTGGAAAAGAAGAGCAACAACGCCCGCAACACGCTGACGCAGAAGGGCAACCAGCTTCAGGCAGCCGCCAACAACTTCCAGCAGAAGCTGCAGAACAACGGCTTCACCAGCCGCGAGCAGGCCGAGAACGCTCAGCAGGCTCTGCAGCGCGACCAGAACAACCTTGCTGCCCTGCAGGCTCGACTTGAGAACGAGCTGGCCAGCGAGCAGCAGAAGTTCCTGCAGGCTTTCCAGGATAGTCTTCAGAACTTCCTCGAGTCGTACAACAAGGACAAGAAGTATGACATGATTGTGAACAAGGGCGCCATCCTGCTGGCCGACGACAAGTACGACATCACGCAGGACGTGATTAACGGACTTAACAAGCGCTACAAGAAGGGTGCTGCTCCTAAGAAAGAAGTAAAGGCAGAGGAGAAGAAATAAGTTTTCTGAGCCAGCAAAAATAGAGGAGGGATTTTGTCCCTCCTTTTTTTATTCCTTATTCCTTATTCCTCGATGTTCTGCAGCGAGCGCAGGAACGACGAGAAGAAGTGGGTGACGCTCTCCGTAGGATAATAGCGGAAGTAGCGTGCCGAATGGCGTACGTGCCGCAACATGGTCGACGAGTCGGAATGCACGAAGATGTCTTCGCCTTGCTGGAACGACCATTTGGCTGAAAGTGCGGCCTGCTCCTTGAAGAGGTCGTCGACGACGTCGTCGGTACTCACCTCGTTTTGCGCGTCCATAAAGGGAATGTCGCTAGCGGCGAAGTGAAACAGCCTGACGAGCAGGGCGCCCGTGAGCTGGTTCATGCGCTGCATGTGCAGCTGTTCGGTCCAGGCGGAGAGCTTCTGTTCATCGATGTTTTTGCCCTCTTGCTGCAGGAACAGACAGAGCTCTACGAGCTGTCGCAGGGGGACGCCTACGGAGAGCGTCGTCGTCGTGATGCTGGTGAGGCGGTTCAGCAGCTCGAGGGTGGGCGAGTTGCCGCCGTTGTCTTGCTCTTCGCTCTGTATGCGCTTCAGTTCCTTCTTCAGCAGCGGGTTGGTGAGCTTCCTTTCCTCGTCGGCAATCGTCAGCTCCTTCGTTTTCTTTCCGTCGCGCAGGTCGGCCGGCAACTGCAGGAAGAACTGTCCTTGCAGCCGTTCGAAGCCCTTGTCGACGTAGGCGGTGACGCCGTGCATCTGTGCCACACGATAGAGCTGCTTCCACTTCCAGGCTGAAAGCGGCTCCAGCAGCTCCTGCTGGCCGAAGGCTCCAGCCCTCAGCAGTCGGAAGAAATTGCGAAGGGTAACGTTCATCATGCTGAATAGCGGCGCGGATAGCGGAAAATGATAGCCAGCAGGGCTGCAACGCCGATGGCCATCGGATAATATAAATAAGGTATGATGCTGATGGGATTCAGGCTGGCCAGCCCTGCAGCCATCAGAAGCTGTGCTCCGTAGGGGATGAGCCCTTGGGCAAAGCACGAGAAGGTGTCGAGCAGCGAGGCGCACTTGCGTGGGTCGAGGCCGTAGCGCTCGCCTATGCGGTGGGCAATGCCGCCTACGGTGATGATGGCTACGGTGTTGTTGGCTGTGCAGACGTCGACCAGCGACACGAGTGCTCCTATCGAGAGCTCGGCTCCGCGCTTGCCCTTGATGTGCTTCGTGAGCTGATGAATGATGAAGTCGATGCCTCCGCTCAGCTTGATGAGCTCCAGCAGCCCGCCTGCGAGCATCGTGATGATGATGAGCTCGCCCATTCCCATGATGCCGTCGCCCATAGCGCTGAACCACGCATAGACGTCGCCGAAGGAGCCGCTGGCCAGCCCGATGACTCCGCAGAGCACGATGCCCAGCGTGAGCACCGCCATCACGTTGACGCCGAAGATGGCTGTGACGAGCACGACGAGATAGGGTACTACCTTCCAGAACGACACTTCGCCGACGGCTTGCGGAGCGGCTACGCCGCTGCCCATGAACACGTAGACGAGGAGGATGACCAGCGCGGCTGGCACGACGATGAACGAGTTGACCTTGAACTTGTCAGACAGCCGGCAGCCTTGCGTCTGTGTGGCCACGATGGTGGTGTCGCTGATGAACGAGAGGTTGTCGCCGAAGAACGAGCCTCCCACGACGACGGCCGTCATCAGCGCTACGCTGGTGTCGGTCTGTGTGGCCACTCCTGCTGCGATAGGCGTCAGAGCGACGATGGTGCCCACGCTGGTGCCGATGCTGAGCGAGATGAAGCAGGCGGCCACAAAGAGGCCAGCCAGCAGCATGCTGGGCGGCAGCAGCGAGAGCGTCAGGTTGACGGTAGCGTCGATGGCTCCCATCTGCTTGGCCGAATTGGCGAAGGCGCCTGCCAGCACGAATATCCAGAGCATGAGCATCATCTGCGGGTTGCCGGCTCCGCGACTGAAGATGTCGACGCGCTTGCGCAGCGGCACGCCCCGCATGATGCTGATGGCGTAGATGCTGGTGAGGAGGAAGGCTACGGTGATGGGCACCTTGTAGAAGTCACGAGCAATGATGCTCGTGACTAAGTACAGGGTGATGAACACCACAAGTGGTGATAGTGCTATGAGACCTTTCTTCAAAGCGTTACGCCATTCTTGAAGATAGATATTTCGCGGTAGTCGTTCATTTCGTTGCGGGCTTTCTCGCCGCTGGCCACGCTGAGCACCTTGTCGATGAACTCAGGCACGAGCTCCTGCATCGTGCGGCCTTCGATGAGCTGTCCGGCCGAGAAGTCGACCCACTGCGGCTTGTTCTTGGCCAGCGTGGGGTTGGTGGCAATCTTCATCGTGGGTACGAAGGTGCCGAAGGGTGTGCCTCGACCTGTTGTGAAGAGCACGATGTGGCAGCCGCAGGAGGCCAGCGCCGTCGATGCTACGAGGTCGTTGCCGGGAGCCGAGAGCAGGTTGAGTCCGTGATTCTGCAGGCGGTCGCCATATTCCATCACGCCGCTCACGGGGGCGCGTCCGCACTTCTGCGTGCAGCCGAGGGCCTTGTCCTCGAGGGTCGAGATGCCGCCTGCCTTGTTGCCTGGCGAGGGGTTCTCGCCTACGGGCTCGCCGTGAGAGAGGAAGTAGTTCTTGAAGTTGTTGATGAGCGAAACGGTCTGCTCGAAGAGCTCGGGTGTCTCGCAGCGGTTCATGAGGATGGTTTCGGCGCCGAACATCTCGGGCACTTCGGTGAGCACGCTGGTTCCGCCCTGAGCCACGAGCCAGTCGCTGAATTCGCCTACGAGCGGGTTGGCCGTAATGCCGCTGAAGCCGTCGGAGCCGCCGCACTTCAGGCCTACGCGCAGCTTGCTGACGGGCACCTCCTGGCGCTTGTCCTTGCGGGCGATGTCGTAGAGCTCACGCAGGATTTGCATGCCTGCCTTCACCTCGTCGCCCTCCACTTTCTGCGTCACGAGCAGGCGTATGCGCTCTTTGTCGTAGTCGCCCAGCATCTTCATGAAGTCGTCGGGCTGGTTGTTCTCGCATCCCAGGCTCAGCACGAGCACGGCTCCTGCGTTGGGGTGCAGGCAGATGTCGCGGAGCACCTTGCGCGTGTTCTCGTGGTCTTCGGAGAGCTGTGAGCAGCCGTAGTTGTGGTGCCAGGCATAGATGCTGTCTACGCCCTCGCCTCCTGTCTCGCGCTGCAGCTCTTTGACGAGTCGCTCGGCAATGCCGTTGACACAGCCTACGGTGGGCACAATCCATATTTCGTTGCGCACGCCTACGTCGCCGTTCTTGCGCACGTAGCCCTTGAAGGTTCGGTTCTCGCGCTTGATGTTAAGCTGCTCGCCTACAGGCTGGTATGTGTATTCGAGCGTTCCGCTGAGGTTGGTCTTCAGGTTGTTCTCGTTCACCCATTCGCCGGCTTTCATGTCCTTGCGTGCGTGTCCGATGGGGTAGCCGTACTTGATGATGTTCTCGCCTTCGCAGACGTCTTTGATGAGCACTTTGTGACCAGCGGGTGTGTCTTCGGCCAGGATGATTTGCTTGCCGTCTACGTCGATGATGTCGCCCTTCTTCTTGGCTGTCAGGCAGACGACGACGCTGTCGGCTGGGTTAATTTTCAGATAAGTTGCTAATTCCATTTTTTTGTTTGTATTTGTTTTAGTATTGTCAGATTGCTGTTCTGCGGTAGAATTCCACGTTCTCCTTGGTCAGGATTTCGATGGGCATGTAGTTCACGGGGTTCACCTGGCGCTTCAGCACGATGGCGTTGAAGAGTGCGTCGACGCTGGCGTAGCCCTGCTGGTAGGCGTGCTGCGCGATGAGGAAGGAGATGCTCCCCTGACGCACGCAGGCTTCGTTCTTGGGCACCATATCGTAGCCCATGATCTGAATGTTGCGGCGGTTGCTCTTCTGCAGGAACTCGCCCACGATGTGGGCCTTCGAGTTGAAGGTGATGCAGTGATGCACGTGTGGATGCTTCTGGAAGAAGCTTTCGAGCTTGTCGTCGTAGTCAGCGTGCTCCTCGTCGAGCGGCAGGTCTACTTCGGTGATTTTGATGTCGGGGTAGTGGTCTACCATATAGTGCCGGAATCCCGTCTCTCGGTTGGCCTGCTGCTTCGAGGCCACCTTTCCGTCGCGCGTCTGCTTGATGAGCGCAATTTCCTTTTCCTTATTGGCAATGAGCATGAGCATCTTGGCTGCGAAGTATCCGCTGGCGAAGGAGTCCTGACCGAAAAAGGAGAGGGGCTTCAGGTCGGGCATGTACGAGTCGAGCAGCACGTAGGGTATTTGCTTTGCCTGCAGCTTCTCGGTGAAGCGGGCTGTCTGTTCGAGCGTGGTGGGCACGATGATCACGCCGTCGAACTCGCCTGTGAGGAACTCGCGCACCATGCGTGTGAAGGCGGCTGCATTGAAGCGCTCGTAGTAGAGGAATTTCAGCGTGATGCCGAAGTCGCGTCGCTGGTCGGCGCAGGCCTGAGCGCCCTCTTCTATCTCGTCCCAGTAGGCATCCTGCTCGTGCTTGGGCAGCACGCAGTAGAAGGTGTAGTTCTTGTTGTAGGCCAGCGCCGAGGCGTACATGTTGGGCTTGTAGTCCATTTCGGCCAGCGCCTGCTCCACCTTTTCGCGGGCCTTCTTCGACACGTTGGGGCGTTCGTGCAGCACTCGGTCGACGGTTCCCACGCTGACGCCCGCCCGCTCGGCTATGTCTTTTATTCTGATGTTGTTCGTTGCCATAAGTCTGTTCCGTATTTCTCTGCAAAGATACAAATAAAAAATGAAACCACCAAATAAGTTCTGCTTTTTCGCGCTCAAAAAAGCACAAAGGCTTCTTTTTCTTCGCCTTACTGTCTGTGCGTTGGCGGCATTTGCCTTGCCAGCGGGGCGGGGTGGGGCGTCTTTGTGCTTTCTGAATGCGATGCAAGGCGGATGAACGGCACCTTTTAGCGGAGGCAATCGCCCCCTTTAGCGGAGTCAATCGCCCCCTTTAGCGGAGGCAAAAGCACCTTTTCAGCAGAGGCAAGCATCTATGGGAGAAACGACCCCATCGGGTGCTTGCCACTCTTTGTGTCTACATGTTACACCTGTTACAGTGTTACAGTTGCAAAACAGATACTTCAGAAGTCAAAAAATAGCTCTATATTTATATATATATTTATATATATATAAATATAGCAGTATTTTCTGGGTACGAAATAGCTTTTCGAGAACTGTAACACTGTAACACTGTAACGCCGTAACAGCGACATGCGCTATGTGTTTTTTCTGCAAAATAATTTGGCGCGTTCGAAATTATTTAGTATCTTTGCAGCTACAAAACAAATCCATACTAATTCAAACCAAAAAGAGAAAAAAGACAATGGCAAAAATTGTTACACTTGGCGAGATTATGCTCCGCCTGTCGCCTCAGGGCAACGATCGTTTCATCCAGAGTGAGTCTTTCCGCATCATCCCCGGTGGTGGCGAGGCTAACGTAGCCATCTCGGTGGCCAACTACGGCCACGAGGCCTACTTCGTTTCGAAGCTCCCCAAGCACGAAATCGGCCAGATTGCCGTCAACGCCCTGCGTCGCTATGGCGTCAACACCCAGTTCATCGCTCGCGGCGGCGACCGCGTAGGTCTCTACTATGCCGAGACGGGTGCCTCGATGCGTCCCTCGAAGGTGATTTACGACCGCGCCCACTCGTCGATTGCCGAGGCCGATCCCGCTGACTTCGACTTCGACGCTATCATGGAGGGTGCACAGTGGTTCCACTGGAGCGGCATTACTCCCGCCATCAGCGACAAGGCTGCTGAGCTGACCCGCCTGGCCTGCGAGGCTGCCAAGCGTCACGGCGTATGCGTGTCGGTAGACCTGAACTTCCGCAAGAAGCTGTGGACGAGCGAGAAGGCCATCTCGATTATGCGCCCGCTGATGAAGTATGTCGACGTGTGCATCGGCAATGAGGAGGACGCTGAGCTCTGCCTCGGCTTCAAGCCCGACGCCGACGTTGAGGGCGGACAGACAGACGCTGCCGGCTACGAGGGCATCTTCAAGCAGATGATGAAGGAGTTCGGCTTCAAGTATGTGGTGTCGACCCTGCGCGAGAGCTACAGCGCTACGTTCAACGGATGGAAGGCTCTGATCTACGACGGCAAGGAGTTCTATCAGTCGAAGCGTTACGAAATCAACCCGATCATCGACCGCGTAGGCGGTGGCGACTCGTTCTCCGGCGGTCTCATTCACGGCCTGCTCACGAAGAAGACGCAGGGCGAGGCCCTCGAGTTTGCTGTGGCTGCCAGCGCCCTGAAGCACACCATCAACGGCGACTTTAACCTGGTGAGCGTCGACGAGGTAGAGAGCCTCGCAGGCGGCAATGCCAACGGACGAGTGCAGCGGTAGATTGATTTGACAATTTCACCATTTTACAATTTGACAATTGATTACCACCATGACCGAACTTGAACTGAAAGAAAGATTCAAAATGTTCTCGATAAGGATTATAAAAATGGTGGATTCGATGCCCAATACAGTATCAGGACGGGCCATAGCTTCGCAGATTGTCCGTTCTGGTACTTCACCAGCAGCAAACTATCGGGCAGCATGTATTGGGAAGTCGGAAAAAGATTTCTTGAATAAGTTGAAAATGGTGGAAGAAGAACTGGATGAGACTTGTCATTGGCTCGAGGTTATCATGGAGTCGGAGATGCTTCCTGAAAAACGGGTTTTCTTATTGCATGCTGAATGCAAAGAATTATTGAGTATCATCGTTAGTTCTATCGTCTCAACTCGTAAACATCTGCAGCAGTTGTAGTAAATTGTAAAATTGCAGCTGTGGTATTAAATTGTAAAATTGTAAAATCGTAAAATTGTAAAATCATAAGCGTCTGCAGTTGTGGTATTAAATTGTAAAATTGTAAAATCGTAAAATTGTAAAATCCTAAGATGGCAAAGTTTGATAAAATCGCCGTACTGAAGAAAATCGGCGACACGGGTATGGTCCCCGTGTTCTACAACAAAGACCTCGAGACCTGCAAGAACGTCGTTAAAGCCTGCTATGAAGGAGGCGTGCGCGCCTTCGAGTTCACCAATCGCGGCGACTTCGCACAGGAAGTGTTCGGCGAGCTCGTGAAGTGGGCCGACAAAGAGTGCCCTGAGCTGGCACTGGGCATCGGCTCTGTGGTCGACGCTCCCACCGCCGCCCTCTACATTCAGCTGGGCGCCTGCTTCGTCGTTGGCCCGCTGTTCAATCCCGACATTGCCCCCGTGTGCAACCGTCGTCTCGTGCCCTACTGCCCGGGTTGCATGACCGTCTCTGAGATTGGCAAGGCCCAGGAGCTGGGTTGCGACCTGACGAAGGTGTTCCCCGGCGACGTCGTCGGCCCCAACATGGTGAAAGGCCTGAAGGCACCTATGCCCTGGTCGAAGATTATGGTCACGGGCGGCGTTGCTCCCGAGGAGGAGAACCTGCAGAAGTGGTTCAAGGCTGGTGTCTTCTGCGTGGGTATGGGCTCGAAGCTCTTCCCCAGCGACAAGGTGAAGGCCGGCGACTGGCAGTACGTCACAGACAAGTGCAAGGAGGCACTCGGTTATGTGGCTAAGGCACGCGCTTAAGCTGCTTGCAATAACGCTATTTATTTCAGCTTGTTCACCCTCCGATAGGCAGCAGGTGGACAAGCTGAATTCTCTTTCATACGCCTATCACTACCGAAACATCGACTCTACGGAGCACTACGCCCGACAGGCTTTGCTCCACTCGAAACACTATCGCGACGGACAGGCCGAAGCGCTCAACAACCTGGCCTTCGTCAACACCATCCGCATGTGCTACGACGAAGCATCGCTGCTGCTCGACTCCGTCATCGACATCACCGACAACCAGGTGGAGCTGCTCATTGCCGAAGTGCAGCAGATGCGACTCTGTCAGCGACGCTCGCGCAACCGCGAGTTCTACGACCACCGCGAGCTGGCCCTGCGAGCCCTACAGCGAATCGACGAAGAGCGCAGCCAGCTGTCTGAGCGCCTGCAGCGCCGGCTCGTCTACGCCGAGAGCGAGCTGGCTATCGTCAACTCCACCTATTATTATTATGTAGGCCTCGAGCGGCAATCCATCGAGTCGCTACAGGCCATTCCCAAAGACGTAGAGAGCGACACCGCCCAATACCTGAACTACCTCTACAACATCGGCGCAGGCGGCATCATCACACAAGGCACGCAAGCCGAAATCAACCAGCAGGAGTTCGACCACTTGATGCGCTGCTTCCTGATGGCCCGACAGCACGACTACCCCTTCTTTGCGGCCAACTCGCTCGAGGCGCTGGCCGAGCATCTGCTGGAGCCCGCGTATCGCGAACGACTGATGGCCGACAACCTGCCGGCTATGAAGTTCATCAATCCTGAGAACGTGCCCTTCGACGAGCTGCCCCTTTGGCTCGCCGACGGAGCGCTCGCCACCTTCCGCGAGTATGGCGACGTCTATCAGATAGCGGGTGCCTACCGCACGCTCGCCGCCTGTCACCGCTCTGTGGGCGACTACGAGTCGACGCTCTTCAACCTCGAGCAGGCACTCTCCGACAGCACCATCAACCAGGCGCCTGACCTCGTGGCCAGCATACGCGAACAGCTCAGCGTGGCCTATGCCGCCATCAACGACAAGGAGCAGAGCGACCACAACCGCAACCTCTATCTCGACCTGCAGGAGCAAACCCGACAGGACCGCTATCTCGAGGCGCGAGCCAGCCAGCTCGACAACACCGTTGCCCAGCTCAACTTCATGCTGCTGGCCGTCGTGCTGGCCATCGTACTGCTCGTGTTCCTGCTGTGGCTCTTCTATCACCTGCACCAGCGCCGCAAGCACGACGGGCACCTGGAGCGCTTGCTCGAGCCCCTGCGCGACTGGCAGCAGCAGAACCGACAGCAGGCAGCCTCGCTGCAGGAGCGCTACGAGGAGCTGGGCGAGCAGCTGGAGCTGAGCCGACTACACATCAGAAACGACGAACGCCGCAACCTGGAACAGCGCTCAAAGGTGGCCCTCGTCAACAATATCACGCCGTTCATCGACCGCATCATCCACGAAACCAAACGGCTGGGCGAAACCACGAAGGCGCGCGACGAGCGCATAGAATACATTCGCGAGCTGACCGACAAAATCAATGAGTGCAACGACGTGCTCACCCACTGGATTCAGCTGCGTCAGGGAGAGCTCAGCCTGCGCATAGAGAGCTTCCCGCTGCAACCCCTCTTCGACATCGTGGCCAAAGGAAAGGCCGGCTTCCAGATGCGAGGCATCACGCTCAGCGTGGAGCCCACCGCAGCTCGGGTGAAGGCCGACCGCGTGCTCACGCTCTTCATGCTCAGCACGCTCGCCGACAACGCCCGCAAGTTCACCCACGAGGGCGGCAACGTCAGCATCAGCGCCCAGCAGACCGACGACTATGTAGAAGTGTCCGTAGCCGATACGGGCGAGGGGATGGACGACGAGCAGCTGGCTCACATCTTCGACCACAAGATAAGCGGCGGACACGGGTTCGGCCTCCTCAACTGTCGCGGAATCATCGAGAAATACCGCAAGGTGAGCCGCATCTTCGACGTCTGCCTGCTGGCGGCCGAGAGCCAGAAGGGTAGGGGAAGCCGCTTCTATTTCCGCCTGCCTAAGGGCGTTGCCCGCCTGCTGCTGGCGCTCATCTCCTTAGGCTTCGCAACAGCTGCTCAGGCGGCCGACGACGATTTCCTGGCGCAAGCCCACGTCTATGCCGACTCGGCCTATTTCTCCAATGTCCATCGTCATTACGAGCGCACCCTGCTCTTTGCCGACTCCTGCCGGCAGAGCCTCAATCAGTACTATCGCAGGCGCTATCCGCAGGGCAGCGACACGCTCCTCATGCTGGGCGACCCATCGGTGATTGCGGCCGAAGTGAACTGGCTGCACGACAGCCTCACGACCAACTACCAGACGCTGCTCGACATGCGCAACGAGACCGCCGTAGCTGCGCTCGCGCTGCACGAGTGGCAGCTCTACAACTACAACAACCGAATCTACACGCAGCTCTATAAGGAACTCTCGGCCGACGCCTCGCTCGACGAATACTGCCGCCGAATGCAGCAGTCGCAAACCGACCGCACTATCGCCGTCATCATGCTGGTGCTGGTGCTCATCGCCATCCTGCCCGCCTACTATCTGCTCTACTATCGTCATCAGCTCTACTATCGCTTCTGCGTGGAGCGTGTGAGGGCTATGGGCACCATCCTGCTCGACGAAGCCCCTTCGGCCGACAAGCTGCAACGCATTCAGGCGCTGGCCGACGAGAAGTTTCCGCCGCAGCTGCAGACCATCGTCACGCAGATAAGCGACGCCCTGCGACAGTCGAAAGCGTCGGTCGACGAGCAGATGCTCAGCATCGAGCTCGCCGAAGACGAAGTGAGGCGCGCGCAGCTCGAAGCCGACAACCTGCATGTGGTGAATGCCGTTCTCGACAACTGTCTCTCAACGCTGAAGCACGAGACGATGTACTACCCCAGCCGCATCCGTCAGTTGCTCGACGAGGGCGACCTCCAGTCGCTTGCTGAGGTAGTAGCCTACTATCGCGAGCTCTACGGCATTCTCAGCGAGCAGGCTATGCGTCAGGTAGAGCGAGTGGCCCTTCATCTGAAGCCGCTCGACCACGAAATCCTGGGCGACGAGAACCTCGTAGGCTATCTCTTCGAGCTGCTGGCTAAGGAGCAGGGCAACAAGCACCTCATCATGAGTGTCGAGCCGAAGGACGAGAAATACGTAGTTTGCAGGGTGCCTATGCCTCAGCTCAGCAGCGACCGCAACCTCTTCGTCTCGGCCGTCGAGAACATCCCCTATCTGCTTTGTCGGCAGATTGTGCGCGAACATGGGGAGGCAACCAACAGACTCGGCTGCAGTATTACGACAGAAACGATTGAAAATCAAACATATATCAACATAATACTTCCTCGGAAAGCGTATGGAAAACTTTAAAGTGATTATCGTAGAAGACGTCCCCCTCGAGCTGAAGGGAACGGAAGGTATTATCCGCAACGAGATACCTGAAGCCGAGATTATAGGCACAGCCGGCAACGAGTCGGAATACTGGCGCGTGCTGAAGAAACAGCTGCCCGACCTCGTGCTGCTCGACCTCGGGCTCGGCGGCAGCACCACTATCGGCGTAGAGATTTGCCGCTCTACCAAAGAGATGCATCCGCAGGTGAAAGTGCTCATCTTTACGGGCGAGATTCTGAATGAGAAGCTGTGGGTCGACGTGCTCGACGCAGGCGCCGACGGCATTATCCTGAAGACGGGCGAACTGCTGACCCGTCACGATGTGTCGAGCGTGATGGACGGCAAGCAGCTGGTGTTCAACGAGCCCATCCTGCGCAAAATCGTGGAGCGCTTCAAGCGAAGCGTGGGGTCGCAGTTGGCGAAGCAGGAGGCGCTTGTCGACTACGAAATCGACGAATACGATGAGCGCTTCCTGCGTCATCTGGCTTTGGGTTATACCAAAGAGCAAATCACCAACCTGCGAGGAATGCCCTTCGGCGTGAAGAGTTTGGAGAAGCGGCAGAACGAGCTGATACAGAAGCTCTTGCCCGATGCTCGCGGCTCTGTCAATGCTACCCGTCTGGTGGTGCGTGCACTCGAGTTGCGCATCATCGATATCGACAACCTGGAACCCGATGAGGAGTAAGCTCTTAGTCAGAGCCCCAAGGCTCCTCTCCTGGGTGGCGCTGCTGCTGGTCGTAGCTGAGCTGCTGCTGTTCCTGCTCTCGTGGCTCTTGTCGGCTATGATGACGGAGGGCGTGCGCTCTATGCTGTCGAGCGAGGGCATCCGCTGGTTCTTCGGCAGCTTCAGCGAGGTTGTCCAGACGCCGTTGCTCGTTTGGCTGCTGCTGCTTTCCATCGCCTATGGGGCTGTCCGTAAATGCGGCGTGCTTCATTTCCGCACGCACGTCTATCGCGACCGAATAGCACTTAGGCTCTCCGTCTTTCTCTTCATCATCTATGTAGCCCTCCTCGCGCTGCTCATCATGTCGCCGCATGCTGTGTTGCTCTCAGCCGACGGAGCGTTGTGGCCTTCGGCTTTCAGTCGCGGACTTGTTCCTGCAATCGCCTTCGGCCTGCTGCTCTTCTCTGTAGCCTACGGTCTGATGGCAGGAACCTTCCGCTCGCTTACTGATATCTTTACGTCAATGACGCAGGGTGTTGCGTTCTCTGCACCGTTGCTACTGCTCTACGTGCTCGCCGCCCAGCTGTATGCATCCCTCTGCTTCGTCTTCTGAATCTGCCGTTTCGTCGGTCCCGAAGTGCCGTTTCGTGAGTCTCGAGGTGCCGTTTCGTGTGCCTCGAGGTGCCGTTTCGTGAGTCTCGAGGTGCCGTTTCGTCGGTCTCGAAGTGCCGTTTCGTCGGTCTCGAGATGCCGTTTCGTCGGTCTCGAGGTGCCGTTTCGTCGGTCTCGAAGTGCCGTTTCGTCGGTCCCGAAGTGCCGTTTCGTGTGTAGTTTAATGAAAAGTACTGGCATCTCTTTTGTTTCTCAGCAGGCAGACAATCTTCGTCTGCAATACCGCACCCACCTCCGCAGCCTCTATGCCCAAGCTGTGCAGTTGCAGCAGACCATAGTCCGGTATGATGACTCGTCCCAAGCCCAATGTCGACTCATCGGGTTTTGGACATTTGCAGACTAAGCATAATACGATACAAATAGGCACCCTTTAAAACAGAAGCCGTATGGTGAATACAGAAGTAAGGGACTTGCCTACTTTTGAGCAAGTCCCTTACACATTATATGAGTGTGATGATTATTCTTCCACAGCAGCCTGTGCGGCGGCTAACGGTAACTGATTATCAGCACTTTACGGCGAATCTGGGAAACATTTGGGAAACATTATGAGCATATACTGCACATTCTGCACCCGATTTCCTCAAAATATCCGA
>CACXYH010000062.1 GCA_902771785.1 uncultured Prevotellaceae bacterium
GCAGCTTCCGTCCTGCACGTTCGTCCTGTCGCCTATGGTGATGGGAGCCACGTCGCCCCTCACCACCGCATTAAACCACACCGAGCACTCGTCGCCCATCGTCACATCGCCCACAATCGTGGCGTTCTCGCTAAAGTAGCAGTCCTTTCCCCACTTAGGCGAAAGTCCCCTGTAAGATTTAATCAGTGCCATTCTCTCTATCTTTTGTTTCGTTATTTGCCTGCAAAGGTACAACTTTTTTGCCGATAAAACATTCGTTTGTGCAAAAAAACGAAAAGAAAGAGTTCGCTCATCAGCCTCTTGAACTTGCTCAGTGCCGTCTTGAGTTCGCTCAGCACGCCTTTGAGTTTGCTCATCAGCCTCTTGTGGTTAGGCTAAGGAGTGAAGAAAAGGAGTAAGGCCGATTTTTCTCTTGATAAATTTGGCCGTTTCGCCAAAAGTTCGTACTTTTGCAGGTGTTCTGTAGCTGAACACCGAGCGAAAAGGAAGGACAAATGAATAAAACCAATAACGAACAATCAAGTATGAAAAAGAAACTCTATCTTCTGGCCGCACTTGCTTTCGTGGGAATTGCTGCCCATGCAACAGTGCTGAGAGTGAACAATGTAGATGCCTCGGCACCCTACAAAAACGTCAATGATGCCGTTAAGGCTGCGGCTGAGGGCGACACCATTATGGTGGACGGAACGTCGGTAGACTACGATGCTGCAACGCTCAACAAGCGTTTGGTGCTCATAGGCCCGGGCTACTGGCTCAGAGAGAACGGCATTGACACCGAAAGTGCCCATGCAGCCACCATCAACGAGGTCAATGTGCAGGCCGAAGGCTGCGTCGTCATGGGGATGAACATAACGGCCCAAGTGGTGATAAATGGAGCCAAGACCATCGTCACCAGGTGTCGGGTGGCTGGCAACATCAGCATGGAAAGCAACATCAACAACTGCGTGATACACCAGAACATGCTTGGTGGCAACGTGGGCTCTGGCTACGGGCATTCCTATTACCATCAGATTACCAACAACATCTTCGGCAACATAAGCTGTCAGGGAGTCAGTGAGTCTTATATTGCCTACAATACCTCGTTCGCCCACTGGGGCGAGAGCTTCTGGAACTCGTATAATTGTAAGATTGAGAAGAACCAGTTTAATGACGAGGCATATGTCAAAGGTGATAAGGATAACACCTATTCAGATAACTACTGGGTGGGCGACGGCTATCAGGACATCCAGACCGACAAGGATGTGCGCGACAGCCTCCTGCCGCAGGAAGCCTACGACTATGGCGCCTTTGCTGGCAACGACCCCTATGTGGTCTCTGGTATTCCCGCAGGGCCAATGATTGAGGAACTGACCATCCCGACATCGGTAGAAGAGGGCGGCACAATGGAAGTGACATTGAAGTTAGGAGCAAACAAGTAGAACCCATAAAATAGAAAAAGAGCATGAAAAAGATATCATTATTCTTCATAGGATTATTATTCGCTGGTGTACAAACCTATGCCGATACCCGTGCCCAGGCATTGCTGCTGCACAATGGACAGGGCAAGAGTTTCGATGCAGACCAGTTGCAGCAGGCGGTTAATGAGGCGGTGGCTGGAGATACAATTACGTTGAGCGAGGGTGCCTTCCTTATTTCAGGCGACACGCTGACAATCGACAAGGATGTTTGCATCATTGGTGCAGGTGCTGATGTCTGCAAAATTGGTGGAAACGTAAAAGTCGCTATTGATGGTAATCCCACACTGACACGTCATCTGCTCGATGCTGTAAAGGTGGCTGGCTCCTTAGAAATTATGAAAGATGCAAAAGGCGTGAGCCTAAGAAAAGTCTGGGTGGAAAAATGGTTTCAAGGAAATGGATGCGAGGCGCATGACGTTAAGATAGACCGCTGTTATTTGAATCAATTTGGTACACAGGTCGATAAAGGGACTCCTGAGATTAAAAGTGCGACAATTGTCAATTCTGTCATTTTGATATTGGGCAAAAGAAGTTCCATAACGAAGCCCTACGCTGAGGGTTATGACATAAAATTCCTTAATTGTAACATTGCTTGCTTGTCTTTTAATTGCTCATGGGCGGCAACCTATACAAATTGTATCATTGGCGCAAGTTATGGTAACACAAACCCAGGAGGCATGATAAACAATACGTTTATTAACACGTTACTTAATACCGCTACAAGTTCTGTGGCAATTGAGGGTGCGTATAGACAATACAACATTGCGAATGCCTTAAGCAAAGGAAACGTTATGCATAATTGCTATAATAAGCCTTTTACAATCAAAACAGACCAATATCTAAATGATTTCCCGACTTTCGGCATTACTAAAGATGAGTTATTGACAGAAGGGTATCTTGGAACTGATGGCTCTGCTGTTGGAGTGGAAGGTGGCTACACTCCATATTCACTCGAACCCGAAGGTATCAGCGTGAAGGAAAGTGTACTTCGTGTAGACCCAGAGACGCGGCAACTGAACGTGACGCTGAAAGTGGCAACAGAATAAAAGACTTTTGACTATGCAAAGAAGATTATTGCATATCATCTTGATGCTTGTGGCTGTAGTGGCATCTGTCAGTGCCCAACGCTATGAGGCTTGGCTCGATGGCAACTACAACCATCGCACCATAGCGGCATATAGTGGCGGAGACATCAGCCAGAGTATTGATGTGTCTGCGCTGTCACCTGGCCTGCATTTTTACAACATCCGAACGCAGGATGCAAATGGCCAGTGGGGAGCAGTGGGCCGCTATCTGTTCGTGGTGCCAGGCATGGCGGGCAGTAGCAACATGGCTCGCTGCGAATATTGGCTCGACGGCGACTATCGCAGTCGCACGTTGGGGGCGCATACGGCTGGCGACATCAGTCTGAGTGCCGACGTGAGCAAATTGTCACCTGGCCTGCACTATTACAACATCCGAACGCAGGATGGACATGGAGTTTGGAGTGCCGTCAATCGTTACCTCTTCGTGGTGCCAGGCATGGCAGGCGAGCGGGGGGCTGTGCGCTATGAAAGCTGGCTCGATGGCGACTATGAGGGTCGCACCGTCCGTACATACTCGGGTGGCGACATCATGGACTCGGTGAGCGTGGCCACGCTCACACCAGGCATTCATTATTATAACATACGCGCGTGCGACAAGCATGGCGTGTGGGGTGCCGTCAATCGCTATCTGTTCCTTGCGACAGAGGTCGTGCGCCCAGCCCGCATCAGCTATTGGATTGACAACGACACGCTGATGGCTGCCGAAAAGGCCATCAGTGGGGCTTCGGTAGAACTGACCGTCAGCCTGGCCAATCAAGGTGCTGGACAGCACACGTTCAACTGTCAGCTGCAAGGCACCAATGGTAAGTGGACTCCCGTCTACAGCTACAACTTCACCATCGAGCAGCAGCAAGACACGCTGACGCACGAACCAACGACAGCCGAGTATTTCTTCGACCATGACCCTGGCTATGGCAAGGGCATTCCTTTGGAGCGCATCAGTACCGACACCCTGCACTTTGTGCTCTCCATCGAGGGACTGAAGGCAGGTGCCCACATGCTCTATGTGCGCTCTGCCGACGATGGCGGCAAGTGGTCGGGCACCGTCAGCCGTCCGCTCTACGTCAGTCCTGTGCGCCAGGAGCAGTTCGTCGCAATGGAGTATTTCTTCGACGACGCTGACCCAGGCTTCGGAAAGGCAACGCGTTTGTCCGACTTTACCGTTGGCATGGATTCGCTTGTCAGCACCCTGCCCACAGCGGGCTTGCAGGCTGGCACCCACCTCCTCAATGTGCGTGGCCGCAGGGCCGATGGCCTGTGGAGTTCGGTCACGAGCCGTTCGTTCCTCATCATTGCCCACGAGCCTGCCGAGCCTTTCGTTGAGTATTTCTTCGACCGCGACCCTGGTTATGGCAAGGGAACGGTTGTCAAGGAGATTGAGAAGGGGACTAACCATCTGGTCATAGACCTGGGCGAGCTGCCTACTGGTGCCCATGTGCTCTATGTGCGCAGTCGCAACGAGGAGGCCCAGTGGTCTGTCACCGTCAGCCGTCCGTTCTTTGTGTGCCGTCGTGCCGGACTTGCAGCTATAGAGTATTACTTCGACGACCGTGACCCAGGTCAGGGCAAGGCAACGTCCGTGCCGTTGCCTGCCAGTGCAGGCGACCTCATTACCTTCGAGGTGCAGCTGTCGGGCCTGTCGCAGGGCGAACATACGCTAAGCGTACGTGCCAAAGGCACCGACGGCCTGTGGACTCCCCTTGCTACCGAGGCATTCACGCTGACGGGCGACAGTGGCATCGGCGCAATAGCGTCTGGCGAGGTGCCAACCGCCATCTTCACCCTGGGCGGCTACAAAACCGACACCCCACGCCACGGCCTCAACATCGTCCGCTACAAGGACGGAAGGACGCAGAAGAAGGTGAACAAGAAATAGTTCGCGTGGCGACAATTCGCGACGAGTTTCGTCATTATTACATGAAGAAATGGCGAATACTGATGATTGGTCTGCTGGCCTGCCTGCAAGTATGGGCTGGGCCGGCCGACTATGTTTGGACGTCGCCCAGCCACAACTCGTCGGAGTCGATGCCCGTGGGTGGAGGCGACGTGGGCATGAACGTGTGGGTAGAGGAGCAGACGGGCGACGTCGTGTTCTACCTCTCACGCTCAGGATGCTTCGACGAGAACAACACGCTGCTCAAGCTGGGACGCTTCCGCCTGCACACCTCGCGCCCGTTCGACTGGCGCCGCTTCCGGCAGACGCTGCGGCTGAGCGAAGGCTACATGGTCATCGGCGACGGCGGTCTCTGGGTGACGCTTTGGGCCGATGTAAATAAGCCCGTGGTCCACGTAATGGTGGAGAGCGAGAAGCAGGAAACCGACGTGGAAGTGACCTACGAAAGCTGGCGCACAGCCGACCACCTGCTCACGAAGCGCGAGGCCTTCCAGTCGTCGTGGAAGTTTGCAGCGCCAGCAGGTCTCACTACCCGTCGCGACTCGATAGCAGCCACCGAGCATGCCCTCACCTTCTTCCACCGCAACCCCGAGCACACCATCTTCGACGATGTGGTAGCACAGCAGCAGATGGAGCACGTGAAGCAGCAGATGTACAATCCGCTGCGCAACCTCACCTTCGGCGGACGCCTGCGGGGCCGCGACTTCGTCTTTGCCGGCCGGCAGGCCGACGGCTGGCACTACCGGTCGGCCAAGCCCGCCCAGCGCCATCACCTGCAGATAGCCATGGCCACCCTGCAGGGCAGCCTGCAGCAGTGGCAGGCAGCGCTCAGCCAGACAGAACAGCTCGTCGACCCCCGTCGCGACCACCAGGCCAGCCGCCAGTGGTGGCATGAGTTCTGGCAGCGCAGCTACATCGAGCCCCTTTCCGACGCGTCGCCGCTGGCCGACATGCTGCGCAACTACACCCTCTTCCGCTACATGCTGGGCTGCAACGCGCGAGGTCAGTGGCCCACGAAGTTCAATGGCGGACTCTTCACCTTCGACCCCCAGTACGTCAAGGAAGGCGAGGAGTACAGACTGTCGCCCGACTTCCGCAACTGGGGCGGCGGCGTCCACACAGCGCAGAACCAGCGGCTCGTCTACTGGCCCCTGCTCAAGAGCGGCGACTACGACCTGCTGCAGCCCCAGCTCGACTTCTACCTGCGCTGCCTGCCCAACGCCGAGCTGCGCTCGCAAGTCTACTGGCATCACGGCGGCGCCTGCTTCACCGAGCAGCTCGAGAACTTCGGACTGCCCAACCCCGCCGAGTACGGCAAGAAGCGCCCTGAGGGCTTCGATCCCGGCATGGAGCGCAACGCCTGGCTCGAATATGAATGGGACACCTGCCTGGAGTTCTGCATGATGGCCTTGCTGGCCCGCGACTATGGCGGCATCAACATCGACCGCTACCTGCCGCTCATCCGCTCCTGCCTCACCTTCTTCGACGAGCACTACCAGTATCTGGCCGACCGGCGAGGCGCCAAGCGGCTCGACGCTGACGGAAAACTCATACTCTATCCCGGCTCGGGAGGCGAGACCTTCAAGGGAGCCTACAACTCCGTCTCTACTATCGCCGCCCTGCGCACCGTGGCCCGCGCCATGGGCGACACCGCGCTGCTCGCCCGCCTGCCCGACATCACGCTGCGCGACGGCATGATAGCGCCCGCCCTGCACTATGAGCGCGTTCAGAACGTGGAGACCACGCAGCTCTACCCCGTGTTTCCCTGGCGCATCTACGGCCTGGGGCGCCCCGGGCTCGACGTGGCCGTCAAGACCTATCAGCAAGACACGCTCGCGCTGAAGTTCCGCTCGCACATTGGGTGGAAACAAGACAACATCTGGGCTGCCTGCCTGGGGCTGACCGACGAGGCCCGCCGCCTGTGCGAGCTGAAGCTGGCCGACGGCCCCTATCGCTTTCCCGCCTTCTGGGGCCCCGGCTTCGACTGGAGTCCCGACCACAACTGGGGCGGCAGCGGCATGATAGGGCTGCAGGAGATGCTGCTGCAGGAGACGCCCGACGGCCAGTTGCTGCTCTTCCCCGCATGGCCGCGCGAATGGGACGTATGCTTCCGGCTGCACGCCACAGGAGGCCGCGTGGTAGAAGCTACGATGAAAAACGGAGTAACGCACGTAGAGGGACTGAAGTTTGCGAAGTAGGGAGCGAAGGAGGCATTTTTTAGGAAATCCTTCGCTCATCTCGCAAAAACTTCGTAACTTTGCAGGCGAAACAAACTGTCAAGATAGTATGCTGATACAGAAATGGCTGACGTCGTTCGGCCGATACCTGATGCTGATGGGCAGGACATTCGCAATGCCTGAACGCATGAGGATGTTTGCAAAACAATACGTCAAGGAGATGGCCCAGCTGGGCGTCAACTCCATAGGAATTGTGCTGCTCATCTCGTTCTTCATCGGTGCCGTCATTTGCATTCAGATGAAGATGAACATTGAAAGCCCGTGGATGCCACGATGGGTGGCGGGCTACACCACCCGCGAAATCATGCTGCTGGAGTTCTCGTCGAGCATCATGTGCCTGATATTGGCAGGCAAGGTGGGGTCGAACATCGCCTCGGAAATAGGCACCATGCGGGTGACGCAACAGATTGACGCACTCGAAATCATGGGCGTCAACTCAGCATCCTACCTTATTCTCCCCAAGATTCTGGGCATGCTCACCATCATGCCCATCCTCGTGGTCTTCTCGTCGGCCATGGGCATCGTAGGTGCTTACGGCACGAGCTACATAGGCCACATCATGCCACCCGACGACCTGACGCTGGGACTGCAGCACGACTTCGTGCCCTGGTTCCTGTGGATGTCGATCATCAAGAGCCAGTTCTTCGCATTCATCATCTCGAGCGTGCCCGCTTTCTTCGGCTATACCGTTGAGGGCGGCAGCGTGAACGTGGGCAAGGCGTCGACTGATGCCGTGGTCTGCTCGAGTGTGCTCATTCTTTTTTCCGACGTTTTCCTAACCCAGTTGCTGTCATGATAGAAGTAAAAGACCTGTACAAGCGATTTGAGGACAAGGAGGTGCTGAAGGGCATCTCGACAACGTTCGATGACGGTAAGACCAACCTGATTATCGGACAGAGCGGAAGCGGAAAGACGGTACTCATGAAGAACCTCGTAGGACTGCTCGAACCTACCAGCGGACAGGTGCTCTACGACGGGCGCGACTTCGTGGGCATGTCGAAAAAAGAAAAGGTGATGATGCGTCGCGAAATGGGCATGATATTCCAGAGTGCTGCCCTCTTCGACTCGCTCTCGGTGCTGGAGAACGTGATGTTTCCGCTCGACATGTTCTCGTCGATGAACCTGCGCGAGCGGCAGAAACGGGCCATGGAATGTCTGGACCGCGTGAACCTGGTGGGCGCCGAAGAGAAGTTCCCGGGCGAAATAAGCGGCGGCATGCAGAAGCGCGTGGCCATTGCTCGCGCCATTGCGCTGAACCCCAAATACCTGTTCTGCGACGAGCCCAACTCAGGACTCGACCCGAAGACGTCGCTGGTGATTGACGAGCTGCTGCACTCGATTACCCACGAGTACAACATGACGACGATTATCAACACCCACGACATGAACTCGGTCATGGGCATTGGCGAGAACATCATCTTCATCTACGAAGGTCACAAGGAATGGCAAGGCGTTTCGGCCGATATCATGGGCTCTACCAACAAACGGCTCACCGACTTCATCTTCGCCTCAGACCTGCTGAAGGAGATGCGACAGGCCATCAGACACGAAAAAGATGAAAGATGATTTTTCCATCTTTCATCTTCATCTCATTTTCCACTCCCCATTCTGCTCTATCATGGGCACCACAATTTCCTCATGCGTACTGTCGCCATAGCTGAGCATGAGGAAAACCTGCATGATGTTGAGGGTTGAGTCGAGACAAGGCTGGGTAGTAGTGCTGACCTCGACCGACTGAATGCCCTGATGGGCATCCTGTTGCTGTGCCATGAACTGGCGGAGCCCTGCGAGCAACTGCTCGCGATAGCCTGCGGGAATGCCCTCGACGCCGGCCCGGGCATCAAGAAACTGGTCGTAATGGCCGGCCAGCAGCTCGTCGTAGTAAACCTTGGCGGCCTGCGAAGCCCGCTCCCCGGCTGAGGGGGCATCGGCTCCGCAAGCCGCCAAAGCTATGACTACGAGTAGGTACAGGAGCTTGCGCATCGCTTACTTCTGACGAATGAAGACATTGATGGGCGTGCCCGTCAGCGTCCAGTTCTCGCGTATCTTGTTCTCAAGGAAGCGGCGGTAGGGTTCCTTCACGTACTGCGGCAGGTTGGCGTAGAAGATGAAGGTGGGAATCTGCGTGTCGGGCACCTGGCTCACGTACTTGATTTTGATGTACTTACCCTTGATTGAGGGAGGCGGCGTGGCCTCGATGATGGGCAGCATCACCTCGTTGAGCTTGGTGGTGCCGATGCGGGCCTTGCGGTTCAGATAGACCTGCTTGGCCGTCTCGAGCACCTTGAAGATGCGCTGCTTGGTGACTGCCGAGGCGAAGATGATGGGGAAGTCGACGAAGGGAGCCATGCGGTTGCGGATGGCATTCTCGAAGGTCGTAATGGCAATTTGCGACTTGTCCTCGACCAGATCCCACTTGTTGACCACGACCACGAGGCTCTTGTTGTTCTTCTGAATAAGCTGGAAGATGTTCATGTCCTGAGCCTCAATGCCTCGCGTGGCGTCAATCATCAGGATGCAGACGTCGCTGTTCTCGATGGCACGGATGCTGCGCATGACGCTATAGAACTCCAGATCCTCGGTCACCTTGTTCTTGCGGCGTATGCCGGCCGTGTCGACAAGGTAGAAGTCGAAGCCGAACTTGTCGTACTTCGTGTAGATGCTGTCGCGGGTGGTGCCGGCAATATCGGTGACGATGTGGCGGTCTTCGCCAATGAAGGCGTTGATGATGCTCGACTTGCCTGCATTAGGACGGCCCACGACGGCAAAGCGGGGCGTGTTGTCCTGCAGCTCGTCGGCGTTGTCGGTCTTCAGCGTCGCCACCACAGCATCGAGCAGGTCGCCCGTGCCCGAGCCGGTAGCTGCACTGATGCAGATGGGGTCGCCCAGTCCGAGCTTGTAGAACTCGTACTGGTCGTAGAGCTGCTTGTTGTCGTCGGCCTTGTTGGCCACCAGCATGACGGGTAGCTTAGAGCGGCGCAGGATGTTAGCCACGTCCTCGTCCCAGTCGGTCAGCCCGTTGCGTATGTCAACGAGAAAGAGAATGAGGTCGGCCTCTTCCGTAGCCACAATAACCTGCTTACGGATTTCCTCCTCGAAGATGTCGTCGGAGTTGACGACCCAGCCGCCTGTGTCGACGACCGAGAATTCGCGTCCGTTCCACTCGCACTTGCCGTACTGGCGGTCGCGGGTGGTGCCGGCCTCATCGCTCACGATGGCCTGGCGCGAGTTGGTCAGGCGGTTAAAGAGTGTCGACTTGCCCACGTTGGGCCTTCCTACAATCGCTACTAAGTTTCCCATATTCTTATTGCTCCATCAAATCAAATGTAAATGTCTCTCCCTTTGCATTCGTGAACGTGCCGGCATATCCGCCGCCACGGCCCTGCAGATGGCCGTCGAACGTACCCGTGTGGTTGCCCTTCGGCGAATATTCGTCGAGCACCACCTGCATTGTTCCGCTCAGATTGACGGTCTCGAAGTGCTTCAGCTTCAGCACAAACTTCGTGGCAGAGCGGTCGTTGTAGTAGTAGCTGCCCACTTCGTCGCCCTCGTCTACCTCAGCGGGGTTGCCCATCGTGAGCGTCACGTCGAAGGGACCAATCTTGCCCAAGAACTTCGTGCCCGAAGCCTCGTCGCCATCGGTTGGCGTCGCAGCTTCGTCGGCGTCCTCAACGGCAGTCTCGTCAGCAGTCTCTGTCTCTACGGCTTCGACAGCCGTGGGCGCAGCCTGCTCTTCTGCCTCAGCGCTTTTGCTGTCGGCAGCCGGTTTCTGTCCGCAGCCTGTCAGCAGGCAGACAGCCATCAATAGTTTCGTCAGTCTATTCATATTCTACTCAGGGTTATATCCAAACAAATTCAGCTCGCGTTCCGACGAGCGCCAGTCCTTGTCGACCTTGACGTAGGTCTCCAGATAGATCGGTTTGTCGAAGAACTTCTCGAGCGCCTTGCGGGCCTCGGTCGACACCTTCTTCAGGGCCACGCCCTGATGGCCGATGATGATGCCCTTCTGCGAGTCGCGCTCCACATAGATGACGGCGTTGATGTGAATGCTTCGCTCCGTCTCCTTGAAGCGCTCCACGGCCACCTCTACCGAGTAGGGAATCTCCTTGTCGTAGTAGAGCAGTATCTTCTCGCGTATGATTTCCGACACGAAGAAGCGGGCAGGCTTGTCGGTCAGCTGGTCCTTGTCGAAGTAGGCAGGACTCTCGGGCAGCAGCTCCTGAATGCGCTTCAGCAGCAGGTCCACTCCGAACTTGTTCTTCGCCGAGATGGGCAGAATTTCGGCATTCGGCAGCAGCTGATGCCACTTCTCCACGATGTCGCCCAGTTTCTGCTGGTCGCTCTGGTCAATCTTGTTGATGAGCAGCAGCACGGGCGTCTGCATCTTGCGCACCTTCTCCAGGAAGTCCATGTTCTTCTCGGGGTTCTCCACCACGTCGGTCACGTAGAGCAGCACGTCGGCATCCTGCAAGGCACCCTCCGAGAAGGCGAGCATCGACTCCTGCAGCTTGTAGTTGGGCTTCAGCACGCCGGGGGTGTCGCTGAACACGATTTGCATGTCGTCGGTATTGACGATGCCCATGATGCGATGACGCGTCGTCTGTGCCTTGAACGTCGCAATCGAAATACGCTCACCAACCAATTGGTTCATGAGCGTACTTTTACCCACGTTGGGATTACCAACGATGTTTACGAATCCTGCTTTGTGCATCTTACTGTCCGTCATAGGCCCATCGGTAATAACTTGCTCCGTGAACGAAGCCGGCGCCAAACGCGGTGAATATCATGTTGTCGCCCTTGCGCAGCTTGGCCTCGTTGTCCCACAGCGCCAGCGGAATGGTTGCCGCCGAAGTGTTGCCGTAGTGCTCAATGTTCACCATCACCTGCTCCATGGGCAGCTCCAGTCGCTTGGCCACGGCCTCGATGATGCGCATGTTGGCCTGATGAGGCACTACCCAGTGGATGTTGTCCTTGTTCAGGTTGTTGCGCTCAGCAATCAGGGCGCAGTCGTCGCTCATGTTCGTCACCGCATAGCGGAACACCGTGCGCCCTTCCTGATAGAGGTAGTGCAGCCGATGGTCTACCGTGAAGTGGCTGGGCGGGCAGACAGAGCCTCCGGCCTTCAGGTGCAAGAAGGGAAGTCCCTTGCCATCGCAGCGGAAGTAGGAGTCCATCACGCCGATGTTCTGCTCCTCGGTAGCCTCTACGAGCACAGCGGCAGCACCGTCGCCGAAGAGGGCACAGGTCTGGCGGTCCTTGTAGTCGACGACCGACGACATCTTGTCGGCGCCAATCACGATGATTTTCTTCATCCGGCCGCTCTGAATCATCATGGCGGCCTGGTCTAACGCATAGAGGAAGCCACAGCAAGCAGCCCAGAAGTCGAATGCATAGGCATTCTTCAGTCCGAGCTTGCCCAGCACGATGCTGGCGGTCGATGGAAACTTGTAATCAGCCGTCGAGGTGGTGACGATGAGCGCATCAATCGTGTCGGGGTCAACGCCCGTCTTCTTCAGCAGCTGCTTGGCTGCCTTGCGCGCCATGTAGCTCGTGCCGAGGCCTTCCTCGGTCAGGATGCGGCGCTCCTTGATGCCCACGCGCGTCATAATCCACTCGTCGCTGGTGTCCACCATGCGCGACAGCTCCTCGTTCGTCAGAACGTAGTCGGGCACATAGCCACCAACACCGGTGATGACAGCGTTTATCCTATCCATTATTCAGCTACTTCGTCCTCCTTCTTAATAGCAACCTTGCCACGATAGTAGCCGCAAGTGGGGCATACGGTGTGGTAGATGTAGAAAGCGCCACAGTTGGGGCATACAGCCAGTGTGGGAGCTACTGCCTTGTCGTGCGTACGACGCTTGGCGGTACGAGTGTTCGATTGTCTTCTTTTAGGATGTGCCATAATTCTATAAATTTTTAATGTTTTACTTTTAAACTCTTAAACTTTTCAACCTTTCAGTTTCAAAAGGGCTTCCCATCGGGGGTCAATAGCCTGGGTGGACTCCGCATCGCCGCTTCGGTCGGCCGACAGTTCTTCCAGAACTTGCGTCATAGCAGCGTTGCACTTACCAGTTGCGTGCACGTGCTGGATGGGTATGGCCAGTACAATCGACTCATAGATGAGCCACGACGTGTCGAGCATTCCTTCTGTCTCGTCCACGATGATGACGTCATCTTCCTCTGAGTTTTCCGCGCCCAGCTTCACCACGAAACGGCTCTCGGCCTCAATAGGCTGGTCCATATCGTCGAGACAGCGGTCGCAGGGAATGCGCACCGTGCCCTCAGTGTGCAGCAGGAGTTCATAAAAGCCGACGGCCTTGCGTATAGACCCCGACACGTGCAACGCTCCGCCCTGCACCTGAGCGTCATCAAGTGCTCCGAAGAAAGCATCGTCAAGACTATAGTCCAAAGCCTTCGCCTCGTCCGTAAGTCCCTTTAAATCAATCTTAAAGCGCTCAAGACTACACATATACACATTATTTCGGGCTGCAAAGTTACAACTTTTTTTTCATTCAACCACTATTTTCGCCCGTTTTTTTGCAGAAAGAGCAAAAGATAGCGAAAAAAACGAATGTCGAGATCCTGACCGCCGTCGGCCCGCGACCCGTTAGTTCGTCGGTCACGAACCGGCAGTAGGAGGCTCACGAACCGGTAGTAGGAGGCTCACGAACCGGTAGCAAGAGGCTCACGAACCGGTAGTAGGAGGCTCACGAACCGGTAGCAAGAGGCTCACGAACCGGTAGCAAGAGGCTCACGAACCGGCAGTAGGAGTCGCGAGGCATTCCCCTCCCTTTCCAGGGGAGGGGTTAGGGGTGGGGTCGGTATAGCAAGCTGTCGTTGCGTTTCGTATCAAAACGGGGAGCGTTTTGTATCGAAACGCCTTCCATTTTGATACAAAACGCAAGAGGCAAAAGTCATTATGTTAGGATATAGCCGTCAGGCAGACCTCGACTTCTGTACACAATACTATAAATAAACAGGGACATAGCGTGACATTTTTTATCAACTAAACGTAATAATCTCAGAAATTTTACTTATCTTTGCAACGTGTTCTTCGGAGCACGACTTTTTATTTGCTCAATTTCCAGTAGAATCTGCACCCTCGAAAGAATGAAGAGCATTTCTATACCCATTGGAGTATGCGCATAGCTCAGACTCCCCATAGGGTATAGAGGCAGTGCAGAGCCTTACTGGAATTATGGTACGGGTCTGCGCTTTCTTTTTATCCAAAAGTTTGTGCGGACAGAAAAGAATTCAAAAATGCAAAAACGACTGTAATTTAGTGAAAATCCGTACACAGAAGTTAAATAAACGTAACGAGAGGCCCAAAAAGGGCTCAAAAATGCCATTTTTGCCCTTCTCCAGAAAATGAATTCGTATATATATATTTATATAACCATATATTTTATAGAAATATGAATGATAAGAACTCATTGAAGAAGGTAATAAACGTCTTGAAGAAGCTGCAAGAAAGTTCGATCCGCAGAAAGGATTCAAATTCATTCCATACGCTGTATGGTGGATTCGTCAGAGCATACTCAATGCTTTGGGCGAGGATCCTTCAACGTCACAGAGTTCTACAGATTACCACAAAAAAGATATAGGCCAGATACTCAACACGTGGAAGCCTCGTGAAAATAATATATGTATCACAAAAAACTTACACCAATGGCGAAAGATCAAGAAGAAAAGAAACAGTTGAATGTCGAGACATTTAGAAAGCTCACCTTGGCTGGTCTGAAACTGCGCTATGGAAGTCCGCTACCTGAAGCTATACAACAACGATTTCTTTGGGAATCGAAGTCGATATTGGACAATGGGTTTGAAGACTACTACCTGACGGCATTCTATATTTTCAAGTTTAGCACTAACAGCAGCGTGTGGGCTCGTGGAGCGGTGTCTTCCTCTGTCACCTGTTATGGCTTACATATAACAGAGATCGACCCGCTGCGCTTTGGACTTCACTCCGTACGATTTGTCAACAACGAACGACCCATGTTTCAGTTTGATGTAGAGAAGTCGCGGTTCGAGGAGTTTATGCAGGGAGCAGAAGAAAAACTGCAGGCAAATGCCACGAGCGTCGACATAGCACACCTCCGCGATAGTCTGCTCCAGGACGTAACCCCTATGGACTATCTG
>CACXYH010000063.1 GCA_902771785.1 uncultured Prevotellaceae bacterium
GTTCCTGAGCAACAAAAAGTTCTTGCTGTGACAAGCGGCAGAGCCGAGCGGCCCAGGATTTTGTCATGTCAGATTTTTCACTTACCTTAGTGCTGCAAATCAAGACAAGCAAAAATCATCAATGACATGGCAAAGATATAACAAAAATCTGAGAAAATCACCGCTTTTGGCGGAATATTTTTTGTTTTGGACAAATTCGACTATATTCTGTCCTCTCTTATATGTTCGCACGCGGGCGCAGTCGACCCGCGAGCCGTTAGTTCGTCGGGCACGAAACGGCAGTAGGAGGCCCACGAGCCGGCAGTAAGAGGCTGACGAACCGGCAGTAGGAGGGGCGCGGCGTGGGCGCGCGACGACCAATATTATCAGCTTATTATAGCCAATATTCGGCAGGCGCGGCTCTCAATTGAGCTGCTGAACTCGCCCCGAAATGGGTGAAAGACACCCTCAGATTTGATTTTTAGCGTCAACTTTTTTAGTTGGGATAGTAAACAAAATCCGTATGGCGACAGTTGAGCGCAATTGTGACATGTGACATGTGACAGGAAGCGGTTTTGGAAAAAGTGAGGGTTAAAAGTTATATTATATATATATTATAATATATATATAATATAAAAATTTTATCGTTCTAAAAAGCGACATAAGAAATCGCTTCCTGTCACAATGTCACATGTCACATTGTTACTTTTTGTGACCGAGGAGACGGCTCTCATGCTCGATGAGATAGCTGCTTAGGAAAAAACTCGTCCAAAACTCGTCCAAAACTCGTCCAAAACTCGGCCGCGAATACCTAAAACTATAGAAAAACACCAAAAACTCGTCCAAAACTCGTCCAAAACTCGTCCGCGGCGGAATATTCTTTCCGCCGCCTTTTTTTTCTGCCTACCTTTGCTTCACGATTGCAATCGAAACGTGAATTATTAACATTTAAAAAACAAAAGACAGAAAAAAAATATGGAGCTATGAGACAGGAGAAGCAAGACGAAACGCTGAAGGTGCCGCGCCGCGTGCGCGGTACCCTCGTCGCCAAGGGCGGCGACAGCTACGAGTTCATTCCGCAGGGCGAAGGAATGCCCACGCAGACAGATGTGCGCAAGGCGGGCGACGCAAAGCTCTACAAGACCACGTCGGAGAAGAAGCCGCGGCTGGTGGCTCACCTGAGCGTACCCAGCGACGCAGTCGACCCCGTGGCCGCCCTGCGCAAGCAGCTGGAAGAAGTGACAACGGGCATGCAGACCAAGGTGGAGTGGAAGCCCACCGGCCGCCTGCTGCTGAAAGACGACGCCGTGCAGGTGAACCTCGACCCGAAGAAGCAAGAGGTGTTCGTCGGCCTGCACATCGACCTCTCGACGACCAATGATTGTACCACCCGATTGTTAAACCTAATGCAAAGAGTATCACAATGTTTTGCTATCAACCAAACTTATTTAGTCAGACGCAGCTTGTAAACTCTGAACTGTTCACCCGCCTCACCATGAGCGACCTCGTGGTAAAGAAAATAGCCCGCATACGCGAGCTCAAGCAGGAATGTGCCGACTATGACGAGTGCATTGCCGCCAATCCCGAAGACTGCGACACGAACCACGAGCTGGCCGAAATGAAGAAGTACTGGCTGCAGGAGGCCGACAAGGTGAAACGCCAGCTGCCTGCCTTCATCTTCCAGGCCACCTTCGACGAGACCCTATCGAAAAAAGGCTACAAGGGCGCGTGGCGCAAGCAGTCGGCGGCACGGCTCAACGGCCTCTATATGCTCGACATCGACCACGTGGACGAACCGAAAGCCCTGTTCGACAAATGGGTCGACGACTTTAAAAACGACGATGCCGACTTCATGCAGGCTGAGACATGGGTGGCAAAAAACGCCTTCTGCAACCGCCTGGGCATCCTGCTCGTGCACGTCACGTCGTCGGGGAAGGGTCTGCGCCTCGTGGCCAAGGCCAATGTTAATCGCGGCAACATTGCCGACAATCAGGCATGGCTGGCCAAAGAGCTGGGCGTGAAGATGGACGAGAGCTGCAAGGACGCCTCGCGGCTATCCTTCTGCCCCTCGTATGAAGACATTATTTTTATTAACAAAGAAGAACTATTCAATTATGAAAACAAAGCGTTTGATGAAAAATATGGTGCGCAGTATCGTGGCGGTTCCAGCCGCCCCACTGGCGCTACTCGTAGTAATCGTGCTGCATCTGGCAGCCGTAGTGACAAACAAGCTCAAGCAGCTGCTGGAGCAGGGCCGCGAAGCAATGAAGGAAGTGCTGCTGACGATGATGGATTGGGCAAACGTATAAAGGAGGGCTATCATGGAAAGAGTTACGCAGCAATCATCGATAACTGGTTGGAAGATGTATGCGGTGGCACGCCACAAGCTGGAGACCGCCACGCGAGCCTGTACCAGATGGCTTGCGACCTACGCTACATCACCGATTTCGATCCAAAACTACTCGCGCGGGTACTTAGGGAGTGTGAGGTGGGCCGTGCTATCGAGGCCGAGCGGGGAGCCGACGAAATCGAGCGTATTGCAAGTGACGCTTGTGCCTTACAGAGATACAGGACGATGCCTAAGCGTCTTAGGACCCTCTTGGAAGCTATTGGTATACAGCTGGATGGGCAAGGCAGAGACGCGAGCGCTGCTCAAGCACCTGCAATCGACTATGACTATTGGGCACAGAGACTTGACCCTCTTCTGCGTGACAGCCCAGGGTATCGTGAGGCTGTGGTAACCCTGCCCCCCGCACATAAGTTAGGCGGCGTGCTCGCAGCAGGAGCCATGCTCGGCACCTACCTGACCCGCACGTGGTGGGAGCACTTCGACGGCAAGGTGTACCGCCTGTCGTACCTGGTCTACATCATCGGTGGCGCAGCCAGCGGCAAGTCGTTCATCGTTGAGATGGACAAGCTGCTCATGGCACCGATGCTGGCCAGCGACCGCGTAGGCCGCGAGTGGGAACGGCAGTATAAAGAGGAAATGAAAAAGCGCGCTGCCAGCTCGAAGAACGCCAAGGCCGAGGCTCCAGAGCAGCAGCACCCCGTCATCCGCTATCTGCCCTCGACCATTTCGAACGCCATGCTCTATCGACGACTGACCGACGCCGTAGACAAGGACACGTTGGGCCCCGACGACCAGCCGATGCACCTGCATTGCTACACCTGTGAGGCCGAGCTGGCCACGGCGCTGCGCGCCCAGCAAGGCTCGTGGGCTGGCAAGCTCGACTTGGAAACGAAGTCGTTCCAAAACGAAACGGCTGGCGTCGACTACGCCAACGACCAGTCGACCAACGGCATTATCCAAATCAACTGGAACCAAGTCATCAGCGGCACGCCCGACGCCATGGCCCGCAAGATTCGCCCAGCCACCGTGCTCGACGGACTGGCCACACGCCTCTGCGTCTTCCCGATGCCCAGCAACGACTACGCCATGATAGAGCGCCGCCGCGCCATCCGCGACCACGAGCGCGAGGCCTATCTGCGCTCCATCGGGCTGAAGCTCGAAGCCATCAAGGGCGAGCTGAAGTGCGACCGCCTCGTAGACTTCTGCTACGACTACGAGGTGAAGCT
Source organism: uncultured Prevotellaceae bacterium (assembly GCA_902771785.1). GTDB lineage: Bacteria > Bacteroidota > Bacteroidia > Bacteroidales > Bacteroidaceae > Prevotella. The sequence continues at coordinate 3,556 of CACXYH010000063.1, forward strand.
GACGAAGGAGGCCGAGGCCGAGCAGGACTTGTGTCTTGACTACTTCCGCAAGCGCATACCGCTCATCATGATGCGCTACGCGCTGGTGCGTGCCGTGATGCGGCAGGTCGACGACCTGATTGCAGGCAAGCCGCTCGAAATCATCGACAGCGACCTTGATTTTGCCTGTCTCATAGGTGATTTTTGCCTTATGTCGCAAATGCACATGTTCGGGCAAATGGTGATGGATGCGCTCGAAGCCGAGAGCAAGAACTTCGTGCCGAGGCGCAGGATGCAGAAAACACGTGAGGTTTTCAAGCGGCTGCCCGACAAGTTCACCTATCAAGACCTGCTGGGAGCTGGATTGTTCGACAGCTACACGCAAGCACGTGCATCATGTTCCAGATGGGCGCAAGAAGGCTTCCTAAAGAAAAAGGATAGGAAATATTTCGTCAAAGTCATCAAAGAGCTACCCGAATGAAATACTTAGAACCAAGCAAAGTAAAGTACAAACAAAGCGAGGCCTCACACGAAGCCTCGTTTTTTTTAGCAATGTGACAATGTGACATTGTGACATGTGACAGGAAGCGATTTCAGAAATTGTATACGTTTGCACAGCGACCTGACCATAAAAAAGGGGCTGGATGTTTGCGGTTTCCTAACTTTTTCGTAACTTTGCGACCAAAAGTCGCGAAGTTACTCCGTCTCGGCAAAAAAAAAGAATAAATTCTTTTGTTTTGCTCTCGACTTTTCGTAACTTTGCCACGCAATAACTGAAACGACAAAAGTATGAAAAATTGGATTTTCTCTTTTCTGATGCTGCTGATACTGCCCTTTACGGCAGGGGCACAGAACCTCGACTTCGACTTCAACGAAATGGACTGCGGACCGGAGCAGACCACCTTCCGCCTCTTTGCCTCGGCTAAGGCGAAGCGCGTGGTGGTGCGCATCTACAAGGACGGCACGGGCGGCAAGCCCATGAAGACGGTGAAGATGAAAATTGCGGCTACGGGCGTGGGCGGCGAGGCCGACGGCGCCATATGGGAAGCCGTGGTGAAGGGCAACCTGCTGGGGCGCTTCTACACCTTCGACACGGGCCATGGCGAGTGCCCGGGCGTGTTTGCCAAGGCTGTGGGAGTGAACGGACAGCGGGCAGCCATCATCAACATGGTGAACACTTTCCCCGACGACTGGTGCTGCGACCAGCATCCGGTAATCAAAGACCCAACCGACCTGGTGGTCTACGAGCTGCACCACCGCGACTTCTCTATTGCCCGCAAAGATGCGCAGCACCCGGGCAAGTTCCTCGCGCTGACGGAGCCGTGGGCCATCGACCATCTGAAAAAGCTGGGCGTGAACGCCGTGCACATTCTGCCCTCGTTCGACTATGCGTCGGTCGACGAGACGAAGCTCGACACGCCGCAATACAACTGGGGATACGATCCGCTGAACTACAACGTGCCCGAGGGCAGCTACAGCACCGACCCCTACGACCCCGCGAAGCGCATCACCGAGTTCAAGCAGATGGTGCAGGCGCTCCACCTGGCTGGTATTGCGGTGATTCTCGACGTGGTCTATAACCACACGTTCAGCATCGAGGGCAGCAACTTCCAGAAGACATACCCCGACTACTATTACCGCGTGGGCAGCAACGGCTCGGGCTGCGGCAACGAGACGGCCTCGGAGAAACCCATGATGCGCAAGTTCATGATTGAGAGCGTGAAGCACTGGGTGAACGAGTATCGCGTGGACGGCTTCCGCTTCGACCTCATGGGCTGCCACGACATTGAGACGATGAACGCCATACGCGAGGCGCTCGACAAGATAGACCCCTCTATCGTGATGTATGGTGAGGGATGGAGTGCTGGCAAGTGCGGGCTGCCCGACGAGCAGCTGGGCATGAAGGCCAACCTGCAGCAGATGCCGCGCATAGCTGCCTTCAGCGACGAGCTGCGCGACGGCCTGCGCGGTCCCTTCAGCGACGACACCAAGGGGGCTTTCCTGGCTGGCCTGTCGGGCGAGGAGGAGAGCATCAAGTATGGCATTGTGGGGGCCATTGAGCATCCGCAGGTAGACATGACGAAGGTGAACTACTCGAAGCGGCCCTTCGCTCTGCAGCCCTCGCAGATGATTGCCTACGTGAGTTGCCACGACGACATGTGTCTCACCGACCGCCTGCGCGCCTCGGTGCCCGGCATCAGCGAGGAGGAACTGATCAGACTCGACCTGCTGGCACAGACGGCAGTCTTCACCTCGCAGGGTGTGCCCTTCATGCTGGCCGGCGAGGAACTGATGCGCACGAAGCAGGGCGTGCACAACTCGTTTGAGTCGCCCGACAGCATCAACCGCATCGACTGGCAGAACGCCGAACGCTATCCGCAGGTGCTCAAGTACTATCAGGACCTGATAGCCCTGCGCCGTCATCATCCCGCCTTCCGCCTGGGCGATGCCGACCTGGTGCGCAAGCACCTGGAGTTCCTGCCCTCGCCGAAGGGCACGGTGGCATTCCGGCTGAAGAACTATGCCGGACGCGACGACTGGCGCAACATTATCGTCATTCTGAACGGTAGCCGCGAGGCGCAGACGGTGGCCCTGCCTAAGGGCATGTACACCGTGGTGTGCAAGGACGGCGAAATCAATGAAAACTCAACGAGCAAGATTTTCGGGCGCCGGACGACCGTCAGCCCGCAGTCTGCCCTTATTTTACACGACTAAGCATGATGAAACGTACATTCCTATTTATCGCCCTTATGGCATTCAACATGACAGCGATGGCAGCAAAGAAGACAGTGATAGACCGTATTGAGCCCACCGACTGGTATGTGGGACTGAAGAACCCGCAGGTGCAGCTGATGGTCTACGGACAAGGCATACGCGACGTGGCCGAGGTGACCACCGACTATCCGGGCGTCAGCATCGACAGCATCGTGCGCCTCGACTCGCCCAACTATCTGCTCGTTTACATGAACCTGCGCAACGCCCAGCCGGGCACGATGACGCTGAAATTCGGCAAAACGAAAGTGAACTACCAGCTGAAGCAGCGCGAGATGGCGGGCGACCAGCGAAAGGGCTTCGACATCAGCGACGTGCTCTACCTGGTGATGCCCGACCGCTTTGCACAGGGACAGGGCCACAACCCGCAGCTGAAGGGCATGCGCAACTACGTGGAAGACCGCACAAAGCCCTCGCTGCGACACGGCGGCGACCTCAACGGCATACGCGAGCACCTGGACTACTTCACCGAGCTGGGCGTGACGGCGCTTTGGTTCACACCCGTGCTCGAGAACGATTCGCCCGACTCGGACAACGGATTTTCTACTTATCACGGCTACGCTACGACCAACTACTACCGCGTAGACCCACGCTTCGGCACGAACGACGACTACCGACGGCTGGTGGACGAGGCGCATGCCAAGGGGCTGAAGGTGGTGATGGACATGATCTTCAACCACTGCGGCTTTGAACACCCCTGGACGCAGGACATGCCATCAAAGGACTGGTTGAATACGCCCGAATGGCTGAGCGAGAAAAAAGACAGCGGACGCGACCCGATGACGGGCTTCGGCGAGGGAAGCGAGAAGAGCAGATACCTGCAGACGTCCTACAAGCTGACGCCTGTCGTCGACCCCTATGCCGCAAAAGTAGACCTGAAAGAGACCACCGAAGGATGGTTCGTGCCGTCGATGCCCGACCTGAACCAGCACAACCCGCACCTCATGCGCTACCTCATTCAGAACAGCATCTGGTGGATAGAGACCGTAGGCATCGACGGCATACGCATGGATACCTATCCCTATGCCTTTGCCGACGCAATGGCGCAGTGGATGAAAGAGCTCGACGACGAATATCCTAACTTCAACACCGTCGGCGAGACGTGGGTCACCGAGCCTGCCTACACCGCCACCTGGCAGAAAGACTCGAAACTCGCAGAGCGCAACTCCTACCTGAAGACGGTGATGGACTTCTCGTTCTTCGACAAGCTGAATCAGGCCAAGCACGAAGAGACCGACGGCTGGTGGAACGGACTGAACCGCCTCTACAACTCATTTGTATATGACTATCTCTATCCCAACCCCTCGAGTGTGCTGGCCTTCATCGAGAACCACGACACCGACCGCTTCCTGGGCAACGGCCACGACACGCTCATGCTGAAGCAGGCACTGGCCCTGTTGCTCACCGTGCGCCGCATTCCGCAACTCTACTACGGCACGGAAATACTCATGGGCGGTACGAAGGAAGTGACCGACGGCAACGTGCGCAAGGATTTCCCAGGCGGATTCCCTGGCGACGGACACTCGTGCTTCACCCGCGAAGGCCGCACAAAGGCTGAGCAGCAGATGTTTGGCTGGCTGAGCCGACTGCTGCACTGGCGACAGGGCAACGAGGTGATAAGCAAGGGACGGCAGACGCAGTTCATCCCCTTCAATGGCATCTACGTCATTGCCCGCCAGTATCAGGGCCGCACGGTGCTCACGGTGCTCAATGGCACGAGCAAGCCCGCGACGATGGACGTCGCCCGCTATGCCGAAGTCATCGGCAGCACGCAGCGCGCCAAGGACGTGCTCACCGGTCGCTACTATCAGCTCGGCGAGAACCTTCAGTTGAAGCCCCGCCAGTCGCTGGTGCTGGAGTATTAAGTAATAACGGATCAGTACTAAAGTCCAGTTGCAGACAATCAGCATTGAAATCCCCTCCCATGTAGGGGAGGGGACAGGGGTGGGGTCAGCAACTTCTTCACCGACATTATATTACTGACCCCACCCCCAGCCCCTCCCCTACATGGGAGCTACATGGGAGGGGAATTCGAGCGCCAACAGTCAACCAAGTTTTCGGACTGATCCGTAATAACAAGTATCCTAATTACTGACCCCACCTCTAATCCCTCCCCAGCAAGGGAGAGGTTAGAGGTGGGGGCAGTTTCTTTTTCGTGCTTACTGACGACAGCGCCCAAAAACTATTCGAGCGTTGGCCAGCCCTTCTTGTCCCAGCTGATGCGGCGCTGAACAAGCATGCTGCCACCATTGAGGGCAACGGAATAGCCGTGGCAAACGAACACGTCGCCATCGGGGAAGCTGTAGGCGGCGCAGTGGCCGGCAGCCTCAAACTCCTTTTTGTCGCCCTCCAGGATGAGTGTTCCGCCACCATTGAGCATGTCGCGTCCTTCCTTGTCGAGATAGGGACCTTCTACTTTCTTCGAGCGTCCCACGGCCACGCGGTAGTTGCTCTGAGCACCGCGGCAGCAGTAGTCCCATGACACGAAGAGGTAATAGTAGCCGTCGTGCTTCATGACGAACGGTGCTTCGATGGCGTTGCGGCCTGCAAACCGCGAGGTGGGGTTCTCTGCTGCATTGGGGTCGCCGGGACGATGACGGCGCGCAATCGTCACGGGTGTGGTGGCCAAGTGGCCGTTGGCATCAAGGCGTGCCAGCTGAATGCCGTCCCAGAACGACCCCCACGTGAGCCAAAGCTGGTCGTTGTCGTCGATGACGAAGCCTGGGTCGATGGCGTTCCAGTCGTTGCGCTTCTCCTTCGAGGCTACCAGACAGCCCTCGTCGCGCCACTGGCCGTTGAGGCGGTTGGCGGTCATCAGACCGATGGCCGAGGTGTTCTTGCCGAACGTAGAGCACGAGTAGGCCAGCCACCAGCGGTCGTGCCAGCGAATAACGTCGGGTGCCCACACATGGTCGCGGAAGCCGGGCACCGAGTCGTGTGTCCATGCGGGAATATTTTCAATGTAGGGAGTAGTCTGAATGACCCACGTCTTACGGTCTTTCGACGTGGCCCATTGTACACCCATACCTGTAGAAAGCAGATAGTAGGTGCCGTTCTCATAGGCCATCACGGGATCGTGTACCATCACGGTATCGGTCTGATAAGCCATGCGGCGCGGACGTTCGCGGCGCTGAAAGTTTTGAGCTACAAGCGTGGCGACACTACAGACCACGATACAAATCACGAGAGCAAATCTTTTCTTCATAGTCTTGTCGTTTAGTATTTAGTTATTATTGGTGGTTTGTTGCTTAGTAGAGCAAAAGCAGTCCGGCAAAGGCGCTCATCACAATCATCTTGATAGGATTGATTTTGAACACCTTCGTTCCGATGAAGGTAGCAGCAAAGAGAAACACGCTAATCCAGAACTGCCAGGCGTTCTCGGAGGGAGCCGAGAAGTTGTCCTTCGTGCAGAGCAGTAACGTGGCTGCGGCCAGCAGGCCCACCACGGCAGGGCGCAGACCGGCAAAGACCGACTGCACCGTGGCTGTCTTCATATACTTCATGAACAGCCGGCTGATGAGTATCATCAGTATGAGCGACGGCAGCACGAGCGCAAACGTGGCCACTGCCGAACCCAGAATGGCCATTGGCACCGGATAGCCCGCGTTGACGATGGCGGTATAGCCGCAGTAGGTGGCCGAGTTGATGCCGATAGGGCCGGGTGTCATCTGCGAGATAGCCACGATGTCGGTAAACTGTGCCGACGTCATCCAGTGCCAGTGCTCCACCGTCTCGTGCTGGATGAGCGACAGCATGCCGTAGCCGCCACCGAACCCGAATAGTCCGATTTCGAAGAAGGTGATGAACAGGTACAGGTATATCATGACACTATATCGTTGGCTTGATGAACGTTCCGTAGAGCCAGCCGCCAAGTCCGGCAGCAAGGATGATGAAGATAGGTGACACGCCTAAGAGCCAGATGGCCAGCGCGCCGGCAATGGGTATCCAGCAGTTGGTCCACGATATCTTGGCCGAACGGGCCAGGTTGAAGGTGGGCACGGCAATGAGTGCCACCACAGCGGGGCGTATGCCTCGGAACATGGCAGCTACAATGGGATTGTCTTCAAACTGATGGAAGAACATGGCGATGGCCAGGATGATGAGGAAAGAGGGGAGTGCTGTGCCCAATGCACAGGCAATGGCACCGCCCACCTTGCGTAGCTTGTAGCCGATGAAGATGCTGATGTTGATGGCAAACACGCCCGGACAGCTCTGCGCAATGGCGATGAGGTCGAGAAACTCTTCTTTCGACACCCAGTGGTGCTTGTCTACCACGTCGGCTTCGATAATGGGAATCATGGCATATCCACCCCCAAGGGTGAACATGCCAATTTTGAAGAATGTGCGAAATGACTCCCAGTAGATATTTCCCATTTTGTTATAGCGGTAATCAGTCCCTTCACCTTTCGGATTCTTACTTTTGAGCCTCCACCCACTTGCGGGCGTTCACGAAGGCTTCAATCCAAGGCGTAACTTCGTCGTTACGACGGTTCTGCGGATACCAGGCGCACTGCCAGGGGAAGATGGCACGCTCCAGGTGAGGCATCATGCAGAGGTGACGTCCGTCGGCCGAGCAGATGCCTGCCACGTCGTAGTCGCTGCCGTTGGGGTTGGCGGGATAGCCGTGGTAGTTGTACTTTGCCACCACGTTGTAGTTGCTTTCTGCTTCGGGCAGATGGAACTTACCTTCGCCATGAGCTACCCACAGACCCAGTTTCGAACCGCTGAGGCTGCCGAACATGACGCTCTTGTTCTCAGGAATCTGCAGGCTGATGAACTCGCTCTCGAACTTATGCGAGTCGTTGTGCAGCATCTTGGCTCCCTTGGCTCCTGTCAGTCCCAGCTCGACCATGAGCTGGCAACCGTTGCAGATGCCGAGCGACAGCGTGTCCTTGCGGGCATAGAAGCGGTCGAGCGCCTCCTTGGCTTTCGGATTGAAGAGGAAGGCACCGGCCCAGCCCTTGGCCGAACCCAGCACGTCGCTGTTGGAGAAACCGCCGCAGAAGACGATCAGGTTGATGTCGTCGAGCGTTTCGCGACCCGTAATCAGGTCGGTCATCATCACGTCTTTCACGTCGAAGCCTGCCAAATACATCGAGTAGGCCATTTCACGCTCACCATTGGTGCCCTTCTCGCGGATGATGGCGGCCTTGATGCCGCTGGGCTTGCGCCGGTCGGCACTGATGCCGAAGTGCTTCAGGGTACCGGTAAAGTTGCGTGGGAACTTCATCTCGAGCGGTTGCTGCTTGTAGTTCTCAAAGCGCTCCTTGGCCTTACCGTTGAAGCTCTGACGGCGGTCGAGCAGGTACGAGGTCTTATACCACACATCGCGCAGATGGTCGATGTCGAAGGTGAGTTCTTGTTCGCCTGCCTCTACAATCAGCTCGCGACCGTCTTCTATAGGATATCCAATCTTGGCATAGCCCACGCCCAGGTCTTCCATCAGGTCCTTGAAGTCGAACTTATGCTCGTCGCTGACCTCAATCACTACGCCGGGGTTCTCGGCGAACAGCGCCTTCACGATGTCGCCATTGGTGCACAGGTCGTGCAGGTTGATGTGCAGACCGCCTTTCGTGTTGGCGAAGCACATTTCAAGCAGGGTGGTAATCAGACCGCCAGCCGAGATGTCGTGGCCTGCCATCACCCATCCGCGGCGGATGAGCTCCTGCACAGCGTTGAAGGCATCGGCAAAGTAGTCGGCATTCTCTACGGTGGGCACGTCGTCGCCCACCTTGCCGAGGCTCTGCGCAAAGGCAGAACCGCCAAGGCGCTGCTCGCAGAACGAGAAGTCGATATGATAGAGCGAGGCACGCTTGTCGTTGACGACGACGGGCGATACAACCTTTCTGATGTCGGACACCTCACCTCCGGCGCTCACAATCACTGTTCCCGGCGAAATGATTTTCTCGCCGTTGGGGTATTGTTGCGAGAGCGAGAGCGAGTCTTTGCCCGTTGGCACGTTGATGTGCAGGTCGCAGCAGAAGTCGCTGAGGGCCTTGACGGCGCTGTAGAGGCGGGCGTCCTCACCCTCCTGCGAGCGGCAAGGCCACATCCAGTTGGCACTGAGCGAGAGCGAGGCCATGCCGTCGGCCAGCGGTGCCCACACGATGTTGGTCAGGGCTTCGGCCACGGAGAGCACGCTGCCTGCCTCGGGCGAGGCCAAGCCTGCCTGCGGCGCGTGACCGATGGCGGTGGCAATGCCTTTCTTGCCACGATAGTCGAGGGCTACCACACCGCAGTCGCTGAGCGGCAGCTGGATTTCGCCCTGACACTGCTGGCGGGCAATCTTACCCGTCACCGAGCGGTCGACCTTGTTTGTCAGCCAGTCTTTGCAGGCCACGGCTTCGAGCTGGAGCACCCGCTCTAGATATTCTAGAATCTCTAGATTATCTAGATTCTCTAGATTATATTTCACGTCTTCGTAGTGGCGCTCAACGGTGTTGTCGCGCATCACCGTCTTCGGCGAATGGCCGAACATCTGGGCCACGTCGAGGTCGAAGGGCTTTACGCCGTCGCCTTGAACGAACGAGAAGTGGGCATCGCCCGTGGTCTCGCCTACCACGTAGAGCGGGGCACGTTCGCGCTCGGCAATGCGGCGCACGTGCTCAATGTGCTTTTCATCGATGAGCAGGCCCATTCGCTCCTGGCTCTCGTTGGCTATGATTTCTTTCGAAGAAAGCGTCTGGTCGCCGATGGGCAACTTGGTCATGTCGATGCTGCCACCGCACTCCTCAACCAGCTCCGAGAGACAGTTCAGGTGTCCGGCAGAACCGTGGTCGTGGATGGAAACAACGGGGTTGACGTCTTCCTCGCAGAGGGCACGCACCAGGTTGTAGGCACGCTTCTGCATCTCAGGGTTGGCGCGCTGTACGGCGTTCAGCTCGATGCCGTTGCTGTAGCGGCCTGTATCTACCGACGACACAGAACCACCACCAAGACCGATGCGGTAGTTGTCGCCACCTACGACCACAATCTTGTTGCCGGGCTGAGGCTCCTTCTTCAGACAGTCGCGCTTGGTGCCGTAGCCTACGCCGCCGGCCAGCATGATGACTTTGTCGTAAGCATATTTGGTATCGCCGGCTTCCTGATGCTCAAAGGTCAGCACTGAGCCGCAGATGAGCGGCTGTCCGAACTTGTTGCCGAAGTCGCTGGCGCCATTGGAAGCCTTGATGAGAATTTGTTCGGGCGTTTGGTAGAGCCATTCGCGCACGGGCAGAATGTCCTCCCAGTCGCGACCGCCGTCGATGCGCGGATAGGCGGTCATGTAGACTGCCGTTCCTGCGATGGGCCACGAGCCTGTGCCACCGCCCATACGGTCGCGAATTTCACCGCCGGTACCTGTAGCAGCACCGTTGAAGGGCTCTACGGTGGTGGGGAAGTTGTGGGTCTCGGCCTTCAGGGAAATCACACTCTCGATGTCCTTCACCTGGAAGTAGTCGCTGGTCGACTGGTCTTTCGGGGCAAACTGCTCGACGGTGGGTCCTTGAGCGAAGGCCACGTTGTCCTTGTAGGCCGAAAGTATCTTGTTGGGGTTCTCCTTCGTCGTCTTCTTAATCATGGCAAAGAGGCTCGACTCCATTTCCTTGCCGTCGATGATGAATGTTCCACCGAAAATCTTGTGGCGGCAGTGCTCGGAGTTGATTTGGGCAAAGCCGAAAATCTCGCTGTCGGTCAGCGGGCGTCCGTTCTGCTTCTCCAGTCCGTGCAGGTATTCTATTTCCTCGGGCGAAAGGGCAAGGCCCTCCTGCTCGTTGTATTCTTCAAGATTCTCTACGTGCTTGATGGGCTCGGGCTTGATGTTGATGGTGAAGATGTCCTGATTCAGACCCTCGTACATGCGTTGCAGCATGGGGTCGTGGTCGGCGTCCTTCGAGCTGACGGGGAAGTACTCCTCAATGCGTTTGATGCCGCAGAGGTTCATGTTCTGGGTTATTTCCACGGCGTTGGTCGACCAGGGGGTGACCATTTCGCGGCGCGGACCAACGAAGAATCCTTCGATGCGTTCGCCCTCAAGCAACTGTGCGTCGCCGTAGAGCCAGCATAGTTCGCGTACTTCGTCCTGATTGAGCTGATGGTCGGTCTCGGTTGCAATCACACTCTCGGTGGGAGTCTTGAAGAAAATAATCATAGCCTTTTACCTTATTTATTATATATAGTTACTTTTAGAGTGCAAAGATACACTAATTTGCCGACATTACAAAAGATTTCGGCAGCTATTTTCCCGAATGCTCGGTGAGCAGTTCGCTGGCAGCTTCGAGAATTTTGTTTTTCAGCAGCAACGGATAATCGGGACGGCTGGCCAGATAGGCCTCTACCTGGTGACGGGCTTCTTGGCTGTAATGGCCTTGGAGCAGGGCGTTGAGCCACTTCTGAGGGAAGGTAGAGGTGCTGGTGAGCTGAATGTCTTCAACGGCTTCGAGCGCCGGGCGTATGTATTCATTGTTGGCAGGCTCGCGCAGCGTGCAGTTCAGCAGGCTGAGGGCTTCTTCGGCCCAGGCCTCATGGGTGCGCCCCTGTGGTTTCAGCAGTTTCAGAAACAGTTCCTTGCGTGTAGCTTCATCGGCAGAGCAGGCGTGGCTGATGAAGTCGAACTCGCTGCGCAGCTCGTCTGAGCTCAGCCGTTTGCGCTGGGTGTTGATGATGGACTGCCACTCTTGCGGGCGCAGTATGGCCAGCCGATAGGCCAGGCTCATGTAGTCGCGTTCGGTAAGCATGCGGTCGCTCTGGTTCTTCCAGGTGTTGTAGAGTTCGTTGATGACCTCCGTACAGGTGGCGTTGCCAGCCAGCATGAGCGTCACGTCGCGATGGCATTCGCGGATGCGGCTGCCCTGCATGGTGCCCCAAAGGCTGTTTTCCATGCGTACGCGGTCGGCTTTGCTCTTGTCGCGCAGCAGCCGGTCCAAGTAGCGGCACAGCTCGCTGATGATGAATGGCTCTTTTTCGGCTTCGAGCGTGCGCACCAATTCACCGAAGTAGTAGGGGCTGCTGATGCCCATGCGATAGTTGTCGAAGAGCGTCTGCAGCAGGGCGTAGCGGTTTTGCGGATGGCGGGTGATGACGGCGCGCTCCGTGAGCTTCATGGCTTGCTCGCGGGTCAGCTTTGCACGTCCGAAGGCCATGCCTGAGTAGTTGGGAATGATGAAGTTCGGGCGGTTGGGCACGTTGAGGGCAACAGTGCCTCCGCTGACGGTTACGTCGACGGTCTTCGATGGTTCCATGTCGTAGCCCAGACGGATGTCGAGTTTCTGCGTCCATCCTTCGCCACCGGTTTGCTTCACTCGTAGTTGGCCGTTCTCGTGGGTCACCTCGAAGGTGGGTATGCCTTTCTTCGTTGTCCAGGAGTTGATGGCAGGGCCAATGTTCAGACTGCCCTCAAGGCTGTTGTTGATGGCATTGGCGAATTGGTGCCAATTGGCACTGCCGAAGGCGTATTGCGTGAGGAACTGCTGCACTCCTTTGTGCAGTCTCTCTTCGCCGATGATGTCGGTCAGTTTCTCCATGATTACGGTAGCGCGGTCGCTCACGATGTCGCCATATTGCTGTCCTACGCGATCCAGATTGTCGAGCTCTTCGCTGATGGTGTGCGTAGCCAGGGTGGCATCGGCCAGCTTGGCATGCTTCAGACAGGTGCGCATGAAGGCCAGGTCGCGTTCTTCTTTCGGCCGCTTGGGCATAGAGATGCGCGTGGCAAGGTAGTTGGCCAGCAGTTCATAGGCCAGGTCGATGTCGTTGTCCTCGGCTCTGACTAGATCGCCAAACCAGAGGTGGGCCACTTCGTGGGCCGTCAGCTCCAGGCGCTTTTGGGTTTCCTCCTGCGTGGGCAGTCGTTTCAGGAAAGTGGTCTTGTCGTTCAGCAGGATGGCACCCGGATGCTCGGAGCGCTTCGACTGGTAGTCGGGCAGGACGACGATGTTGAGGTTGTCGAACGGATAGACGATGCCCGTATACTGCTCCAGCCAGTTGATGCTGTAGGCTGCATCGTCAGTGAGGTCGGCCAGCTGTGCCTGTCGGCTCTGTTCGTCGTCCCGGTAGAGGATGGTGATGTCGTGTCCGTTGCGCTGTGCGGTCTTCTTGAGAAAGCGTCCGGCGGTAAACGTCACGAGGTTGGCTTTCAGCGGTTCCTTCGATTCACTCGTTACTGCCTCCCAGCCCTTGGGCAGTTTCAGGCTAATGGAGAACTTGGCCAGCTGCTCGGTGCTGCCCATGCAGGGAAACATCATGCGGGCACGGTCGGGAGAGTAGGGGGTATAGAGGTAGTCTTCGCTGCGCTTGAAGGCATAGTTGTTCAGCGTGAAGTCGAGCACCAGTCGATTCTCGCCCGCCACTGAGCGCTTTTTGGGGATGATGATCTGGCGTCCGTCTTCCTGGGCTATAACGCTTTTCTTGTTGAGCGTGCATTTTTCGGTCGTCAGCAGTCCGAAGAAGTCGAGTATCACGTCCTGCTTCTTTTCGAGGAAGAATGTCAGCACTTCATGTCCTTTGACGGGCTGCGAAGGGTCTTCGGGCACGTCGAATGTCAGTTCGTAGCTGATGGGTACGGCTCCCACCATGTTTTGGGCATGTATGCTGATGCAAACCATCAGTCCGATGAGGATTGAGCAAAGGGTTTTTGTATGTTTCATTTCTGATGTTTTGTTTCGTTGCGTTTTTTCTTTCACGCCGCGAAATTACAAAGAAAAACTCGAAATTTATTTTAACCTTGCTACTTTCGAGGTTAAATAATACTAATTTGCCCCAACTTTCAGCGTTTTTTGCCGTCATATCATTAAATTTGCATCAATTATCAACAATAAAAAAATACAGGACGATGAAAAAGAGTGTAATGTTTATGGCATTGGCAGCTGGTCTGATTATGACAAGCTGTGTCAGTAAGAAAGAATTGGTGAATTGCCAAACGGAGAATAAAACGCTGACGGAGAACCTGAATTCAACGAAGGAGAACCTGCAGGCAGCGAAAGAGGATTTGGCAGGTAAGAACGCTCGCATCACCTCGCTCGAGGAGCAGCTGAAGCAGGCTCGCCAGCAGTTGGCTGAGCAAAAACGTGCTACGGCAGCTGTGCAGAGCTCGCTCGACAAGAGCTTGACTAACGCTGCACAGGGCAACGTGTCGATTGAAAAGCTGGTGGACCAGATCAACGAGTCGAACCAGTACATCCGCCACCTCGTAGAGGTCAAGTCGAAGAGCGACTCGCTGAACCTCGTGCTTTCTAACAACCTGACTCGCTCACTCTCGAAAGAAGAGCTGAAGGAGGTCGACGTGCAGGTGCTGAAGGGCGTGGTCTACATCTCTTTGGCTGACAACATGCTCTACAAGAGCGGCTCTTACGAAATCAACGACCGCGCCGCCGAGACGCTGTCGAAGATTGCAAAAATCATCAAGGACTACAAGGACTACGATGTGCTCATCGAGGGTAATACCGACAACGTGCCCATCAAGCGCGAGAACATTCGCAACAACTGGGACCTGTCTTGCCTGCGCGCATCGAGCGTAGTTGAGACCTTGCGCACCAAGTACGGCGTCGACCCGAAGCGACTGACGGCTGCCGGACGTGGCGAATACAATCCTCTGCAACCCAACGACAGCGACCTGGGCAAGCAGCGCAACCGCCGCACGCAGATTATCATCACCCCGAAGCTCGACGAGTTTATGGAACTGATCGGACAGGCTCCTGAGGCTGACAAGTAAGCGCAGTACCCTAATGAACCCCCTCCAAAATAGGGAGGGGGCTTTTTTTGTTTATAATCATCTTACAATATTATTCCTATGAAGAAAATCTTTTTAACAGCAATGATTGCATCAATGGCAATCGCTGCTCAGGCTCAGAACGTGCAGAAAGGAACCTACGGCTACCTCTACTGCCACATGAGCGACCGTGGTGAGTACACGGCCTATGCACTCAGCCGCGACGGCTATCACTATGAAGACCTGATTGGCGGCAAAGCCATCATGGACCCCAAAGAGCACGCACGGATTGAAGGCGGACAGCGTGATGCTTACATCACACGCTCTTACAACGGCAAGGGCTACGTTATGGTCACCACCGACATGTGTGTGGCAAAGTCGCACAAGTGGGACAACTACGGTATCGACCTGCTGAAGAGCGACGACCTCATCCACTGGACCAGCGTCACCTTCGATTATCGCAAGGGTACCTCTATCTTCTGCAATCCTGAGGCACAAAGCGTCTACAAGGACTGGTCGACCATCAACCGCGTGTGGGCTCCGCAGATTTTTTGGGACCCCGATTATGTATGGGAGAACGGCGAGAAAGGTGGCTACATGATTTACTACTCTATGCTGAACCGTCCGGAGGAGAAGTACGACCGCATGTACTACTCGTATGCCGACAAGACGTTTACGAAGCTGACGCAGCCCAAGCTGCTCTTCGACTGGGGTTATGCCACCATCGATGCTGATATCAACCTGCTCAGCGACGGGCTTTTTCACATGCTGATTAAGAAGGAGGGTGGCAAGCCCGGCATCTATACGGCTACTTCGAAGAACCTGACCAGCGGATGGGGCGAGCCTGTGGAGAACGACTACGTTTCGTTTGAGGGACGCAAGAACTGCGAAGGCTCGTCGGCATTCCAGCTGATTGGCGATAAAACCTGGCGCGTTGCCTACATACAGTACAGCGACAATCCCAAGCACTACCGCATCTGCAAGGCAGACGAAAACCTGCGCAACTTCCACGACCCCGTCGACATTGAGGGCGTCACCGGACCGCAGCACGGCTCGTTCATGCGTCTGACGAAGAAAGAATACAAGCGTCTGAAGAAGTGGAGCGATAGTCAGAAATAGTTCATACTTTGAATGTAATAGGAAAAAGGTGCCGTGCGGCACCTTTTTTTGTGCGTGTTTCGCCGACGTAAACCGCTGCTTTAGCTTGGCTAAAGCGGCACTTTAGTTATCGTAAAGCGGCACTTTAGTCAGTCAAAACCACTACTATAGAAATAGGATTTAAGCTTAAATTCCAAGTATAATAACTAATAATCCAAGAATAATAGCTTAAATTGTTTTCCAGCTTCTTCTTTGTGTGGTCAGGAAGTGTGCTCTGTTCAGGCTATTGGTAAAAGAAATCTCCCCGAAAGCACGAGGCTTTCGAGGAGATATTTTGATGATGCGTTCAGTTAAAAACGCTGTGCGTTTCTTACTTTACGAACACCTTCTTGCCGTTCTTGATGTAGAGACCCTTCTGAGCCTTCTGCACCTTCTGGCCGTTCAGGTTGTAGATAGCATCGTCGTTAGCAACGCTCTTCAGCTGGTCGATGCCAGTAGGAGTCTGAGCGGGAGCAACTGCGCTTGCCTCAATCTGGAACGAGAAGTTGTCGAAGAAGAAAGTAACCTCGTTCTCCTTGTCCTTAGCGAGGTTGAATGCGATGCTCTGCATGGTCTTCTCAGCGGTGCTTTGCTGATCAGAAATGGAACCGCTGAACTCGTACTTCTGCCATTCGGTAGTGAAGCTGGGGCTACCAATCATTGCATAGTGGATGTAGTTACCAGCCTCTGCGTGTGCCTGAGTGTCAGCAGAAGCAGCCTTGTCGGCCTTGTAGTCGAACGATACCTTGTACTTCGTGCCGGCGGGGAGTGCCTGAGGCAGTACAATCCAGAACTGGCTGTCCCAATCCTGAGTAGCACCTGGTGCTGAGGTCACCTTAATACCTTTTCCGCCATCAACACCAGCGCCTTCGGTGATGGTAGCTGCTACAATCTCTGTAGAGGGAGCTTCCTTCGAGAAGAAGTTGGTTACGCCTTCGCCTTCCAGGTCACCGTTGGTGATGAGCTCTGCCCATTCCTCAACAGGTGCGGGCTCCTGAATGTTGAATACGACGTTGTCGAAGTAGTAGTTGTTTGCCTCAGCAAACTCGTTCAGGTTGAATGCAATCGACTGCATGTTGACCATTGAACCAGAAACGGTAAAGTCAGAAGTGAAGTGCTGCCACTCTTCGGTGAAGTTCACGTCGCCAATAGCTGCCCAGTGGAGGTAGCTACCTGCCTCTGCATGAGCCTGAGTAGAGGCCTTTGCAGGCTTGTCGGCCTTATAGCAGAATTCTACGTGAACCTTGGTTCCGTCAACAAGAGGCTTGTTGGCAACGAGCCAGAACTGGCTGTCCCATGCCTGAGAAACCTTGTCGCCAGACTTCACGATGATACCGCGAGTCTCGTCCTTACCAACACCGTACTTGATGTTAGCAGCCTTGATTTCGCCACCAAGAGGAGCTTCCTTTGCAGTGAAGCTGCTTGCGTCGTCGCCGGCCAGGTTACCATTGGTGATCACGCTCTCCCAACCCTCGGGAACAGCTGCAATCTCTGCCTCAGGAGCCAGGTCGGCAACCTTCTTGAACGTAACGTCCTTGAACGACAGCCAGCTGATGTTGTTGTCCTCAGCAACGTTGAACTTGATGACGAGCTTGCCGTCCTCACCAACGAAACCGGTAGCGGTGAACTTAGCGAGGTAGAACTGAGATGTGCCTACCTGTGCACCAGTCGTTACGTCGACGGGCTCACCGTTGATAACCTCCAGGTTGATGCCCTTAACAGGAGCCTCGAAACCGTTCTTAGCACGAACGCGTACCCAAGCGCTAACCTCGTACTTACCAGCGGGCTGGTTCTCCATAGTAGCGGTCAGTGAGCGGGCTGCCAGCGACTCGCCGTCTGCCACCCAGTATTCGAAGAAGGGAACCTTGAAGTCAGAACCGTCGGTCTCACCCTCAACACTCCAAGTGTTGATGTAGTAAGGAGCCCAGTCGCCAGCCTTGGTGTCCCATGCAGAGAGCAGCAGGTCGTCAACGGTGATGTCAGCGTGCCAGCCAGTGATAGCATAGGGATCCTGAAGCTTGTTCAGGTCGTTGGTGGTCAGCTTGCCAGTTGCCATCAGCTCAAGGTACTTGCCAATGTATTCGTCGTAAGCAGACTCGGTGTAGAGGTTGGTAGAGGTTGCAAAACCATACATCTTGCCAATCATGTCGCTAGCAGCTTTGTTAGCCTCAATTCTGTCGAGCAGGTCCTGAATGTCGGCGACGCTGTTCAGAATCTCAGCGTTGGTCATGTGGGCAGGATCAGCAGTTGCGTTCAGAATAGCAGCTGTCTCGTCCTGCAGTATTGCATGGCTGACGGTGGGGATTGCTTCAATCAGCTTCTGACGCTCAACGTAGAGCAGTGCCTGTACCTCAGCGGGATCAATGCCGTCGGTTCCGTAGTAGGTCAGCTGGAAGTTGTCCCAGATGCACCACAGGTTGGCGTTGTTCTCCAGCTTGGCACCGATGGTCAGCGCACCTTCCTTGGTAACGAGCACCTTCACGGGAGCGATGGGGTAGAGACCGTTGGTGAACGAAACAGAAGCGTCGCTCATCGAGTTCTCTGCACCAGTCTTCTCGGGGAATACAGAAGTCTCACCGTTAGCGTAGATAACGGGCAGGTTCTCAACGTCAGAACCATCCTGACGATAGAAGCCCTGAGCCTTCAGCTCGTAGATTCCGTAAGGAGCGTTTGCCAGCTTCTGGCTCAGCGTGAACACTGAGTGATAAGACTCAGCGCAGTTGTTCTCGTTGTTGCCACCCGACAGGTTCTTGTTGCTGGCAGTCATGCCCCAAGCCGACTGGCGCTGGTCGTTACGGTTGAAGTTAGCGTCCTGAATGAGGAACGTAGCGTCAACGGGGTTGGCCTGCGTTGCAGTTGCCAGAGAAGCAAAACGGTCGGCAGCAGAAATCATAACCCACTGCGTAGCTTCGCTCTCTTCAGCAGTCTGCTGGATTTCGTCGTTAGCGCCGACATACAGGAAACCGTTGCCATTCTTAATAGTCACGTAGCCTTCTGCCTCGGTGATAACCCAAGGATGAGCAGCTGCATCAACATAGAGATTGTCGCCCAGGAAGTGACTAGCACCACCATTCGACACCTGAGAATCGAGCGTGTAACCACCCTCAGCGGCGGTCACCGTAAAGTCGAGACCGACGTTGTTGACAATCGAACGCGTGCCCCAGCTGTGGCCGGCGGCCAGATACTTCTGCGTAGCTACATTCTTGATGTAGTACTTGCCATCTGCGATGGCTGCAAATGTGCCTACGGTAAATGCCGCTAACAGGCACAATGTGCAAAGTAATCTTTTCTTCATGATTTGAAACTTTGTTAGTAATACATTAATTATTGATTAAAAAATTTTATCTTTCGACTTATAAATCTTTGCAAAGGTAGTGATTTATCTTTAACAACAATACATATTACTATATTTTTTAGCGTTTTTTTACAATTTTGTCCCTTCCGTTCTTCGCGCGTGTATATATTTAAGGTGTGCTTTATTCCTTTCTCGTCCTCCCTTCTCTGGATTGGCGTGACCAATCGCACCGATTACCGTAATGAATCGCCTCGATTACCGTAATGAATCGGTCCTTTTAGCGTAACTAATCGCTGCCGTTAGCGGAACCAATCGCAGCGGCCCGTCCGGCAGGCTGCTTTCCTTCCCGTCCTCCGTCGCGCGCGTGCCCGCGCGTAATATATAGAAAGGTGTGCTTCCGTATAAGCTTGACATTTGTCAATGCGTTTCAAAAAAAGTGCATTTAAATGATATTTTTTTGTGGAAAAGTTTTGGCGGTTCGTGGAAAAAGCGTACCTTTGCACCCGCTAAACGAGGAAAGCTCCCCGCGAGGCACGAAGAAAGA
>CACXYH010000064.1 GCA_902771785.1 uncultured Prevotellaceae bacterium
GCCCCGTGTCTTGGCAGACTATCAACACATGAAGCAGTCGGAATGCCTCACTCAGCAACTGACTCCGAAGTTACGAATCAATTACGGAGTCGACCGGATTCTTTTCAATTTGGGGCGTTTTTTGTTGAAAATTAAAAGATAGCAGTTATGGAGAATAACATACAAGTATCCATCTTGATGCCTATATACAATGTGGAGAACTATCTTGGCAAAACGTTGGACTCGATCTTTAGCCAAACATATCCACATCTCTTTTATGTATTTGTAAATGACTGCTCGTCGGATAACAGTCTTCAGGTATTACGAGACACGATAGCCAGTCATCAAGTGGATGAGGCACGCTATATAATCGTAGAACACGAGCAGAATGAAGGCATTGCCGTATCAAGAGCTGATTGTATTGCTAATGCAAAAGGCGACTATGTCTATTTTGTAGATAGCGATGACTGGATAGAGCCTGATGCTGTGGAACAAATGGTTTCGGCCACCCAAGGCGGAGCCATTGACATTGTAGGATGCGACTTCAAGAAAGATTTTCTTTCTAATGAGGAAACATTCCATCGTGAGGATTATGCAGACAACTGTAGAGAAAACATGTTAAAGTGCCTGAATTATGACATTGCGACGGTCCTTTGGAAACTTCTTATAAGAAGAAGCCTATTTGGCAACTTTACCATTACGCCTCATGTGGATATCGTGGAGGACTATATCATATCGGTCAAGCTCTACTATTATGCCAATAGCTTTGCTGCACTTCACAAGGCGTTTTATCACTATGTGCAATACAATCAGGCCCGAGTGTCCTTCCAAACGCTTAGGAGCATTTCTATGCATATCAAGGGTGTGCAGGAAGTTGAGGCCTTCTGTAGGGAAAAGGGACTGTTTGATGAATATGTGGAGCATAAACTAAAACTTCGAAAATTTAATATCAAGAGTAATTTCCTCACACGTCAATTGCTGGATTATGATGCCTTTAAAAACACTTTCCCTGAAGCCAATAGCATGTGGCGGGAGATGGGATACTCATCAAAAGAGAAGCTGAAGTTCTGGTTAGCAGAACACGGATGTTATTCACTATTGAAACTGTTGCAAAGATGAATATGGAGCAAAATATAAAGGTATCGATTCTCGTACC
The DNA here is from genome assembly GCA_902771785.1 of uncultured Prevotellaceae bacterium. Lineage (GTDB taxonomy): Bacteria > Bacteroidota > Bacteroidia > Bacteroidales > Bacteroidaceae > Prevotella. The sequence continues at coordinate 1,136 of CACXYH010000064.1, forward strand.
GTTTTACAATGTCGAGAATTATGTAGGCCGCTGCGTTGAGTCTCTCTTCACGCAGACCTACCAGAACATTGAATATGTGTTTGTGAATGATTGTACTCCAGACAAGAGCATGGAGGTCATCAATGAGAAGATAGCCCAGTATGGCGTGGCTGATAAATGCAAGATTATCATACACGAACAAAACAAAGGCATATCTGCATCACGAAACGACTGCCTGGACAACATGACGGGCGATTATTTCCTGTTCATCGACAGCGACGACTTTATTGATAAGGATATGGTCGAATTGCTGGTGGAAGCAGCCGTAAAGGAAAATGCCGACATATCAGGCTGTGGCTACATTGAAGAATATGCCGACCATTGTGTTGAGCATCCTCAGCGCTATACAAATAATCATGATGAAATGATGCGTGCCATCACGCTCCTTACTCTAAAAGGAGTGATGTGGAAACTGCTGGTGCGCAGTACGATAGTCACCGACCATCGCGATGAGGTCCGATTCATTCCAGACAGGAATATGGTGGACGACTATTTGTTCTGCTGCCAGATATTCTATTATGCTCAGCGGTTTGCAGGAGTAGACAGGTGTATGTATCACTGGATACAGTATAACCCCAACAATTATACTCACACAACTATCTTTGCCGTAGAAAGCCAGGCTGCTGCCATTCGCAAGACGGAAGAGTTCTACAGAGAGAAAGGAGTTTATGAGGTCGTTAAGGATGAGCTGCTGAAGCGCAAATTCATCTCAAAGCTTCCTCTGCTGCTTGACAAGGAATGCTATGATGTGAATCGCTGGCGCAACCTCTTTCCTGAAAGTAACAATGCCTGGAAAGACATGAGATTCAGCTTTGGAAACAAGCTGTTGTTCAGGGCGGCAAATTCCTCGCTATACAGCCTGCTGCAATTTCGCTCACTGATATTATACGGAATCATCGGCAGTTTTTCGTCTGGCCTTGACTTCTCGATTTATACGGTACTGGTGCGACTTCTGGGGATACACTATGTAGCGGCAAACTGTTTTAGTGTGCTTTGCGGTATTTCTACAAGCTTCGTGTTAAACAGGAACTATAATTTCAAGGTAAAGGATAAGACAAAGCAGCGGTTTACAATATTCCTAACCGTTGGTCTTTGTGGCATGTTGTTGAGCAACATGATACTATGGTTGTGTATCGAAGAACTTCACTTTAAAGAAATTATCTCTAAATTGCTGTCAATCGTTTTGGTTGTTTTCTTCCAATTCTTGCTAAACAAATATTTAACATTTAAATCATGAAGACAGGTGGTATATACTTTGTGATGCCTGCATATAATGAGGCAGCCAATATTGAGGACACCATCAAGCAGTGGTATCCTGTTGTAGAAAAGTGCAATAATGAAGACGGGATGTCGAGGTTGGTTATTGCAAATGACGGTAGCAAGGATGATACGTATGGTATTATGCAAAAGCTATCGGCAAACTATCCATTACTAATTCCTTTAGACAAGCCTAATTCCGGCCATGGAGCAACAGTCCTATATCTGTATCGCTACGCTATAGACCATGGAGCCTCCTATGTTTTCCAGACAGATAGCGATGGGCAGACCTCTCCAGATGAGTTCTGGCAGATGTATGAAAATAGGGACAAATACGATTTCCAGATTGGAAATAGACAAAGCAGGGAAGATGGTTTTTCCAGAGTGTTCGTTACCAAGACCTTACGATTAGTGGTGTGGCTCATGTTCCATGAATGGGTGGTGGATGCAAATACTCCTTTCCGGCTGATGAGCGCCCCTAAGCTTCAGGCGGTTATTGACACGATTCCTGCTGATTTCTTTTTGTGCAATGTGGCAATTTCGGCCATCGCTACCAAGTGGAATTATAAAATCGGATGGTACAATATATCGTTCAAGCCACGTCAGGGTGGAGTGAATTCTATTAATATGAAGCGGATTGTGAAAATAGGCTGGAAAGCTATTGGCGATTTCCGAGAGATAAACAACAAACTGAACACAACACATAAGGAATGATGGCTTTGTTCAAGCATAAGGAGGCATGGCTGCTACTTGCCGTATTCTCATTATTCGGCATACTGTATATTTCGCAACTGACAGCTTCAGGCTTGTGGTTTGACGAGAGCATAGAGTATTACTATTCTAAGTTCATGGTTGGCGAGGTTCCTGTGAATCCCGTTGATCAGTCAGGGAGCAATATGTATGAGCGAATATGCATTACCTATCAGCCGCCGCTCTACAATATACTGATGTACCTATGGCTGTGCATATTTGACTCAGAAAGCTGGTTCAGGCTGGCTGGAGTTATTACAACGTTTATCGGAGCTATAGGCTTTTACTGTTCTCTGCGTCGTCTTTCTGGCTATGCATGGGCTATTGGTGGATTGTGTTTTTATCTTTCCACAGCAGCTATTGTGTTCTATGCTTTGGAATGTTCCGAGTATAACCTTATGATTTGCATGGAGAGCTGGATGCTCTATTTCTATGTCGTATGTGCACAATCAACCGATGAACCCGTCAACTGGCGTGCCGTCACTTGTTTTTTCCTTTTTGCGGCATTATCTGTTTACAGCCAGTATGGAGCAGCATTCTTTGTAGTAGCCCTATTTGTCTCTCTTTGCTTCGTCTTTTTCAAGGCCAAACGCTTTTCGTCAATATACAGGCTTGTGTTGATGGGTGTTGCTACGCTCGTGGTGGCAATAGTTCCATTACTATACTTTTTCATGAGGGTTCAGATGGAAGGCCAGGGAACAGTACAGGTAGACCACTCCCCTGTTTTTGTTGGCAGCCTGTTGGGAGGAGTACCTTACTCACTCATAAAGTCTTTCATTGAACAAGTAAAGTGGATATTCTCTACATCTATTAACTGGGGCTATATGTCAGCTGTGTCAATGTGGGTTATTGCTTTTATTGTGCTCGCATGCGCTATCGTTGCGGCTTTTCTTAAGAACAGGCTGCCTGTTTTGAGGTCTGCTATTTTAGCATGTACTGTCTGCTATTTGCTGTTTTTCATATTGAGTGCATGTTCATATTATGCCTACAATTCATGGGATGGCAAGCTGGGCTGCAACAACATCATCGAGCATACAAGATATGTGTTGTTCATCGTACCCCTTCTTGTCTTTATGATGGCAATTGGTGCGACTAGTTTTTGTAAGGCCTTGCTTAATAGGGGCTATCTGAAAGGGGTTCTTGCCGTGAGTGCCAGCTTGCTGCTTGTCTATTTTGCAGGAACTGTATGGGGGCTATACATAGGAATAATAAAATCTGACGGGCGTGAAGTCACAGAGGCTTGGATAGAGAAACACGACTTCCAGCATGCTGTTGTGGTTCAGGAATGGCTCGCTGGTACTTTTATGTTTTATTACCAACATTCAGATGTCTGCTGCGATGATATTTCCAAAAATATCATTTTGACGAAGCAGGATATACGTGTGCCAGAAAAAATCGAATCTCATTTGCGGGAACTTGGGGTATTTGAATTGCCATCTTTCTATTTTATTGGAAGTAAATCTCCCTTAGGAATGAAAAATGGTGATGGAATACAGCTCATTAGAGAATTTTTCACGAAAAAAGGTTATAAGGTTGAAACTATTTGGAAAAATACTAGTTCAGTTGCATATGTCCGTGGCGGGAATTCTGAATTGTTGTTTATCAGTAAATAGTGTCGTTGTTTTCCTATTGTAATGGTTGTCTTTACATAATATATGATGAAATAAATATAGTTGACTATGAAAGATTTGATGAGAAAACTGTTGTGGAAATACTATTATCGGTATAAGCCATTAAGTGATGTAGACGTTGAAGGAAAATATTCACCAAGTCAGAAAGCTTTGATGTTTTTAAACATCACAAAAGTTAATTTGTTTGGAGAATACCTTACTCCTGAACGCCTAAAGGATAAGGTAGAGATGTCACCTGAGCGTATTTCTGAGATTATCTATAATACATTGCATAGGGATGAACCATGCATGATTGCCAGATTTGGGGCTAATGAGCAGAGGATTGTAGCCAACTACCTGTCAATCACGGATAAGAAACGAAGTGTTTGGGATGTAATTATGAGTAAAAAGCCTTTTTGGTGGTGGAACAAGATGGTTAGGAAGGAGTTTACATCCATTGCAGGATTCTTTCCTAATGAATCTGCATGCCTGGAAAAATACGCTCAGAGGATGATAGAAGACACGAAAGAGCTGGATGTTCTTCTGACATGGTTTGGCTGGGAGCCCCTGCTTTTGAAAGATATAAAGAACATTGAACTGGTAGGCTTGCAAGAAGCTGAACCTTGGTGGCAGCCGTCGCCATGGACCCGTTATCTGAAGGGGAAAAAGGTGCTTGTCGTGCATCCTTTTGATGAATTAATCGAGAGCCAGTACAAAAACCGCGATAAGTTGTTTGCTAATAAAGATGTTTTGCCAGACTTTGAGCTGAAGACACTAAAAGCCGTACAGTCGATTGGCGGACATGTAGAAGGGTTTGAAACATGGTTCGACGCATTGAAGTGGATGGAAGACGAAATGGACAAGATTGACTATGACATAGCTTTGATTGGCTGTGGAGCCTATGGCTTCTGTTTAGCTGCCCATGCAAAAAGGAGAGGAAAACAGGCTGTACACCTGGGCGGAGTATTGCAGTTGCTGTTTGGCATTAAAGGCAATCGCTGGGAAAACAAAGACTATCATCCCGTTTTCGACTACACGAAACTGTTCAATGAATACTGGGTTAGGCCCGGCCAAGTATTGCGTCCGGATAATGCCGAACAATATGAAGGAGCTTGCTATTGGTAACCATCATGAGCAATCGGACTCTGACCAGACCATAGAGAATTACGTCGGCTAAAAAGGCCAATGCATTCTATTTCTAAGGTGGAATACGGGTATTCGCTTAAGAAAATCCTTGGTTCCTTTGCAAAAGAGGTATGTCAAGATGAGATTGACAGAAAGATAGAAAACTATTCCTATGGTGCAGAACAGAATCCATTGTGGAAATCCTGCCATTGTGTCGATATTGACATAACTCAACAGGACATGCGCAATGGCAAAGCTTGCGATTGATACTCCGAAATTTCGAATGGCGCCTTTCCAGTAGGTAGCGTAACTGAAGTGGAAACCGGAGTTAAAGAGATAATAGGGTTTCCAAAGAAGTCCGATGAGCGATGTTATGATGATTTTACTCAGCAAAATACCTGCGATTCCCCACATGTAGCCACCAATGAGCGTCATGACGATGCTCAGGAATAGCTCTGTCCACGCAGACCATGTGTCGGCAAAAAGACCTTGTGTTGCGTTAAACATGTCGACGCTTCCACGTGAAGTACCTATATAGATGGAGATTACCAATAATATAAGAATGTTTCGAGACAAGAGATATTCGGCTCCAAGCCACAGACAGATGAACGGTTCTATAAAGTGATAGATGGAGAAACAGAGGAAACCTGCCACAAAATGGCGGATAGTGTTCACTTCCCAGAACACCTTCATGATGTTTTGTTTATTTCCCTCAGCTATAAGGTTTCCGATACTTGCCTCCATGCTACCAAGTACAGAGCTGAAGAGCTGACCGATTTTTGTCGTGATAATGGTATAGTTGCCATAAAAAGCGACCATCTTCAATGACACAAAGAGGAATATAAAAAGTTCATCGCTCTTGTATAGCAGGAAGTCCTTTATCTTGTGAATGAATATCTGGCGTGTGTAGGTCAAAATACTTGGATATTTCTTCCACAGAAGCTTTCCCTGAGCTTTGTCTGTTTTCAGCCAAGGATATTCTTTGTTGATTTTCCAGTTTAAGATGATGCAGCCTAATATTCCAAAGACGAACTCGATGGAAACCCACAAATACAGATTCTTGTAAGTATATGCCAGAAACAGCTGAATGACAGTCTTTACAAGGCCCGCTGACTGAAAGTATACTGCAACGAGATAGTTCTTCTGGTCGGCACTCAGCAATATTTGCCTATAATTGATAAAATATCCAATCAGCGAGGAGCCGAGAATTGAATAGAAAGAAAAATAGACAATGCCCAGGCCTAAGGTTACATTATCGAATATCAGAGGGAAAAACAAGCTGATAGCTACGCCTGCAATCAGGATGATGGAGCCTATCCAGTTATAGAAATAGCCAAAAACGGAGAGTATCTCTGTTATTTCCTGATGATTCTTTTGCTGTAATGGCTTGTATAGCAGATAGCCTATACTTCCGCTAATGCCCAGTTCAGCCAAATTCAGATAGCCGAGGATGTTTGTCAAAGTACCTGTCAGACCTATGAAATCGGCTCCCAGACAGTCAAGGAAAATCTTGCGGGAGAAAAATGCCAAGAATAACGACAGAAAGTAAAAAACCAAATTTACTTCTGCATTTTTCAGACTCTTCTTTACTCTTTCTCCCATGAACAATTAGGCTATTAGTATCCTGCAATCAGTCTATCTTGTAGAGTAAGTCGTTGATAACTCTGCGCCAACACCAGTGCAGGTTGCTGACATTCAGTCCCTCAGGACAGTCATCCAGCGGCATAATCAGCGGAACGTGCTTAATGCGCAGGTGATGGTGCTCACAAAAGACGTTGGATGCGGCTTTGTACAGGGTCGTCGATTGGAGGTACACGGCGCTCTACCTCAAAAAGGATATCAAAAAGCCAAGCGGAATACTCATCGAAGTGCTTCCAGTGAGTAATAAACATGTTATAGCCAACCGCCTTGTTGCTGTGGTCCATTGTTTTCTCGAAGGCAGGCAGGTACTGAGGGGAACGCTCCTTGATGATTTGGCGAAGCATCTCCCAGTCCTTTGCTATGTGGTAACTGCCATACTGCTCAGTATTGCTCACCCGCCAATGGCGCGCAACAGGCAGAATGATATCGTAATGCTGAAGAATGTCTTCCAAGTCGGGGAAATAGTAGGCCTGACTGAGGAATTTCTTCGTGGTGGTGAAATGCTTGTCTGGAGAAAACTGTGGCCACTTTCGCTGGAAATCGAAGTAGCGACGGTAGTGATTCAGCCCAACGATGTCTACTCCCTTGAGGTTTTTCCATGCCCAGTAATGGCAGGTCAACTCGCAGAAGTGAGGATTCTTTTGCGAAATATTGTCACCCTCGCTATCGGGTTGATAGCCAGGAATTCTGTCGTGGAGTGCAGCCCCTGCTTGTACGGGCAGGAAATACGGGTGCTGTGGCAACTCGACCTCCTTGTGTGCACAGACAAAAATCTTGATGTTACTCACTATCTTTTCGCTCATTGCATGCAAAAGTACGAATATTTTTTGGAAGTAGCGACAGTTTTCTTAGAAAAAAGTAGGTTTATTTTGCAGAACTGGTGTTTTTTTGTATTTTTGCGCTCAAAAAAAAGGAGATTGTATGGAAGTTGTGTATGAAGACAACCACGTGATTATCGTGAGCAAGCGCAGCGGGGAGATTGTGCAGGGCGACAAAACGGGCGACGTACCACTATCGGAGACGGTGGGACAGTACTTGAAGGAGAAATACCAGAAGCCCGGCAATGTGTTCGTAGGAGTAGTTCATCGACTGGACAGGCCCGTCAGCGGGCTGGTGGTCTTTGCACGCACGTCGAAAGCGCTGGCGCGGCTCAACAAGATGTTTGCCGAAGGCGAGGTTCACAAGACCTACTGGGCGATTGTGGAAATGAGAAACGGCGAACTGGACACAAGCCCTGAAAGCTCCTATACTGTCGTGACGCATTGGCTGACTCGCAACGAGCAGCAGAACAAGTCGTATGCCTACGACCGCGAGGTACCACGTTCGAAGAAGGCCGTGCTACGATATCGGGTGATGGCCGTGGGCGACCGATACGCTTTGCTCGAAGTGCAGCTGATGACGGGCCGACATCATCAAATACGTTGCCAGCTGTCGAAGTTAGGCATGCCCATCAAGGGAGACTTGAAGTATGGCGCACACCGCTCTAATCCCGATGGCAGCATTTCGCTGTTGTCACGTCGCGTGGAGTTTGTCCACCCTGTGTCTAAAGAGCCTGTCTGCGCAGTTGCTCCCCTACCCGACGACGCTCTTTGGAAGGTGCTTGCCGGAAAGGTTGCGCCTGTCGGTTGAAGGGGTTGCGCCTATCGCCTCGATTGGTTACGGTAATCGCCTCGATTAGTTACGGTAATCGCCTCGATTAGTTACGGTAATCGACCCGATTGGTTACGCCCATTGAGGCGGAAGGTTATTTCTTCTTTGCCAAAGCACAAAGCCACCCTGCTAAACCGCAGAAAATAGTCGAATAAACTGCAAAAATCGCCCGTTTTCCTTTCATATCTCAGAAAAAATAGCTTACTTTGCACCATCTTTCACGCGACCGCAAAGGAATGAAGAAAGTATTGAAGTGGATGGGCGTGGCCGTGCTGACCCCCATTCTGCTGTTTTTGCTGCTCACGGCGCTACTCTACGTGCCGCCCATCCAGAACTGGGCGGTCGACCGTGTTGCGGCCATAGCTTCTGAACAGACGGGCATGCAAATCTCTGTAGGACATGTGGCACTACGCTTTCCGCTCGACCTCGAGGTCGACGACGTGCTTGCCGTGAGTCCGCCCGACACGCTGGCCGACATTCGTCGGGCTGTGGTCGACGTCAAGCTGCTCCCCCTCTTCAGCAGCCGCGTGGAAGTAGACAATCTGGAGCTGAACGATGCGCGCATCAACACCCTCAACCTTGTTTCCGACCTGCAAGTGCGCGGCACAGTAAACCGCTTGCAGCTGCGTTCCGACGGCATCGCCCTCAACGAAGGCACGGTGGCCCTCAATGGCACGCGCATCGAAGGTGCCGACCTTCTGGTGCTGCTGAGCGACACGGCTGCCGTCGATACGACCACCAGCGTGACGCCCTGGAGAATCGACATTGACGGAGTTGACATCCTGCGCTCGAAGGTTGAAGTTCACATGCCTGGCGATTCGATGCGGGTGAGTGCCTATATGGGCGATGCCAGCATCAGAGAGGGCGTCGTCGACCTGCTGAACGGCCGCTATCGCGTAGGCAGCATCGACTGGCACAACGGCTGGCTGACCTACGACCTGCCCCACGAAGCCCCTGTCTCTGCAGGGCTCGACTATAACCACATCAGCCTGAGCAACATCAACATCGGCATCGACTCCGTCGACTTCAGCACGCCCAACCTGAGTCTCAGCATCCGCCAAGCCGCCATGCGCGAACAGAGCGGACTGGCCATCACCCAGCTGCAGGGCCACATTGGCCTTGACTCCACGCGCCTCAACCTGCCTGGGCTATCGCTTCGCACACCTTATTCTAATATATATACGCGCGCGAAGGTCGACCTCAACGTGATGGACTCCATAAGTCCTGGTCAGCTCGACTTGCAGCTAAAGGCATCCTTAGGCAAGCAAGACCTGCTGCTCTTCATGGCCGACACCCCCGACCTGTTACGCCGACGCTGGCCCAACTGGCCGTTGAGCGTCGATGCCGACATGAGCGGCAACGTGCAGCAGGCAATGGTCAGACGACTCGACATCACGCTGCCCACCGCTTTCCATGCCTCAGCCAGCGGCAACGTGGGCAGTCTCACCGATATGGACCGTCTGCTGGCCGACCTTGACCTGAGTGCCGAAGCCTACGACCTGAGTCTGCTCACAGCTTTCGTGCCAGGACTGGGCAGCAGCTACCGCATACCTGCCGGCATGCGGCTGACCGGCAACGTCAGCGCCAATGGCCCTGTCTACAGTGCCAACCTCACGGCCCATCAAGGCAAGGGCACCATCCGCGCCACCGGCCACTTCAACCAACGTGCCATGAGCTACGACGCCGATGTGAACATCGACCAGCTCAACCTGCACCAGTTCCTGCCCAAGGACTCGCTCTACGGACTCACCGCCAGCATCAAACTGCGCGGACAGGGCACAGATTTCCTTTCACCTCGCACACGACTCGATGCCGACGCCATCATCCACAACCTGCAATACGGCCATCTGAAGCTCGACGACATGAATGCCTCTGTCCACCTGAAGAACGGCCACGCGCTTGCCGACATCACAGGATGCAATCCGCTCTTCGAGGGCACTATGGGCCTCGATGCTCTGATAGGCACCAAGCAACTACACGCCACCATCTCCCCCGACCTGCAGATGCTCGACCTCTATCGGCTGGGCGCCGTCAGCAAACCGCTCATTGTGGGTGGGCAGGGAAACATCGAGGTGGAGAGCGATCTCGACGAATGTCACAAGGTGCGTGGCGTTATGGAGAACCTTTTCATCAAAGACTCCGTCAGCACCTACCATCCAGAGAAGGTGGGACTCTTTGCCCAGACTCAGCCCGACAGCACATGGGTGCGGCTGCAGAGCGGCGACCTCATCGTGAAGTTCGACGCCAGCGGCGGCTACCGCCAACTCATAGCGCAAGGCGCAGAGCTTGGCGACACCCTGCTGGCACAGTTCGGCAAGCGAACCATCGACCAGCACAGCATACGCCGTCTGCTGCCTATGGCTCGGCTTTATGCCACCAGCGGTCGCAACAATCCCATCGTCAACTTCCTCAAGACTGCCGCCAACATCAATTTCCGCGAGATGAAGGCCGACCTCACCACATCGCCCCAAACCGGCATCAACGGCTATGCCTATCTGCACGGACTCAATGCTGACTCGACTCGTATCGACACCATCAGCATGCAGCTGAAGGACACCGAAAAGCAACTCACCTTCAGCGGGCAGGTGCGCAACAACCGCCGTAACCCGCAATTCGTGTTCAACGCCCTCTTCGACGGCATCGTCCATGAGCACGGCGCCACCTTCGGCGTTCGCTACTACGACGACCAGAACCGCCTGGGCGTGCGACTCGGAGCCACAGCTGCTATGGAGGAGGGCGGCATACGCGTGCAGCTCATGCCCAAGCGCCCCACCCTGGGCTACAAGGAGTTCAACCTGAACGACGACAACTTCGTTTATATAGACACCGACTTCAAGGTTCAGGCCAAAGTCGACCTCATCGCCGACGATGGTACGGGTGTAAAGGTCTACAGCGAGGCTGACCAAGACTCCACGCTCCGTCAGGACATCACCGTGAGCTTGAAGCGTTTCAACCTGGGTGAGCTCACCTCTGTGCTCCCTTACATGCCTCGCATCAGCGGACTGCTCGACGGCGACTACCACCTCATGATGGACCAACAGCAGCAAATATCCGTAGCAAGCGACATGCAGATTGCAGGCATGACCTACGAGGGCTGCCCCATGGGCAATCTGAGTACAGAGTTCGTCTACATGCAGCGCGAAGACGACAGCCACGCCGTAGAGGGAGTGCTTTCGCGCGACGGCACCCAGATTGGCACCATACGTGGCAGCTATCGAGCCGCCACCAAGGAGGTCAGCGAGCAAATCGACGCCAAGCTGACGCTGGCACGTGCGCCCATGATGCTCGTCAACGGCTTCATCCCTGACCAGCTCATCGGCTTTGAGGGCTATGCTGAGGGTGTACTCGACCTCAAGGGCTCACTCAGCCGTCCGCAGGTCAACGGCGAAGTATACCTCGACTCGGCCTATCTCGTCAGCCAGCCCTATGGTGTCCGACTACGCTTCGACAACGACCCCGTACGCATCCAGGGCTCAAAGCTGCTGCTCGAGAACTTTACCATGTATGCCTACAACGACAATCCGCTGAACATCATGGGCGACATCGACTTCTCCAATCTCGACCGCATGACCATGAATGTGCGCATGAGAGCACAGGACTATCAGCTCATCAACTCGAAGCAGACGGCAAAGTCGATAGCCTACGGCAAAGCCTTCGTCAACTTCTTCGCCCGCATGCAGGGTCCTATGGACCAACTTCAAATGCGCGGACGTCTCGACGTGCTGGGTTCTACCGACCTGACCTACCTGCTGCTCGACTCCCCCCTCTCGACCGACAACCAGATGGACGAACTTGTGAAGTTCACCGACTTCACCGATTCTACGCTCACCATTGCCAGCCGTCCGGAGCCATCGGGCCTCAATGTCGACATGACCATCAATGTAGACCAGGGCGCCCACGTCATGTGCGGACTGAACTCCGACCTCTCTAACTACATCGACCTCTTTGGTGGAGGCGACCTGCGCATGCGCTATAACAACGACGGCATCAGCATCAGCGGACGCTACACGCTCAGCAGCGGCGAGATGAAGTACTCGCTGCCCGTCATCCCGCTGAAGACCTTCAACATCCAGGATGGCAGTTACGTAGAGTTCACAGGCGACCCCATGAACCCGCGGCTCAACATTACCGCTACCGAGCGCACCAAGGCCGCCGTGAGCAGCGAAGGTAGCCAAAGCCGTAGCGTGGCTTTCGACTGCGGCGTGGTCATCACCCGAACGCTCAACGACATGGGACTGGAGTTCATCATCGACGCACCCGAGGATAATGCCGTCAGCAACGAACTGGCCTCCATGAGCACCGAACAGCGCGGCAAGCTCGCCGTCACCATGCTCACCACAGGCATGTATCTGGCCGATGGCAACACCAGCGGTTTCTCCATGAACTCGGCGCTCAGCTCTTTCCTGCAGAGCGAAATCAACAACATCACAGGCAACGCCCTGAAGACGCTCGACCTGAGCATCGGTCTCGACAACACCACCGACGCTTCAGGAGTCATGCATACCGACTACTCCTTCAAGTTTGCCAAGCGCTTCTGGAACAACCGTCTGAAAGTGCAAATCGGCGGAAAGGTGTCGACAGGTGCAGAAGCAGCAGCCGGGCAGCAGCAGTCGTTTTTCGACAACGTCACGATGGAGTACCGACTAACGCCCACGTCGAACCAATACGTGTCGCTGTTCTATAATCAGAATGCCTACGACTGGCTCGAAGGCTACACAGGCGAATACGGAGGCGGCTACATGTGGAAACGCAAGCTCGACTCTTTCTGGGACATCTTCAAGATTTGGGGAAAGGAGCAGCAGACACTCTTGCCACAACCGGCACGAAGCCTCAACGCCCCCAGAGACACAACAAAAACCGCAAGCAATGACACGATACGATAAAGCCATCATACCGCTACTGTTCTTCGCAGGCTGCCTGCTCTTAGCCGCCTGCTCCACAACGAAGAACATTCCCGACGACGACCAGCTCTTCATCGGTCTGACAAAGATCGACTATCAGAACTATCAGGCCGACGCCCACTTCCTCAGCACACAGGAAGAGGTGGAGGCCGCGCTGGCTACCGCCCCCAACGGAGCTTTCTTCGGCAGCAGCTACTATCGCACGCCCTTCCCCTACGGTCTTTGGATATGGAACTACGCCCACGGCTCAAGTGGCAAGTTCAAGCAATGGCTCAACAAGTCGTTTGGAAAGGCTCCCGTGCTCATGAGTCAGGTGAACCCCGCTCTGCGCGCCTCGGTAGCCCAGTCGGTGCTGCGCAAGAATGGCTACTTCCGTGGTCGCGTCAGCTATACTGAGGTGCCACAGAAGAACCCGAAGAAAGCAAAGATAGGCTACACGGTCGTCATGGACAGCGTCACCACGGTCGACTCCATGGCCTACGTAGGCTTCCCGCCCGTCATGCAGGCGCTCATCGACTCTACCCGCGACGAGTCGCTGCTCAAGCCAGGAACCGCTTTTAGCGTGGCCGCCCTCGACGGAGAACGCACGCGTCTCACCCAGTTGTTCCGCAACAATGGTTTCTACTACTACTCGCCGAGCTACGCAACCTACCTGGCCGACACGTTTCAAACAGCCTATCGCGCCCAGCTGCGCCTTCAGATGGCCGACTCCATACCCCGCGAAGCTCAGCGCCCGTGGTACGTGGGCAACATCGACGTTTCGTTCCGCAAGTCTATGCGCGAAGCGCTCAACGACTCGCTGAAGCGCCGCTTCACCACCTTCCACTTTAATGGAAAGAAGTCTCCGCTGCGTCCGCGTGTGGTGATGCGCGACATGAAGTTGCGTCACGGGCGTCTGTTCAGCTATGACGACTACCAGCAATCCGTACAGAAAATCAATGCCACGGGGGTCTTCAGCAGCGTCGACCTGCAGTTTGCGCCACGCGACCGCGACACACTCGACCTGAAGTTGACCTGCACCTTCGACAAGCCCTACGATTTCTATTTCGAGGCCAACGCCGTTGGGCGCACAATTGGTCGCGTGGGACCTGCAGCGAAGTTTGGTTTCACACGGCGCAACGCCTTCCACGGCGGTGAGAAGATCGACATCAACGTGCATGGTTCCTATGAATGGCAAACCAACGGCTCGGGCAATGACATGAACTCCTACCAGTATGGTGCCGACGCAAGCATTGAGTTTCCGCGCATCGTGGCGCCTTTCATCTACCGCGAACGCGTAAGGCGCAAGAAAGACGGCACCATCCGTCGTCCGACACGCTTCTACGCCACCCCGTCTACCATCGCCAAGGCCTCAACCGACATCGTCCGCCGACCGGGTTACTACAAGATGCACATCGTGAGCGGCGAGTGGACCTACCGCTGGCAGCCCTCAGAAAGCAGCCGTCACGAACTGTCGCCGCTCATACTGAAGTATCAGTTCCTGAACAGTCATACAGAGAAGTTCGACTCCGTTATCTCGAGCAACCCCTACCTGATGACAACCATGAGCGACTACTTCATTCCCAAATTACGCTACAACTACACTTATAGCAGCCCTTCAACTGCGCTCAACCCGCTGCGCTGGGAAATCACCGTCGAGGAGTCGGGCAACGTGACCGCCCTCTACGACCTGCTCATTCAGGGCAACGGCTGGCAGCAGAAGGACAAGACGCTCTTCAAGAATCCATACGCCCAATTTGTGAGGATAGAAACCGACCTGACCAAGACCTGGACACTGGGCAACGGACGCAGCCTTGTAGGCCATCTGAATGCCGGTTTCATCAAGCCCTACGGCAACAGTACTGATGCGCCCTTCAGCGAGATGTTCTACGCTGGTGGTGCCAACAGCGTGCGCGCCTTCACCGTGCGCAGCATCGGCCCTGGAGGATTCAAGGGCATTCCCGGTAGCCGACAGTTCAACTACATGATGCAGAACGGCGAAATCAAGCTCGTAGCCAATCTGGAGTATCGCACTCGCATTGTCGACAACCTGCACGGAGCCATTTTCCTCGATGCCGGCAACGTATGGAACTGGAACGATTTCCGCATAGATCCCTCGCAGGGCAGCAGTCTGAGCACACAGGAAGGCATCGACAAACTGAACCAATGGTTTTCCGACACCAAGTTCCGAATGTCGCGACTGTTCGACCAGACAGCTTTAGGCACAGGCGTAGGTCTGCGTTACGACCTCGACTTTCTGGTAATCCGCGTAGACTGGGGCTTCGCGCTGCATGCCCCCTACGACACGGGCCACTCCGGCTATTTCAACCTACGCCGCTTCAAGGACATGCACTCCCTGCATCTGGCCATTGGCTACCCGTTCTAAGGCCTGGCCCGCGTGTCGCAGAGAGATTAAATAATGTAAAATAACATGATGTTTCACATCTTTTTTGTATCTTTGCGGCTGAATTATAACAAACCCTTAAAAAATACGTAATCATATGAAACCAACTCTTTTCTTACTCGCTGCAGGCATGGGCAGCCGTTATGGCGGTCTGAAGCAGCTCGACGGACTGGGCCCCAATGGTGAGACCATCATGGACTATAGCATCTACGATGCCATTCAGGCAGGCTTCGGCAAAATCGTGTGGGTCATCCGCAAAGATTTCGAAGAGCAGTTCCGCACCCAAATTCTGTCGAAGTATGAGGACAAGATTCCTTGCGAACTGTGCTTCCAGGCACTCGATGCGCTGCCCGAAGGATTCAAGTGCCCCGAAGGTCGCGTAAAGCCTTGGGGAACCAACCATGCAGTACTGATGGGTAAGGACGTGATTAAGGAGCCTTTCTGCGTGATTAACTGCGACGACTTCTACGGACGCGACGCCTTTATGCAGATTGGCAAATACCTGAGCGGCCTGGCCGATGGCACACGCAACAAGTATGCCATGGTGGGCTTCCGCGTTTGCAACACGCTCAGCGAGAACGGCAGCGTGGCCCGTGGCGTCTGCGCCTACAACGAGAAGCGCCATCTGACCGACGTCGTGGAGCGCACCGAGATCATGCGTATTGCCGACAAGGGCAACGCCATCTGCTATAAGGACGGCGAGGAGTGGATTCCGCTGGAGGAGAATGTGCCCGTGTCGATGAACATGTGGGGCTTCACGCCCGACTACTTCGAGCACTCGGAGGCTTACTTCAAGGAGTTCCTCAGCGACCCGAAGAACATGGAAAACCTGAAGGCCGAGTTCTTTATTCCCCTCATGGTCAACAAGCTCATCACCGAAGGTACGGCTACCTGCGAGGTGCTCGACACCACGTCGAAGTGGTTCGGCGTAACCTATGCTGCCGACCGTCAGGCCACCGTCGACCGCATCGCCCAGCTCGTTGCCGACGGTGTCTATCCCAACAAATTGTTCTAAAGCAAGTTTTAAATAATACAAGAATCCCCTTCCTGAGCGAATCCTACAGGAAGGGGATTTTTATTGCTATCTGATAAACAGCAGTTCGCGATACTTGGGTAGCGTCCAAAGACCGTCCTCCACAATCATTTCCAGCTTGTCTATCTCCTTACGAATAGCCTCCATGTGGGGGCAGACGGTATCGTGATAGGCAATGGCACGCTCGTGGATGCACTCTATGCGATTAGCCACGCGGCGGGCCTCGGTCAGTTCCTCTACCAGCTGTTCTATCTTCTCGGTGCGCTCGGCTATCTCCTCGATGAGCTTCATGTTGCGGGCAGAGAGTCGTTCGGCACGCTCAGGGGCGAAGACGTCCTTCATGCCCTGCACATTCTTGATGAGCTGACTCTGATAGTGGGTCGAAACGGGAATGATGTGGTTCATGGCCAGGTCGCCCAGCACGCGGGCTTCTATCTGCACCGTCTTCACGTACATCTCCCATTTCACCTCGTTGCGGGCCTCCAGCTCCTTGCGGTTCATCACCTTAGTGCTCTCAAACATCTTGACGCTCGTCTCGTCGAGGTAGTGCTCGAAGATGACGGGACACGACTTCTCTACGTCGAGCCCACGCCGTGCAGCCTCCTTCACCCATTCGTCAGAATAGCCGTTGCCGTCGAAGCGAATGGGCTTGCAGGTCTTGATGTCGTCCTTCAGCACCTCGAGAATGGCACTCAGCTTGTTTTCGCCTTTGCTGATTCTGGCATCTACGCGCTCCTTAAACGAGCAGAGCGCCTCAGCCATGGCTGCGTTCAGGGCAATCATTGCCGAAGCACAGTTGACACTCGACCCTGGTGCGCGGAACTCAAAGCGGTTGCCCGTAAAGGCAAAGGGGCTGGTGCGGTTGCGGTCGGTATTGTCGACAATCAAGTCGGGTATCTGGGGAATGTCTATTTCCATGCCCTGCTTACCCTTGAGGGTGAACAGTTCGTTCTTGTCAGACTGCTCGATATGGTCGAGCAGCTCCGTGAGCTGGGTGCCGAGGAAGCTCGAGATGATGGCGGGGGGAGCCTCGTTGCCACCCAGACGATGGGCGTTGGTGGCACTCATGATCGATGCCTTCAGCAATCCGTTGTGGCGATGAACAGCCATCAGCGTCTCAACGATGAAGACTACGAAGCGCAGGTTCTCCTCAGGCGTCTTGCCGGGTGCGTGCAGCAGCACGCCGTTGTCGGCACTCAGCGACCAGTTGTTGTGCTTGCCGCTGCCGTTGATGCCGTCGAAGGGCTTTTCGTGGAGCAGCACGCGGAAGCCGTGGTTGCGCGCCACCTTCTTCATGAGCGACATGAGCAGCATGTTATGGTCTACGGCCAGGTTGCACTCCTCGAATATCGGAGCCAGCTCAAACTGGTTGGGCGCCACCTCATTGTGGCGGGTCTTCACGGGAATAGCCAGCTCCAGCGCCTGAATTTCCAGGTCTTTCATGAAAGCCTGCACGCGGTCGGGGATGGTGCCGAAGTAGTGGTCGTCCATCTGCTGGTTCTTCGCGCTCTCATGTCCCATCAGCGTGCGTCCCGTCATCAGCAGGTCGGGGCGGGCCGAATAGAGACCCTCGTCCACGAGGAAGTACTCCTGCTCCCATCCTAAGTTCACCTGCACCTTGGTCACGTCGTTGTAGAAATACTGGCACACGTCGCGTGCAGCCTTGCCCACGGCCTGCAGGGCGCGCAGCAGCGGAGCCTTATAGTCGAGCGCCTCGCCTGTGTAGGCAATGAAGATGGTGGGAATACAGAGCGTGTCGTCGATGATGAATACGGGCGAGGTGGGGTCCCAGGCCGAGTAGCCACGTGCCTCAAAGGTGTTGCGAATGCCGCCGTTGGGGAACGACGAGGCATCGGGCTCCTGCTGCACGAGCAGCTTTCCCGAGAACTTCTCTATCATGCCGCCCTTGCCGTCGTGCTCCACGAAGGCGTCGTGCTTCTCGGCCGTGCCCTCGGTCAGCGGCTGAAACCAGTGGGTGTAATGGGTGACGCCCATTTCCTGAGCCCACTGCTTCATGCCGGCAGCCACGGCATCGGCGATGCTGCGGTCGAGCCGTGCACCGTTGTCCATCACGTCGATCATCTTGTCGTAAATGTCCTTGGGCAGGTACTTGTACATCTTCTGACGGTTGAACACGTACTTGCCGAAGTACTCTGAGGGGCGCTCGCTGGGAGCCTCCACGTCGAGGGCTTTCTTCTTGAAAGCCTCTTCCACTACCTGAAATCTGAGGTTGTTTGCCATCTTTTCCGCTTGTGTTGTCTCTGAATTGCGCTGCAAAATTACAACATTTTTCCCATTCTCCCAAGAGTTTATTTAGGGAAATATCCTAAATAATGCCCAAACTAACATAATAATGCAGCTGCTACTATCTATAAGCCAATGCTTATTACTGCTTCATCCGCTCGTTCAGCAGGTCGCACAGTTCTTGCGCCTTCATGTCCGTGCCTGTGGTGGAGATATTCTCTTGCGCATTCACTAGTTGGAGGTTCAGCTTGCGTATGCTGCGGTCAAGGCCATTGGCTTCATCCATCTTTTTAAGCTCCACGCCGGGCTTGTAATGGACGGCAACAAACTCCTGTTTCCCCATTTTCACCACATTGAACGATTCTACGTCGGCAAAGCGGATGACAGCCTGCTTCATCCCCTCCATGATAACGGCCTCGTCGGTAATTGTCAGGAACGGCTTACCCGTCAGCCGCTCTTTCAGCATGCCATAGAGCATATAGAGGCCACCCAAACCGAAGAACACAACACTTATCCATCCCACAACGATATGGAATCCTTTGGGAGAGTGAAAAGCCATCAAGTAACCGCCAACTGCCATAGCAAGGCTGACAATGGCTAATAGCAGCATACGCCACATGGAGTGATAGATTCTGACGGTTTCCATCATTTGCTATTTCTTCTTAAATGGTTCCACGGTATATCCCTCGCGCCGCAGTAGGGCAATGAGCGATTCGCTGCCCATCAGGTGTCGGCAGCCTACGGCAACCATGCAGGGGCTGACAGTGATGTTCTCCTTAATGACAGGAATCCACTTTACATTCCGGTCATACTGGAGTTCGTGGTCATCATCGTCCTCCGATTCTGCACCGGCTACAAATCCGGCCCTATCCAAATACTGCCACATCATGCAGGTGTCGTTCTGCAAATAGACATTGGCAAATGCCTGAAAATAACTATTCACACTGTCATTGTTAATGACGTAATGCACAATTTTATAAAGGCTCTTGACCTGCTCCTTCATCGACATCGTGTCAATGACTGACGTATCCGTAATCTTTGAAAACAGCGAGTTGCCTATCTCGTCGCGTTCCTCCACATATCGCGGTTCAATGCCGCGCTTGACCGTTTCCTGCTTAAGTTTAACGTCTAACGGGGTGCCCCGCCTCATGCCAAAAGCCATGTATAAACGCATACGAGTCAACCAGTAGCGTGGGTTCTTTTTCCAATACTCCGGGTCTTTCATCTGATAGTATAGGAACTTGTTGACCTCGTTGAAATGCGCCACGGTGTCGAAGAGTGGCTTGTAGTATTTTCCCTCGGGCATCATATACTCCGCCCCTGGATGCGCTAAATTCTTCATGGTTTTCTCCACTTCGGAGATGATAGCAGCCGAGTCGGCCTTGGAAATCTCTGTGTTCATGCCCCCTTCGAAAAGCACTGCCTTCACGTTGTTCAACGCGTCGTCCAAACCGCTGATGCCGAGTAGCTCCTCGCGAGTGAAATTGTGTCCTTCGCCGTGGCAGGTGCCGAAAAGATACGACTTCTTCTGAAGCCCGTTGCCGCTGATTTCCCACAGCCAGCCCACGTCGCAGCCTGTCGTGTCGACCGCATTCTCTTGACTAACGGCTGACATACTTGTCAGCAGAACCATCAAAACTGATATTAGCTTTGCTTTCATTGTCGTCTATAGCTTTTGTGAAATCTGCGCCCTTTGGGTTCAGCTCCAATAATAGTTGTTTGCTCTTTTCTCGCGATGGTGATTTGAGAGTCTATTGAGCAATATGTCTTTGCACTCTTTGTAGAATGCGAGGGCAAAATTACGAAAAATCTGGCAATATAGAACGAAAACTGGTGAAAATATGATAAAAAACACACTTTTCTCAGGCAAGCCAATGTACAGATAAAGATATTTGAGCGCTCCCGTTAATCGGGAAGCGGCTTATATAATATATACACGGCTATGCGGCATGCCCCATCTCGTAAAGATGTTCGGGGGCGATGTCAATGCTGCCACCGAGCCAGCAAACCGTCCATCCGTCAAGGTCGAAATGGTCGAACACGGCTCTGTCGCGAAGTGGGGCAAAGAGCTTATACTTCTCAATGAGCGGCAGGCAGTCGAAGATGCGCTCGCAGCCATCATTGAAGGTCAGGTGCAGCCTATAGCCATCAAGGCCCTGTGGGCGATGATTCTCACGCTCGGCAGAACAAGCAAGTTTGTTCTGCTCTCGCTTAACCGAATTATTTGTCTGTTCCATACGCTAATCCAGAGGGTTTATTTTTACCAGAGTCTCACCATTCTCCATGCGTTCCCAGTTCATCATCAGTTCGTCCTTATGCTGGTCGAGCCACTCGAAGACCAAATGCAACGCACGGCGTGGCATCTGCCCTGTCACTCTACCCGTCTGAATGTCGATGGTGGCACGATATTCATTGTAGCGCACGTGGAAATGCGGCGGATTGTGGTCGGGCAGATACATCGTAATGACGATTCCGTAGAAATGGCAAATCTCTGGCATGATACTCTTTTTTGATAATTACGGCTACAAAGTTACAAAACAGTTTTGATTTTCAAAAGAAAATCGGATATAATTACTGAAAAGCAGAACTTTTTCGCTACTTTTCTTTGTTGTCAGCACCGTATGATTACTGCAGGCCTCGACTTCTGTCCTATACCTTATTAGGAAGAAAATTGCTGTTTTATAGTAGCGGCTACCTTCAAAAGGCGGTTTATGACAAACTGTCGTTGCGTTTTGTATCAAAACGGGGGGGCGTTTTGTATGGAAACGGAATGCGTTTTGTATCAAAACGAGAGACGCTTTGTATCAAAACGGAAGGCGTTTTGCCATAAATCGCAATTTCTTTATCTACCCAGGGCAGACGCTCAATAGTTATTACAAATTGTATTTTGTAAAATATTATAGATGTATTTATAGATATTTCTAATTATGTATATATCTGATATACATTA
>CACXYH010000065.1 GCA_902771785.1 uncultured Prevotellaceae bacterium
TCTTACCGTCATTCCGTCATTCGTCACTCTCAGCGTCCTTTCCCACTTGCAAAGATAATAAAAAAAACAAGGATTTGCAAGAAAAACGGCATTTTTTTTGCTGTGGCAGGTTGAACTACCATCCGTATTGCTGCCAGCGGATGATGTTGTTCCACTGCATGTGCTGGATGGCGGTATTCCATTTGGGTTTGGTATTCGCGTAGATGGTAGATGGGAAGAACATGCCGACTGAACAGCAGTCCTCGGTGGGGATGTTGACGAAATAGTCCATGTCTGATGCCAACTTCGAGAAAGCGGTCAGCCACTTGGGGGTGAACTGGCTGTAGGGTACGGCCTTGCGGAAGTCGGCATCCCATTCGGAAAGACCGTTGCCGCCGGAGAGTCGTTTCAGCATGAAACGCATATCATAGGCATAGCGATAATTGCTGCTGACCCCATAATACATGGCTTGCGTGAAGTCAATCGCCGCCTCGGGCGTGAGCTTGTCGGGGATGGTGCTCAGCAGACGGGCTGTGGACTGCGCAAGATTGTCGAGCTCCGACGACTTGAAGGCGGTCAGTGGCACGCTGTAGCCTGCGAGGTCGCCTGGCTTGACATTATGGTACCTATAGGGGTTCGTCAATATTGCCTCGGTCGTGCTGTTAAAATAGGTGTCGATGACGCCTTGATAGAATGTTTCGCTGCGGTCGAAAAGATTGGCAAGGATGGTATTGTAGGGTGCACCATCTTCGGGAATCTCAGCCGGTGATGCGATAAACCAGTCGGTGACGTGCCGCAGCTCATAGGCCACCTCGACGCAGCCCATATTACAACAGTCGGCAAAGACAAACCTGAGGCGGTCGTTGCCCATGGCATTGGTGATGGCACGGGCCATCGAGGGGATGTTCATCCAGTATATGTTCTGGGTGTTCTTGGTGTAGCCATAGCCACGGGTCTGGTTGTATTGCACCGTGTCGTTGCTGATGAGCCAGCCGGAGGCATGTCCCCAGAGCACGAGCCCGTAGCTCGTGGCAGGGTATTTCTCGCGCACGGTGCGGAGCGTTTTTTCCAGCAAGGCGGGGTCGGCAGCGATCGACTCTTCCATCTCTACCTTGTCGATGAGCAGTCCGTCCTTCACGCGCGCCAAGTAGGGCTTGTCGGTGCTCGCGTTGTCGTAATAGATGATAAGGCGGTCGTCGTCGCTGAGCGTCTTGGAGCCTTCCTTCATCTCTGCGATGTCATATTCGGCGTAGGCATCGAGGCTGTTCTCTGCGGCCATGTAGACCAGTATGGTGCGGGTGTCGGCAGGCTTGGGTGCCGGCTCGTTGTCATCGTCGCCTGAGCAGGCCACGAGCAGGAGCGAGCTTACTAATAATAGGACGTATTTCTTCATAAAAAAACAATTAATCTGTTGCAAAGGCACCACTGCCCTACAGCCGAAGGCCGAAGGAGGTGTTGATGAACCAGTCGTTCAGGTAGCCGTGGCTGCTGTGGTGGCTATAGCGCATATTGGTGAACTGCCCGAAGGCACCGATGAAATAGCGCCCGAAGTTGTAGCTCACCGACACGCGGGCATCGAGGTTGACGGTCATGCCGCTGTTGAAGGTCCTATCGCCCATGGGCGCAATGCGCAGGTTGCCATAGAACCACTTGTCCCAGGTCTCGTCGTCGACGTTGTCGTCCTTGAATATGGGTTCATCCATCAGCTGCTCTACATTGGTGCCATAGCCGTAGACCTTGATTTTGTTGACAAAGGTGAACATGGGCATGACCATCGCGTTGAGAAGCAGTCCGCGCGTAGGCACCCAGTTGTAGGCATAGCCCACGCCAATGCTGCCCTGCCACAACTTCACGCGGCCCAGGCCATGCATCAGGTAAATCAGGTCGCCGTTGACATGCGAGGCATAGTCGATGCGGCCATAATAGAACATGGCCCCGGCCATGAGCGAACCGGCCGAACGCTTCTGCAGCACCGACTGCTTGTAGGCAGCAGCATAGGAGAAGTGCCTGTTGTTGAACAGGTAGTAGCCGTCGGCAAAGACGGTGCGCACCTTGATGGGCGTTATCAGTTGCACCGCGTCCCACTTTTCCTTGTGCTGCTCGGGAACGATGTCGCTGTCGAGGTCGAGGCGTGGCGTGCTGCTCTCAAACGTGTGGATGCGCACATTGTAGCCATAGGCCCGGGCCATGGCGCCTACGGTCAGGTAGCTACCCTTGTCGCCTCCCACGTTGCGAGTGAAGCCCACCCCATGTCCGCGATAGGCCACCCAAAGGCCGACGTAGCGCGACGGCCGGGTCTTCAGATAGGGCTGGGCGCTGTAGTCGGTGCCCTCGATGCTGCCTTCGGTGTGCATGCTCACGATGCTCTGGTTCATGTTTCCCCGCAGGACTACCTGCCAGGGCCTTTCAGGAACTTCGATATAGCGGGGGTCTATACCCTTGACCGCCATCGAGTCGAAGAACTCAGTCACTTTCTTCGCCAGCTTCAGCACGTTGAATTGTGCCGAAGCAGTTGTACAGACGAGCAGCAACGCCAGCGTGGCCACCATCTGCTTCGTGAATAGCATGTTCAGTTTGTCTGTCATAGCCTTTTCAGGTGTAGAGGAAAACAGAGAATCTGGTTTCCGTGCAAAGTTACGAAGTTTTCGGCAAACAGCCAAACTTTAGTGGGATTTTCCTGTCACAACGACGTCCACGCTAAGCTACTTGACCTGCCGCCTGGCCACAAAAAAACCCCCTCCCAAGCTGGGGAGGGGATAGGGGTTGATGCATTGTGCAGCGCGCCATTACTGCCAAATGCGCTTCAGCTGGCGGATATGAAGCAACTATTGCTGAAAGATGCGGAGGTCGCTGATGGTAATGCTTCCCCCATAATTATTGATGCTCCAGCAGTTCTTCTGGATGCCATAGATGCGCTGGGTGTAAGCACATACATCGTTGATGTAAAGAACGCAGACGGAGTTGTCGGTGAAAAGGTCTATCTTGTAGACATTGTCTTCCGGACGAGCGAAATTGTAGCCGTCGATGCCTTCGACGAAACCCTTGCCAGAGACTTTGACATCGTTGCCGTCGTTGTCTTTCTCCAAGCGGAAGCCTTCCTGCTCGAAATTTATCTTACGGGTGTTCTCACCCTCGGGGTTCACCACCATCGTATAATAGAATTCCGGATCAGTACTACGAACGAACGAGATACCGAACTTGTCCCAATTGTTGCTGGTGGTCACAGTGAAACTGATGTGGTTGGCAGTGCCGAGACGACTGTAAAGCACGTAGGCATCGTCGCCGCTCAAGACGCCATTGTTGTAACCGTTGCTGGCTACAATGGCAACCGTCTGAGCCTGATTGTACTTAGCAGCCATAGCAGGCACCTGGCCGAAAGAGAGCGTACCATCACTATGCTGGATGAGCTTATGGCAGACCAGCGCTCCAGACCAGGCAGGCTCGCTGTCGGCACCAACGTTCAGGTTGCGGTCGTGGATAGTAGTGCCTACCCGGTAGGGACACCAGCCCCAGATGTAGCGGTCAACACCGTTAGAGGCTGTCTTTCCTGCATAGAAGGCACGGCTGTCGAGCACACCCTCGTGACCGTCGCGAGGCCAATTGGCGCCAGGGTCGTCGAAGCAGCGCTTCAGACCCTCGAAAGACGTGGCCATCATGTACTTCACTTTTCGGCTCCAGGGAGCACGGTAGCCCTCGCTGTAGACGAGGTACCAATAGTTGCCCATCTGGAAGATGTCGGGACACTCACACATGCGGTCCCACACCATATTGAACGAGCCGACGTGTTCCCAAGTCTTCAGGTCGGTAGACTTAAAGTCGGCAAACTTCAGGTTCGACGAGATGACCATGTGCCACAGCCCGTCGTCGGCCTTGAACACCTGCGGGTCGCGGAAGTCGGTGGCGGCATAGCCATAGTCGACGCCTTTCAGTGCCCATTGGTTGTCTTTCGTCCAGGTTTTGAAGTCGGGCGACGTAGCGCGCATCACCACTTCGCGGTTTGGAAGCAGCACGTTGTAGCCCGTGTAGTAGACGTAGTACAGGCCGTCGGCCTCATTGTAGACTGCACAGCCCGTGCCCAGCGAGGCGTCCTGCATAGCAGTGCTGGTGCCGGTGGGGATGATTTCGCCCAACGACTCATAGGTAGCGCCGTCTTTCGTCGACACAGCCCAGAAGGGATGGTAACAGGCGCCGTTGTTGTCGTACTCCTGCAGGTACATCACCTTGAAGTCCTGTGCCTTGGGATCATAGAAGGGCATGGGGTCGCCACAGCGGCCAATAGCTGGAGTATAGTAGGTTTGGAAGCCCCGCTCGTCGGTAGAATTGAAGAACGTGGTGGTGCCTGCCCAGTCGCGAGGGGCATCGGGACCGAAGTCGTCGTCGCTACATCCGGTAGTTGCGGTGATACCGCAACATACCAGACAGACGGAAAGGATATTTATCATCTTTTTCATAAGCCGTTATTTCGTTAAATAATTGAATGCATTCTTAGTGATAGTCTCGATGTTCTTATGGAAGTTCTCTACGTAGCCAGGCTCATACATGTAGGAGTACCAGTCGTAGCAGCCGGAGCCGATGCAGACGATGCCGCCCTTGCCGTCGTGAGCAGGATACTCCCATGCCACGATGGCACCGTCGCCACCCACGCCGAGAATCGTGCCACTCGTTCTGGCCTGCCAGGCTGCGTAGTTGTCGTAGCCGCCCCAGTCGGTGCCAATGTGGTACTGAGCCGTAGAGTTGGTGATGTGATAGCCTGCATCGGTGCAGTACACCTTGTTAGGATCATCGCCGGCTATAAGATTCTGCCACAGCGGGTGACCCTTCTGCCCCTCGTAGATATTGAAGTCCCACGGACCGCCACAGAGTTCAGCCGACCCTTCTTCGCCGCCCCAGCAATTGTTGGGCGTGGTCCAATCGTCGTCGCCGGTAGCCCCAATGAATGAAGCCAGATTCGTGGCGTAGCGGGTGAGCAGCAGCGAACCGCCGTTCTCGTAATAAGCACGCAGTTCGTTCTTTGTCTCGAGCGCATCAGTGGCCTTGGACACGAACTGGTCGTGACCGTCAACGGCCGGCTGCATATGCCAATGCCACCAGATGACCTTACATTCAGAGAGGTCAAGCGTTCCGGCACGCAGGTCGGCAAACGAGGCATAGAGCGAGCCGCTCACGTTGCCCAGCATCCACTGGCAGGCAGCCTTGGCCTCATCGTCGAGGTCGTTCATCACGGCAGCCGAGCCGACGAACAGTGCCTTGGGCTTCTCGATGGCAATGACAGTGACGGTATAGGTGCTCTCGGCCGAGTTGTTGGTCACCTTATAGGTAACGGGCTGCGAAAAGTCTTGAGCCACGCCCGAGCCCGGTGTCACCGTAGCATTCTGGCTGTAGGTGATGGTAGGCACCAGAGCAGTGACGTCGACCGAGCTAGGCACGTAGACCGTAATGGTCTTAGCGGCCTGGTCGATGGCACCCTGGTAGATATCGTTGACAACGAACTGCGAGATGCGTGCCTCGTCGTGGAGCACACTGAGCGTCCAGTCGAGCGAGACGTCGCCATTCTGCACATGGAGCACTTTGGCAGCATCCATATTGAGTGTGCTGCCTTGGCTGACGTTACACGTTGCTCCGTCAGACAACTTGAGTTCTGTCACCTGCATAGCTGAGGTATTGTAGACCTCGGGCAGACGTACCACGATGCTGCGCGCAGTCAGGTTGACAGTACCTTCGTAGCTGTCGAGTTTGATGGACTCAATCATACAATCGCCGCTCAACTGCAGGTTGCTGATATTGTCATCATTGCAACTTGTGAGGGTTGATGTGATACAACAACCGACGAGACAAGCGAAGAGGTATTGAAATATCTTTGTTTTCATTGCTTTGTCTTTTATGATTAATTCTTTATTATTCTTCAGCACATCCATTTACCAGTTGCCAATATTCTGGGTGTAGTGTCCATTCGAAGCAGAGAGCTGCTTGAAGGGGATGGGCAGATACTCGTCCTTGTTGGCAGTGAAATGGGCACCGCTGTATATAGCGCAGTGGCCGACCTCCTCGGCGTAGTACTTGTTCAGCACGGTGGCAGCATCGCCCCAGCGCACGAGGTCGAAGAAGCGCTCGCACTCCATACCCATCTCCAGACGACGCTCCATCTTCACAATCTTGACGGCTTCGTCCTTAGAGTAGTTGCCCTTGTAGTTGGCCACATACATCTTCACACCATAGGCACCCTGATAGCTGGCTATCATCTGCGTGCTGGAGGCGGCACGGCTGCGCAGCTGGTTCACCAACTGGATAGCCTCACTCGTCTGGCCCAGCTGAGCATAAGCCTCGGCACGGTTCAACAGCACCTCAGCATACCGGAATACGATGCGGTTCATGCTGGAAGCCCAGTAGCTGCCTTTAATCAGATATTGGTCGATAAGTGCAGGGTCTACATTCTGCTTCAGCGAGACGTTGTAGCCATAGAGACCGTTGCTTCGGCTCCAGATGCTAGTCTCTTCCATCATGTAGTTCTTATTGAACATGTAGGGCAGTCCGGGAATACCGACGGTGAGGAACAGCCGCGGGTCGGCATTGTCCTCTGCTTTGTTGTAGTCCTTCTGATTGAACGTATCGAGCAAGGGCAGACCATCGGCACCGGTGCGATAGGCATTGACAAGGTTCTGCGAGGGCTTGTAGAAGTCGCAGCCACCGTCGGTAGCACCGGGAATGTTGGGCGGAATCAGTCCGTAGCTCCAGTTCAGGTTGCCATAGGTACTGCCGTCATTACGCGAGTACTGGATAGCCCAGAGGCTCTCAATACCATTCTCGTACTGCTCTTCCGGACGGAAGTTGTTGTGAAAGTCGCTCTCTAGACCGTAGTTGCTATAGAGGGTGGGATTGGTATACTCTATGACCTTCTGCAGGTCGTCCTCGTTAATGCTGGTCACCTGATTGCTTTTGGCATCATCCTGACGATAAGCCTTATATAGGTAGACCTTAGCCAGGAAAGCAGCGGCAGCAGCCTTCGTAGGGCGGCCCTTGTCGGCCTGCTTAGCAGGCAGCGTGTTGTAGGCATCGGTCAAGTCGTCGATGATGAGTTGCCACCCTTCGTCGTTCGAGTACTGCGTATTCGACAGCATATTATATTCGTCATACGTCAGGTTCTCGTTCATCACGAAGGGAATGTTCTTGTATAGGCGTTTCAAAAGGAAGTGCCCATAGGCGCGCAGGAACTTCATCTCAGCCAGGCGCTGAGCCTTCATCTGGTAGCTGTCGTCGGTGGTGTTAAGCAGAGCAATGGCACTGTTCACACGCGACAGGCTATTGTACAGTCGCTCCCACATATCGTTGATGTTCCAGTTGGTAGTCAGCACACCCTGCTGCACTTCAAGCTGATGGAATACATCGCCGTCACTCGTACCGCTTCCGCCTTTATAGGCATCGTCTGAGCGCACGTCGAAGTTCCACATGGAGAACGATGAGTTAATATCCTCGGCAGTGGTGAAGATGGCGTAGGCCGACACCACCATAGCCTCAGCGTTAGTAGGCGATTTTACCTGCTCGTCGCTGAGCGTACCCTGCGGCACATGCTCGTCGAGAAAGTCAGAACACGAGATGAAAGTCGTGCTGGCAGCGCAGCTTAAGAAACCGACGCAGAAAAGCTTATATATCTTTGTTTTCATAATATGATGCCGTTATTTAAAATGAAACATTAAGTCCGAAGGTGATGTTCAGAGGAATAGGATAACCAAAGTTGGCGTTCTCGGGGTCAACGCCCGTGAAGGTCTTGCTTTTGATGGTTAGCAGGTTCTGAGCCGATACATACATACGCAGACGCTCCATGTAGAGCTTCTCGCTGATGCTCTTCGGGAAGTTGTAGCCCAGTTGGATGGTACGCAGCTTAGCAAACGAACCGTTCTCTACGAAATAGGTCGAGACGCGCTTCTCGTTGTTGTTGTCCATCGTGCTGACGGCTGGAATGTTCGAGCCGTTGTTCTGCGGCGTCCAGGCATCGAGCAGACGCTGGCCTTTGTTAAGATTCGATATGTTCAGGCCACTCCACAAGTCGGTCTCCTTCTTCAGGTCGCTGATGACGTCGACACCCTGTACACCCTGCCAGAACATGGTGAAGTCTACATTCTTATATTGCAAGTAGATGTTCAGACCCCAGGTGAAGTCGGGGGTCGGGTCGTAAATCCACTTCTGGTCTTTCTCGTTGATGACATTGTCGCCATTGAGGTCTTTCCAGCGGATGCGCCCCAGACCAGCACCGTTCTGTGTGGCGTGGTTGTCTATCTCGTCCTGACTCTTGAAGATGCCGTCGTAGACATAGCCCACCTGCGAGTACATAGGATGGCCGATGACGCTCTCCACGCCATTACCGCCAAAAGTGCCATTGGCAGCGATGGTCTCTGGCAACTTCGTCACCTTATTGCGATAGGTGCCCAAGTTTCCGGAGATGTCGTAGCTCAGCTTACCTCCGATTTCGCCACGGTAGCCCACATTCAGTTCAATACCTTTATTCTCTACCTCACCGGCATTAATCCACTGGCTACTACCCTCACCCATCACACCGATGCCGGGCATGTAGACCAGAATGTCCTTGGTCTTCTTGAAGTACCATTCGAACGAACCATAGAGGGCGCTGCGGAAGAGTCCGAAGTCAACACCAATATTGGTCTGCGTAGTAGTCTCCCACTTCAGGTCGTCATTGCCAAGCTGATTGCGTTTGAAACCACTGGGCAACGTCTGACCGCCGTTGGTACCGGCAATGTCGTAACTGGTACCGTAGCTCTGACCACCGAAGCCAGCCTCACCATAGTTGCTCTCGTACATGGTGTAGCGGGCGATATTCGAGATTTCCTGATTACCCGTCTGTCCCCAAGAAACACGCAGCTTCAGGTTGTCGAGCCACTTGATGTCACTCATAAACTTCTCCTCATTGACACGCCAGCCTGCAGAGACTGAGGGGAACGTACCATAGCGATTGTTCTTACCGAAGCGGCTGGAACCATCGTAACGCATGGTTAGGCTCAGCAGGTAGCGGTCGGCAAAGTTGTAGTTCAGTTTGCCAAAGTACGACACCAACGTGTAGCCTTCGCCTGAACCATAAGCCTCAGCCTCTCCAACACCGGCATTGGGCCACATATAGTCGGGGTTCAACACCTGAAAGTCGAACTTCTTGCCACTGAACCATGCGTCGTCCTCGCGGTTGATCTCTGTACCCACCATGATGTCGGCACGATGTTGCCCTTTCTCCAGATTATAAGTGACAATAGCATTCCACATCCATTTCGTCCAGTGCTCCTGCTTACCCTCAACACTATTGGTCGAGTTGGCCACTGTGCCCTCGGTGATGGGGTACTGGAAGATGCGCTGCTGCTTTTGTGCGTAGTCGAGGCCAAAGGTCGACTTGATGTTCAAGTCTTTCAGCGGGTTGATATTGATATATGCATCGCCGAACATACGCCAGTAGCTGTAGCGGTTATCGCTATTGCGCTCCAGACGAGCCAGCGGGTTTTCACGGTCGGGATAGCCGCCCACGGGGCCGGCAAACTCGCCATCACGGGTGTAGACGGGCAGAGAGGGATTGAACTGCAACACGTTCTCCAAGAACCCGCCAGGAGCCTGTACTTCACTGGTGCGGTTTAGGGTGAAATGCTCACCCACGGTGACGATACTCTTATCCTTGATTTTCAGCAGTTTGTACTCGCTATTCATACGAGCCGAGAAACGCTCAAAGTCGCTGTACTTGATGATACCTTTGTTCTTGTAATAGCCTAACGAGAAGAACGATGTACCTTTGTCTGAACCATTGCTCAACGACACGTTGTACTGTTGGATAAGACCTGAACGCGTGGTTTGGTCAAACCAATCAGTATCGGCAGCAGGCGTCGTGCCGGCAGCATCTAAATACTTGTTCATGGTAATACTGTTCAACACAGGCTGTCCCTGAGCATTGTAAGTCCAGCCGTAACGGTAGCCCAAGCCATTTTGGTTGGGGTCCAGCCCGTCGTTAACATAACCCTGCCACATTATCTGACCAAATTCCTTGGCATTGAGCACTTCCATCTTGTGAGCATAGGTCTGAACGGCAATGCTGCCATCGAAGTCTATACGCACCTTGCCGTCCTTGCCTTTCTTGGTGGTTATGATAATCACACCGTTGGCAGCTCGCGAACCATAGATGCTGGCCGATGCAGCATCCTTCAGTACCTGAATCGACTCGATGTCGTTGCCGTTAAGTTCGTGCATACCTGCCTTCGTGGGCACACCATCAATGATGTAGAGCGGGTCGTTGTTGTTCAGCGTACCCACACCACGAATGCGCACAGTGGCCGAACCCGAAGGTGCACCATCGGCAGAAATGTTCATACCTGGCACACGGCCCTGCATGGCCTTGATAGGGTTGTTCTCGTTCTGCTTTGCCAGATCGCTGGGCGTCACCGTTGAGATAGCACCTGTCAGGTCGGCTTTACGCTGGGTGGTGTAACCTGTGACTACCACCTCGTTCAGCAACTGGGCGTCTTCCTTCAACTGAATTTTCATGCCGGGAGCGGCAATCGCTTCCATGGGGGTGTAGCCAATGTAGGTCACAACGAGGGTAGCCCCTGCCTTGACCTTCAATTTGAAATTGCCGTCGAAGTCGGTCACAGCACCGACCGACGTGCCCTTCTCCTTCACGGTAGCACCGATGACACCATCGCCGAACTCATCGACCACGGTGCCGGTGATTTCCGTCTGCGCGTACAATAATGTACCCACAAACAAGAGCATAAGGCTCAGTAGAAATCTTTTTGTTTGTTTCATGCTTTTTGCTTTTTGGGTTAGTACTTAGTTGAAAAACTGCCGCAAAAGTACGTATAACAACGATTTCAGCCTGCAACAATTCGTTCGCAGGCTGAAAGATTTGTTTCAATGAAACATTTTTAGGTGGGAATGAACGATTTTTATTACTGCGTGCGCACGTCGCCCGGCAGCATGCCAAATTCGTCCTTGAAACATTTGGTGAAGTAGCTGGGGGCGGTGAAGCCTACGGCATAGGCTACTTCTGAGATGGTCTTATCGGTGGTGAGCAGTAGCTGGTAGCCTCGGTTCAGCCGTGCTGTGCGCAACAGTTCAACGGGCGACGAGCCGGTGATGTTCTTCACCTTTCTGTAGAGTTGCACGCGACTCAGGCTCATGTCGGCTGCCAGCTCTTCGATGCTCAGGTCGCTGTCGGCCAAACGTGCTTCGACAGCTTCCTTAAAGCGGCTGATGAAGAGCGACGATGTCACTGAGTCGACGGTAGCATCCTCGGCAGGTTCGTCCTGCTGTGCTGCAGGCTGCTGGGCAGGTTCTTCGCTCGAAGGCTGCGGCAGCGATGAAGCATCATCAGCGGCTGCGGGCTCTTCGGTAGCCGGTTCCAGGTTCCAAAGGTTGTTTACCACACGCTCGCGCTGAATGGATATCTTCTTCAGGTGATAGAGATAGAAAAGCGTGATGAGCAGCAACAGCAGCAGGATGATGCCGCCAGCCAGCCAGTTGATGGTGCGCTGCGTGCTCAGCTGCTGCAGGTAGTTGTCGGCCATGAGGTGCAACTGGTTCACCTGTTGTGTCTGTCTTACCAGCTCGCCGTTCTCCATCTGCAGCACCCAGGCATTGTCGGGGGTGACGAGTGCCGTGTTGAGCATGATTTCCTTGTCGTAAGGCCGGCCCTCCAGTATGTCGATGGCCAGCTGCAACACTTCGTCGCCACGGGTGGGATAGATGCACGATGCAGCCAGCGTACCGTCGACGACGCACTCTATGCCGCCGCCTTTGCCCGGCAACCCGTCGATGCCGCAGAACTGCGGAACGCTGGCCGACGCATGCTGGCCGCTGCGAGCGGCTAAAGCCTTGCGGGCACCCACAGCCATGCGGTCGTTCTGACCGAAGACGAAATCGATGTCTGACAGCACACCGTCGTATTTATTGATAGCCTCCACGGCGCTCTCTTCTGTCCAGTCGCCTTGCAGCGAGGCCACCAAATGGATGTCGGGATAGTGGCTCAGCGCTTCGACAAAGCCCTCGTGGCGTTCGATGGCAGGCGAAGAACCCCTGAGACCCATGATTTCGAGCACACGTCCGTGTCCTTTCAGCTGACCGGCAATATAATCGCCCATCATGCGCCCCATCTCGTGGTTGTCGGCACCGATGTAGGCCGTATACTTGTTTGAGCTGGTCTTGCGGTCGAACACAATTACGGGAATGCCCCGGTCGTAGGCGCGGTCGATGGCCGGCGTGATGGTGGCCACCTGATTGGGAGCCACGATAAGCAAGTCGATACCCGCATCCAGCAGACTGTCTATTTGCTGTACCTGACGCGCGTCGCTGTCGTAGGCGGCAGCAAACTTCAGTTCCACGTTCTCGTGGGCATAGGTACCCATGATGAGTTCGGCGTTCTGCTTGTGGCGCCAAATGTCTTCGGAACACTGCGACACGCCTATCACATGTCGCGGTGCCTTGTGCGAGCAGCTCATGCAAAGCAGAGCACCTACAACACCTATTATAATATAACTGAGTCTCTTCATCCTTCTCCTGCAAAAGTGTAGAGGGGAAAAAGAGGAGGCACCACGCATCGTTGCGAAGTGCATCCTCTCTTATGTGCAGGTCAGGCAGCTTTACTTAGGCTGCTTGCCAATGTAAGCCAGGATGCCACCATCCACGTAGAGCACGTGGCCATTGACGGCGTCGGAAGCATGCGATGCCAGGAACACGGCGGGACCACCCAGCTCTGAGGGATCGAGCCAGCGGCCAGCAGGCGTCTTGGCGCAGATGAACGAGTCGAACGGATGACGGCTGCCGTCTGGCTGACGCTCGCGCAGCGGAGCAGTCTGGGGCGTAGCGATGTAGCCCGGGCCGATGCCGTTGCACTGGATGTTGTACCCGCCATACTCCGAGCAGATGTTGCGGGTGAGCATCTTCAGACCACCCTTTGCGGCAGCGTAGGCGCTGACGGTCTCGCGGCCCAGCTCAGACATCATCGAGCAGATGTTGATAATCTTACCCTCCTTGCGCTCCATCATCTCGGGAATGACGGCGCTCGAGCAGATGAACGGACCAACGAGGTCGATGTCGATGACCTGCTGGAACTCGGCACGCTTCATCTCGTGCATGGGAATACGCTTGATGATGCCGGCGTTGTTGACGAGGATGTCAATCTGGCCCACCTCCTTGTGGATGGTCTCCACGAGCGCCTTCACGTCGTCTTCCTTCGTCACGTCGCAAACGTAGCCCTTCACGTTCTCGATGCCGGCCTCCTTGTAGTTGTCGAGACCGCGCTGCAGGGCAGCTTCGTTGATGTCGTTGAAGATGATGGTCTTAGCACCTGCGGCTACGAAAGCCTTTGCAATGTTGAAACCGATACCGTAGCTTGCGCCGGTAATCCAGGCATTCTTGCCCTCTAATGAAAATAAATTTGACATAATTGCTTAGTTTTAGAAGTTTTATTTCAAATCAGTAATTTGATAAAAGTCTTGGTCGCCATAGTCTAAGTTCTCGCCGCCCATGCCCCAGATGAACGTGTAGTTGTGGGTGGCAGCAGCGCTGTGGATGCTCCATTCGGGCGAGAGCACAGCCTGATCGCCGCGCATCCACAAGTGGCGCGTCTCTTGCGGCTCGCCCATGAAGTGGCACACGGCCTGGTCGGCAGGCAGCTCAAAGTAGAAGTAAGCCTCCATGCGACGCGAGTGGGTGTGAGCCGGCATCGTGTTCCACACGCTGCCTGGAGCAAGCTCCGTCATGCCCATCTGCAACTGGCAGGTGGGCAGCACCTGATTCACCAGCATCTTGTTGATGTTGCGCTCGTTCGACATCTCCAGGCTTCCCATGTGGGCCACGACAGCCTCCTGCTTCGTCACCTTGCGCGAAGGATAGGCACAGTGGGCCGTCGTAGAGTTGAAGTAGAACTTGGCCGGCTGCGAGGCGTTGTCGGAGATGAACACCACGTCGCGATCGCCCCTACCTATATATAATGCCTCCTTGAAGTCGAGCAGGAACTCTTCTGAGCCTACACGCACCCGGCCGCGTCCGCCCACGTTGTAGATGCCCACCTCGCGGCGACTCGTGAAGTGCGGTGCCTTCAGCGGATCGATGGCCTCCAGCAGCAACTCCTCGCCTACTGGCATGGCGCCGCCCACGACCATGCGATCGTACATCGAATAGACCATCTGCACCTCGTCGGCCACGAACAGCCGTTCTATGAGGAAGTCGCGGCGCAGGCGTGCCGTGTCGTAATGACGGGCGTCCTCAGGATGGGCTGCATAGCGTATTTCGTAATTTGTCTTCATTGCCGTATTTCGATT
>CACXYH010000066.1 GCA_902771785.1 uncultured Prevotellaceae bacterium
ATGCAGGTGGGCTTAGAAGCGCTACCCTTGGTGGCACGATTGGCATAGAACGTAATGACGTCGCCCTCCTGACAGTCGGGAATGGTCATGTACTGGTTCTTACCGTTGAAAGCAATCAGGTCCTTATACGAACCCTCGGTATCACCAACATAGAAGGCTTTGTCTCCAAACTTGAAGAGCAGATCCTCGGTCATGGGCAGAGCCGTTCCGTCGGGCAGCATGATCTCCTCGTAGTTGCGGGCGGGCACATAGTAGCGGTGCGTGGTAGCATCGTTCTTGGTGATGTCCATGAACTTAGTCACGTCCTCAGCCTCGCCGCCGGCGGGGTTAGCCGAACCCTCAGCCACAATCTGGGCAGCCGACTCAGCATCGATGGTGAATACCCACGACATCTTGCGCTCTGCGCTGCGGGTCCTGAAGTTGAGTGCATAGCCGCCCTCAGCAGCAAGCTCCTGACCATCTACCTGCACAGAGGTAATTTTCAGCGTGTAGTCGGTAGAAGGCTCAAGTCCAAATTCCAAAAGGTCGAAAGTGATACCCGTGGCAAACGTACCCTCAAGTCCGTCGAAGGCCGTGTCCTCGTTACCAAAGTTACCAGCCACTACGAAATTGGTCGTAGTAGGATCTTCAACACCTGTGACATCAGGGAATGTCACCGTAATCTTACCGGTAGTAGGGCTAATCTTCTTACCCTCTCCGAGGCTGAAGCTAATGTTTCCCAACTTCACCTGGGCCATAGCGCCAAGGCAACAAAAGAATGCCATTAAGGCAAGCGTAGAAATTTTCTTCATAAGCATTTATTTTAGTAAGATATTAATATTGTACGTAGTCTGCTCATCAGCGTGGCGCATTCACACCACGAACGCTGCAAAGGTACATAAAAAATCAATAGGTTTCTTCAAAACAACCTGAAAAACATTTATTCTTAACATTTTATAATACCTCGCACGTCGATTTAGGTGCTAACAATTTGGCAGTTAAGCGAAAAAGAGGTAACTTTGCAACCACTACTCAGGAATATAAATAAAAACTAATCGACATTTCAGGAATGAACAAACTAAGACTTTATGCAATGACGATTTGCGCATCGGCGGCTTGCATGGCCGCTGCACAGAACACCCCGCTGAGCCAGATGGAAAAACTGAACCGTGGCGTCGTGGCACTGCCTGCCAGCTCGGGCACGGGCAACTTCATCAGCTGGCGCATGCTGGGCACTGACGATGAAGACGCAACGACCTTCGACATCCAGCGCAACGGCGTTACCGTCGTGAAGGACGTCTACAAGACCAACTACACCGACGCTCCTGGCAACAAGAACTCCAGCTATCGAATAGTAACGAAAGTCAACGGCATTGCTGTTGACACCACACAAGCCGTCACACCGTGGCAGCAGGTCTATAATCCCATTAAGCTCGACAGACCTGCCACTGGCGCTCAGGGCGGCACCTACAGTCCCAACGACATGAGCGTTGGCGATGTAGACGGCGACGGTGAGTATGAACTGTTCGTGAAATGGGACCCCTCGAACTCGAAGGACAACTCGCAGGGAGGCATCACCGACAACGTGTTCATCGACTGCTACAAGCTCGACGGCACTCGCCTGTGGCGCGTCGACCTGGGACGTAACATCCGCGCCGGCGCTCACTACACGCAGTTCATGGTCTACGACTTCAACGGCGACGGGAAGGCTGAAATGATTTGCAAGACAGGACCTGGCTCGCTCGACGGCAAGGGCAACTACGTGAACCAAGCGGCCACCGACGCCTCCATCAAGGCCGTAAGTGGTACAGCCCTCTATCGCAGCAGCGACGGACGCATCACCGGAGGACAGGAATGGCTGACCGCATTCAACGGTGAGACGGGCGAGGCTGTTCACACCATCTTCTATAACCCCAACCGCAACATGACCTACGGGGGAGCAGCCGACGGCTCAGTGAACTGGGGCGTGGGCGGCAAGAACGACAAAGGGTCGTATGGCAACCGTGGCGAGCGCTTCCTGGCTGCCGTGGCCTATCTGGACGGCCCCGACAAACCAGCCTGCGGCATCTTCTCCCGAGGCTACTACGACTATGCCTTCATCTGGGCTGTGACGTTTGACGGTGAGCAGATACGCCAGAAGTGGCTCAGTCAGCACAAGTCGGGCAGCAGCTATACGCTCTACACCTACAAGGAGGACGGCACTCACACCAGCAAGACTTACAGTGGCTGCAAGCCTACCAGCGGCTCGGGCAGCGGCACGATGTATCAGAATGGCAACCACAACTGAGATTATCTGGGGATCGGCAGGACTTGACAACGACGGCACCCTGCTCTACGGCACTGGCTTCGGTCATGGCGATGCCATCCACCTGGCCGACCACAATCCCGATCGTCCTGGGCTGGAGGTGTTTCAGATTCACGAAGGGGGCAAATATGGCTGGGACCTGCACGATGCCCTTACCGGCGAGATACTGTTCAGTGCTACCGGCAGCGGAGACAACGGGCGCGGAATGGCGGCTCAGCTCAATGCCAACCATCGCGGCTCCTACTTCAGCTCCAGCAACGACCGCCAGCAGCGCAGCGCCGTCACGGGCAACGTGGCATCATCGACACAGGGTTCCACAAACTTCCGCATCTACTGGGACGGCGACCTGCAGGACGAACTGCTCGACGGCAACCAGATTGACAAGTGGAGCACCAGCGGCACATCGCGCCTCATGCTGAACGGCAAGAACCTCTGGGACTGGAACGCATCGAGCACCTGCAACAGCACGAAGAAGACGCCCAACCTGCAAGCCGACATCTTTGGCGACTGGCGCGAGGAACTCATTCTGTGGTCGAGCAACGACAATGCCACCATCAACATTTTCACCACCAATACATCGTCGAACTACCGCATGCCGACGCTCATGCACGACCATACCTATCGCATGGGCATCTGCTGGCAGAACACGGCCTACAACCAACCGCCGCACCTGGGCTACTATCTGCCCGATGCCATGCAGACCCGGCTCATCGGCGACAAGGACATCACGCTCAACGTGGGCGACTCTATCATCCTCGAACCCATCATTCGCTATGCATCACGCGCCTCACTGTCCACCACCAAGTTGCCAGAGGGCATGAGCAAAGACGACTTCGAGGCTACTTACGCCAACCGCAGGCTCACCATCAAGGGAAAAGCCGAGAAAGAGGGCGACTACATGTTCCGCATCATGATGTTCGGACTCAACAACAAGAGCGTCTACGACACCATCTACGTGCATGCCATTGACCCTACTGGCATCCGCGAAATGGAGAATGCAGCAGAAGGAGCCGTCAAGACAACGGTGTTCGACATGGCCGGACGCGTACAGGCAACGGGCAACGGCTCGTCTGTACAGGCCATCGGCAAACTGAGACGTGGCGTCTACCTCATTCGTACAGAGTCCAAGAACGGCATACGCACAAGGAAAGTCACCATTCAGTAGCGCTCACCGCAGGTTGACCTTCAGGCCAAGCTGAAGGTCGAAACCAAGGGGATGCTCCTTGAAAATGTTCTGAATCTGACTTCCATTGTCAATATAGTACTTCAGCCCTGGTTGTGCATACAAGCCCAGCCAGGGCTGAATGTTATAGGTAGCACCGACATGGGCGCCTACCGAAAACTGCACCCGGTCGCGCTGCAGCGAGCGCTCCGTGTCATAGGTTTCGCTGACGGCCTTCAGATTGAAGTCGGCAGCCACCGAGGCTGATGCGTAGACCTGGAAACGACCCGTCTGCCAAAGCGTGCGCCCTATGCCGACGGGCACACCAACATACTGCAAGCGCTGCTCGTCGGTGAGCACGCGGCCGCGCAAGTGGTGGTTGAAGGTAGAGCTCAGTCGCGAGTAGGTCAGTCCGCCTTCTACCCACCAGTTCTCGTCCAGAGGGATGCT
Organism: uncultured Prevotellaceae bacterium; assembly: GCA_902771785.1. Lineage (GTDB taxonomy): Bacteria > Bacteroidota > Bacteroidia > Bacteroidales > Bacteroidaceae > Prevotella. The sequence continues at coordinate 3,897 of CACXYH010000066.1, forward strand.
GAGCAGCAGGCCGACCGTCAACGGATGCCGATGTTCGGCCTCTTCGGAGTAGCCCGTCAGGTAGATTGGCTCGGGGCCTGCCAGACTGGCCGCATGCCCCATGTAGGAACGGCTCATGAGCATAGGCTCCACGCTGTTGCTCCGCCCGCCGCTATAGGCTATCAGATTGTTCACCATCAGCGAAGCCCGCATGGGCTGGCGATGGCGAACCGACGATGAGGGAACGGAGAGGTCGTCGGTCACGGCCGGCTTGGCAATGGGTTCCGTGACTGTCGGTGACGACTGGTCAGCAGAGGGCTGCTCACTGGTATCGTCCGGCACCGGTTCTTGCGCCGTCTCCGTTGCAGGAGATGCCAGCTCATGGTCGACTGCTGCCGGTACTGCCGCCGCTTCCTGCTGCTTCGTATCGAGACCGCGCAAAGGGGTTTGCTCCACCACGGGCACAGGCACAGCGGGCGCTATCGCAGGAGCCACAGGGGCTGACGCTGCAGGCTTCACCTGCTCAGCCATCAGCGGTGTCGTGGTTTCCACCTTAGTTATATTATATAGGTAGCCACCCCCGATGAGTGCGACGACGGCAACGGCAGCTGCTGCAAGCCACCAGCGCAGCGGCACCACGCGACGCGGCTTGCCCGACGAAGCGTCGAGCTGCTGCTCTATGCGGTCCCATAAGCCATCGGGCACCGGCTCTTCATGGGAAGAGAGGCGATGGCGTAATTGTTCTGTCCAGTCTTGTTGTTCCATCATTGTTGTCGTTTTTGATAGTCGGTAATCAACTTTGCCAACATTCGTTTGGCACGTAGCAGTTGCGAGGAAGAGGTCGCTTCGCTGATGCCCAGCAGTTCGGCAATCTCGCGGTGGCTCTTCTGCTCCAGCACATAGAGGTTGAACACGGTCCGATAGCCTGTAGGAAGTGAAGCGATGAGCCGCTGCAGCACCTCTAAGGGAACGGTTCCCACGTCGGGTTCCTCGTCGGGCAGGTCGTCGGGCAGCTTGTCGGTAAAGGTGATGCGGGCTTGCTGGCGCAGGAAGTTCACGGCTTGGTTGCTGACAATGCGCAACAGCCAGGCGCGGAGCGAGCCTTCACCCCGATAGGCAAAGCGGTCGAGCGAGGCAAACGCCCTCACGAAACTGTCTTGCAGCACGTCGCAGGCATCGTCGGTATTGCCCACATAGCGCATGGCTGTGGCCATGGCCAAACCGGCAAAGCGTTCGTAAAGCTCGCGTTGAGCTTTGCGGTCGCCCTCATGAAGGTGCTGCAAGAGCTGTTGTTCAGTAATCAAAAGAAATAAATTTCCTTCACCAAACGCTGTGAGAAATCATAAGTGGTAGTACCGTCATCCACGCTGCTGATGGTCAGCGTGAATGCAATGCCCTCCTGATCCTCTCTGTAGAAGAGTTGCGCCTCGGGTTCAAACTTCACCCTCACCCGGCACAGCTCACCGTTTTTCCTACAAGAAAAGACATAGTCGGAGGGCGTGAGCCGATAGACGCGCGACCACGACGAATAGCCTATCTCCTCGCAAGAGGCCACGAAAGGCCCTTCCATCACAAACTCGTCAGCACCTATCAGCCGCATAAAACAGCCATACGGCATCCGGTCGCACGTCAGCTTACCTGACGCCACGCTCACCACAGACGGCCACTCTCCTCCGAAGCCGTCAACAAAAGCGGAGTCGGCAGCCGTCCAGCCTTGGCCGGTGGCAGCATCTTTCTCCCCAGGCGCGGAAGAGTTTGGACCGAGCAGTATCCATTTTCCCTGAAAGACGGCGTCACTACTAACATCGCTATAGGGCTGATGATCGGAATCGCCCACCTCAATCGAACATGACGCCAGACCGACCAGAAGGGTCAGCCACAGCATTCCCAACAGACATCGTTTCATATTTCTCATTGCTTTATTCATTTTCTTTATAAACACAGCAAACACGAAAATCTTGCATGGGAAAACAAAAAAATTTTAGGGTAGTGGCAATTCAAGGATAAATCGGGCGCCATCGGTATAGCTGGTGTCGAGCGTCACGTCGCCACCCAGATGCCGTGCCAGCGCACGTGCCAGCGTCAGTCCCAAGCCGAGACCGTCCTTGAAGTCGTTGAGTTTCTCGAAGCGGGCAAATATGCGTTCCGACTCTTCGGGCGGAATACCGCAGCCGGTATCTTCGATGACGTAGCGGAGCGACGAGTCGAGCTTGCTGAACGTCAGCGTGATATGTCCTTTTTCCGTGTACTTCACGGCATTGTCGAGCAAGGCGCGGAGCACCTTGAACAGCATGTTCCGGTTCGTCTTGATTTCGTACTCGTCGTTCACGTCAGAGCTAAAGCCCACCTTGACTTCCTCAGGAATTTCGCGGTCAATCTCGGCCACTGCCATCCTGCCTATTTCGTTAGGCATGACGCTGTCGTTCTGCTCCACTTCCCCACCCGCTCCTGTCAGCGACAGCTCGATGAGCTCGTCGACGAGCGACGTAATGAGGTTGGTGTTGCGCAGTACGATTTCCGTAATCTGGTTCCGTTCTTCCATCTCCAACTGCATGCCGGGGTCGGACAACACCTGCATGAAACCGCCAATGATGTTCAGGGGCGTACGAATTTCGTGGCTGATGTTCGAAATGAACGCGGTCTTCATGCGGTCGCTTTCCATAGCCTGGTCGCGGGCAATGCGCATCGTATTCATATAACGCTGGTGCGTCAGCGAGTAGATGAGAAGAAGCGCTACAATAATAGACAGGAAAGCGATGACGACCGCCAGCACGATCATTCGCTGCTTGCTCAGCTTCTGCCCAGCCTCATAGAGGTCTATTTCGTTCTGCATGCCCTTCATGCTGTTGCTCAGGACAACGGTGTTGACCGAATCATCGAACTGCTTTTCCTTCTGCAATGCTTCATAGGCACGCTTCCAATCGCCGGCCCGCTCATAGAGTTCCTTCTGCAGGGCATAGGTTTCACCACCCCCCTCGAAATCATCAATCGCACGGATGGCACCGTCCAAGTCGCCCTGGCTAAACAGGTAATAGCAGTCGATAAGAGGGTCATGAACCGACGTCAGCCCCTGTGCCTTCCACGCCTTGTAGCGCCGATAGCCATTCAGGAACTCGTCCATGTTGCCCCATTTGAAGGCATAGACCGTACGATAGCAGTCGATGCTCATCTTCCGGTCGTCGGTAGTGGCGCATGCTTCAGCTTTGTCGAGCAGGGCCAGCGCTTCTTCAGGGTCCTCATCGATGACGGTCTGCACCAAGTTCATGTAGATGGGCGGCATGCTCTCCTTGTAGTTATGCTGCTCCATGCGCTCGAGCACCTCGGTGAAGCACTGACGCGCCATGATGTTATTGCCACAATACTTGTAGATATGACCCAGCATGTTGATGGCCATATAGTATTCCGAATCGAGCTTCTTCTGGCGCAACTCGCGCGACAGCTTCAACGAAAGCTTATAAGCCTCGAACACTTTCTGCCTGTTGAGCAGGAACACAATCTCGTTGCAGCGCTGGGTATAGTAGGCATGATAGTCCTTATGCTTCAGACAGTAATCTTCGAGCCGCGCGACATGATAAGAGAAAGCAGCACTGTCGCCGGCATTGAATGAACGTGAAACAGAGTCGCGCAAGTCATTGTATTCCTTGCTCTCCGTATCGACTTGTCCCTTTACGGTAACAGATGCTGTTAGCAATAAAGAAACTGCTAAAAATTTTATCATTTTTCGAAGATTCATGTTTTAAAGTAGCAGTAAGCGGCTGCAAAGGTACAAATCTTTGTCTACTCAATAGCAAGAAAGGTCGTTAAAAAACAATAAAGCCCCCCAAAATGGAAGGCTTATCGTTTCAGTTTGAAGGAATTTTCAATGCTTGTCAGCTCGTCGAGGAATGATTTGTCGACCTTCAGGCGCTGCTCGATGGTGGCGCAGCTGTGAATGACCGTCGAGTGGTCGCGATTGCCAATCAGCTGACCGATGCGCGAGTCGGGCATCTTCGTGAACTTCTTGGCCAGATACATCGACACCTGTCGCACCTGAACCAAGTCGCGCTTGCGGCTTCTGCTGAACACGCTCTGCTGACTGACGCCGTAGTGCTGGCACACTTTTTCCAGGATATCGTCGATGGTCAGCGGATGATTGTCTATCTTCACCGCACGCTTGATGACGCGCTCTGCCAGCCGCATGTCGATAGCCGAGTTGTAGACGATAGAATAGGCCATCAGCGAATTGAGCACGCCCTCCAGGTCACGCACGCTGCCGTTGGCCGTGCTGGCAATGAAGTCAATCACGTCGGCGGGAATCTTCAGACCGTCGCGACGGCACTTGGCATTCAGGATGTCCCTGCACAGCTGCACGTTGGGTTTCTCGAGCTCAGCAATCAGTCCGCACGAGAAGCGCGTCAGCATTCGCTCGCTCAGCCAGACGAGGTCTACGGGCGGGCGGTCGCTGGCCAGAATAATCTGCTTGCCCAAGCGGAACAGGTGGTCGAAGATGTGGAAGAACGTGGCAACCGTCTTCTCGGCAGTGGCCCACTCCTGTACATCGTCGACGATGAGCACGTCGATGGTCTGGTAGAAGTTGATGAAGTCGTTCACCGTGTTCTGCCGGCTGGCATCGGTAAACTGCACCTGGAACAGGCGGGCCGACACATAGAGCACTCGCTTCTGCGGATACATCTCCTTGCAGCGCGTGCCGATGGCATTGACCAGATGGGTCTTTCCGCAGCCCGACGGGCCAAAGATGAAGAAAGGATTGAAGGTCGACTTGCCCGGATGCTCGGCAATCGAGATGCCCACGGTGCGCGGCAGCTTGTTGCTGTCGCCCTCGATAAACGAGTCGAAGGTCTTCCTCGGGTCGAGCTGCGGATGCAGGTCCTGGGGCATCGCCGCGTCGAGCACCGTGGGTGCCTTGTTGGCACGGGTGGCGGGCTGCGGCCGCTCTATGTCGGCAGAGCGCTCGCTTTCCACATCCTGCGAAAGCTTGTGCGCCTTGTCGGTCACGATACGATAGGTAAGACGCACTTTCGTTCCGAAGCAACGCTCCAGCACCTTGCCCAGCAGGCCCACGTAGTACTGCTCCAAGTACTCGTAGACATACGGACTTGGAACCTGCACCAAGAGCGTCTTGCTCTCCTCCGAGTACGACTCGAAGGAAATCGGTGCGAACCATGTTTTGTACTGTTGCTCTGTAACGTTCTGCTGTATCAGTTTTAGGCAGTCGTCCCAAAGCGCCTTTTGACTTTGCTTCATCGGGCGTTCGTTCTTTTTTTCTTACCTTATTATTATATTATTACGTGAGGAACACTAAGGAGATTTGTTCCATTGGTGATGCAAAGGTCGTCATTTTTTTTGAATCCAGCAAATCTGAATATTTATCCATTCGTGTTTACAATCTTCGTAACTTACTCATATAGCGTCCGTTGCAGTGTTTCACGGAAAAGTCATCAAAAACGCCTGTTGCTCATCTTAACTGCTTTGAAAATCAACTACTTAAGAAACAAGAAATAGGCCGCAAAGGCCTATTTCCTATTTAGACAAATTAAAAACTAGTTATCTTTTTTGCCAAACACCGAGAAGTGTATATAGCGTTTCGGATGTTTCCTGAAGTCAATCATCAGCGAGTCGGCGTCGCTCATCGTGGCGTTCAGGCTGTTATACAGTCCGGGGTCGCGCATCAGCAGTCCCAGAGTGCCCTCGTTGCTGTTCAGTTTGGCCGTCATCTGCTCCACATTGGTCAGGGTCATGTTGACCTTCGACATCGTCTCGCCAATGTTCAGCTGGCCCAGCTGATGGGTCACCTGCTGGGTGTTGGCCAGCAGTCCGTCGGCCTTGTTGAGCATGCCGGGCATCTGCTGGTTGAGCGAGGCCGTGAGTCGGTTCAGCTCGCGCGTGGTGACGGTCAGGTTGGCCGTGATGTCGTCGACGTTATGCATCGAGTTGCGCAGGGCGGGGTCGGCCAGCAGGGCGTTGACGCTCGCCAGGATCGAGTCGAGCTTGGGCAGCATCTGCTCTATCTGGGGAATCATTTCGCCGGCCTTGGCCAGTGCTCCCTGCTGCATCTTGCCCTTGATGGTGTCGGAATGCTCCATGAAGTCGATGGGGTTGGGGCCCATCTTCAGTTCCAGCTTCACGTTGCCCAGCAGGTCGCTGGCAATCTCTGCCGTCGTTCCCTTGGGCAGCCGCATCTTCTTGTCGAGTCCGATGACGGCGATGATGTTGTTCGGGTCTTCATAGTTGTAGTCGATGCTTTCGACCACGCCCACCTTATAGCCGTTGGCATAGACGGGGCTCGATGCCGAGAGGCCGGTGATGTCGCTGAAGTGAGCGTAGTAGCTGTTGCTGTTCGAGAAGAGGGTCAGCCCTTTCAGGAACTGCATGCCGAAGAACAGGACAACGATGGCCACGATGGCCACAAGGGCTATTTGAACTTCTTTGGTAAAAAACTTTTTCATCTTGATCGTTCTACTTTTTCTTATTTCTTACATATTCTTTATATGCCTCGGAGGCGTTCATCTTCTGGCCGTCGCGGAAGGCAATGATAAAAGCCTGCGGAAACTGTTCGAGCACTTCCTTGCGCAGGCGATAGATTTCGTTGTAGTTGGTCGACGCGCCCACGGTGTATTTGATCATGCCGCCCTCCTCATAGCTGTCGATGTCGGTGCGACCCTTAAACTGGCGGGCGTTCTTGACCAGGCGCCTGGGCGAGATGAAGAGCTGCACCTTGAAGACGGGCTCGCCGGCACTCTCGGCTGCCGGTGCTGCGGCCTGCACGGGCTGCTGGGCCAGGGCGGGCTGAGCGGGGAGGCTGTCGGTGCGGGCCGTGTCGGAAAGCTGCGCCAGCGGCGTCGGCTCCGGCTTGGGCTCACTCTTCACGGCCTGCTTCGGCTCCGGCTTGGCCTCGGGTTTCTGTTTCGGCTCGGGCTTGGCCTCGGGTTTGGGCTCAGCCTTCGGTTCGGGCTGGGCCTGCGGCTGCTGTGGCGCCGAGGCCTGCGCCTTCGGTTTCGGTTGCTGTACCGCCTTGCCGCCCACGCGCTTGTTCTTATAGGCTACCAGGGCCTGGTAGAGTCCGCGGCCCATGGCGTCGATGTTGTTCTTGTCGTTCAGGTATCGCTCTTCGCTGGGGGTCGAGATGTAGCCCACCTCCACCAGACAGGCCGGCATCGACGTCTCGCGTAGCACGAGAAACACGTCCTGCTTCACGCCCTTGTTGGGCCGTCCGGCGGTGCTGCACACGTTTCGCTGTATGAGCTGTGCCATCTCCACGCTCTCGGCCATGTTCTTCTCGTTGATGAACTCAAACATGATCATGCTCTCGGGCGAGCGCGGGTCGTAGCCCGAATAGTTCTGCTTGTAGTTGCTCTCTATGAGGATAACCTCGTTCTCGCGCATGGCGGCGCTCAGCTTCTCGTCGCTCCGGCGCATACCCATGGTGTAGGTCTCCAGGCCGGTGACGGGCTTCCTGCTCTGCACCGAGTTCACGTGTACCGACACGAAGAGGTCGGCCTTGTTGCGGTTGGCAATGGCGGCACGCTCCTTCAGGGGAATGAACACGTCGGTCTTGCGGGTGTAGATCACCTTCACGTCGGGACAGTTCTTCTCCACATAACGTCCGAAGGCCAGCGCCACGTTCAGCGCGATGGTCTTCTCCTTCGAGTATTTTCCGATGGTGCCGGGGTCTTTGCCCCCATGTCCTGCGTCGATGACGAGCGTAAACTTACGGTCGGCAGCAATAGCCGTTGCTGCCAGTCCGACGCCAAGGAGGAGTATGAAAAGAATCCGTTTACACATATTGCGTTGCAAAATTACGGATTATTCACCAAAAAACCGACAATCAGCCCTGAGTTTTATCATTTATTAAATGTAATTCCACGCTGGCGCCGTCGCAATCGGCTCCCATGGGCGGATTTTCCTTGGTCAGCGTCAGGTCGATGGTAGTCACCTCGGGCCACTCGCTGAGCACGCGCTGGCCGATGCGGCCCGCCACATGTTCCAGGAGTCGTGAGGGTATGGCCATCTCCTGCCGGGCCATTTCGTAGAGCGTGGCGTAGTTCAGCGTGTCGGCCACGTCGTCGCTCTGCACGGCGCGGCTCACGTCGAAGCCCACGCGGAGCGTCAACGTGTAGTCGCCTCCCACCCTTCGCTCCTGTGGAAGCACGCCGTGCAGGGCGCGGAAGCGCACGTTGGTCAGTGTGATATAGCTGCTCTTGATTTTCATTGTCGGAACCTTCTGTTTGCGTTTTATGGCAAAACGTCGTGCGTTTTGTATCGAAACGGATTGCGTTTTGTATCGAAACGGACTGCGTTTTGTATCGAAACGGATTGCGTTTTATGGCAAAACGCAACGGCGCCTGCCGTCAAATATTCTCGCTGACGTCGTCGTCGGCCTCGGAATGTCCGGGCAAGTAGCGCTTCAAGGCGCGCTCCACGCCGTTCTTCCAGGTGTTGATGCTCTCGTCTTTCAGCGACAGCGAGCTGACGAGCTTGATGACATGGTCGATGGGCATGCGGTAGCGCAGCACACCACTGATGAGCTTGGCATAGTTCCAGTACTCGGGATTGAACTTCTCCGACAGCCCCTCGACGGTGATCTTATAGCCGCGGGTGTTGGTGAACTGGAAGTCGTAGCGCTTGGTGCCGTCGGGCTGGGGCTGCTTCACAATCTTGCCTTTGGTCACCGACTTGGGCAGCATGATGCCCTCATCGTCGTCCTGCAGACCGGTGAAGATCTCGTAGGGATAGCCGTCGAGCAGGCCTACCAGGGCCACCCACTTCTCCTTGTTGTTCTGGAAGCGCACCACGTCGCACTCCAACGACTGCGGGCGCACCTCGGTCACGTCGGGGCGAAGGTTGTCGGCAGCGCCGCTGATGGTGTTCGTGGCCAGCTCCATGAGCAGCTGCATGTCGTCCTGGCCCAGCGTCAGGGCGCAGCGTTCCAGCAGTTTCACGATCTGTGCTTCGCTCACCGAGCCGTCGTTTCGTCCGCCATACTGGGTCAGCACATGGGCCACGCGCTGCTGCATCTCCTCGAGCGAGGGCAGCACGGCTTCGTTTGTATTCGTCTGTATCATCTTGATTATGATTAGCTTTGTGGTTACGATATTTGCGTGCAAAGATAGTGAAAACCTGCCGAAAGGCCAAATTTTATCCTTACTTTTCCTGTTAACGGCGCCTACTTTCTTGGGGAAATCGCAGAAATTGTGTAACTTTGCAGCCGAAAACAATCAACAGCAAGAAGCAGAAATGAGAAAACTGATATGGTTGACGGCCATGCTCCTGGCCGTAGCAGGAATGCAGGCAGCACCCGCCTTGAGGGGCGTCTGGAAGCTACTCACGCTGACCGACGGCACCACCGTCGGGGCCGAGCTGCAGGGCGACGAGCACCTGCGCTACTGGCGCAGCGACGACGGACGCACCTTCATCGCCGAGGGCGACGCCTTCGTCGAGACCACCCTCACCCCCACCGCCAGCCGGAGCCGCTCGCTCATCAACAAGAGCAGGGCTGCCCGCAGGGCGCAGGCCTCCCGCAGGAACACCTATACCGGCCAGAAGAGGGGCCTCATCATCCTGGCCAGCTTCAGGAACAAGCAGTTCAATGCCTGGCACGACCAGGCGTTCTACGAGCGCGTCGCCAACGAAAAGAACCTCTCGTTGACCGTAGGCACGACCGAAAGGTACAGGGGTTCCGTGCGCGACTACTTCCTGGCGCAGAGCGGAGGTCTTTTCGACCTGAGCTTCGACGTCGTCGGTCCCGTACAGCTGTCGCAGAACTATGAGTACTACGGCAAGAACATCAAGTACGATGACGACCAGGAAGAGGACGAGCACGCCGGCGAGATGATTGCCGAGGCCTGCAGGGCCGTGAACGGACAAGTGAACTTTGCCGACTACGACTGGGACGGCGACGGCGAGGTCGACCAGGTGATGGTCATCTTTGCCGGGCGCGGCGAGAACTCAGGAGGCGGCGACGACACCGTATGGCCCCACGAGTTTATGCTGGAATACAGCGACTACGGGAGGCGACTGCTGCTCGACGGCACCTACATCAACACCTATGCCTGCATCGGCGAGATGCACAGCAACACGAACTCCAGCGGCATCGGCACCATCTGCCACGAGTTCTCCCACTGCCTGGGACTGCCCGACTACTACGACACCAACTACAAAGGCAACTACGGGCTGGGCAGCTGGTCGGTCATGTCGGGCGGAAGCTACAATGGCAACAGCTTCTGCCCTGCCGGCTACATGAGCATCGACAAGTGGATGTGCGGATGGCAGGAGCCCATCAGCCTTGAGAACGACACCGTCATCACGGGCATGAGGCCGCTGAGCGAGGGGGGCGAGGTCTACCTGCTGCGCAACAACGGCTACGGCAACGAGTACTATCTGCTGGAGAACCGCCAGAAGACGGGATGGGACGAAAAGCTGCCCGGACAGGGACTGCTGGTGCTCCACGTCGACTACGATGATTACGTATGGAGCTACAACGAGGTGAACGCCACCGACGATTCCATGACGGGCAACGACCACCAGCGCTGCACCATCTTCCATGCCGACAACACATCAAGCTCCTACGACGAGGAAGGCGACCCTTATCCCTACATCGCCCGAGACAGCCTGACGCGCTGGTCGAAACCGGCAGCCACCCTCTATCACACCAATGCCGACGGCTCGAAATACATGGACAAAGCCATCCTCGGCATCACTCAGGAGCAGGGCGGCACCATGGGCTTCACCATCGTCAAGCGGCATAGCAGCAACGAGCAGCAGCAGTCCAAGGGCTACCTCTTCTATGAGTCGTTCGACAAGTGCAACGGCACGGGAGGCAACGACGGAAAGTGGAGCGGCAACATTGCAAGTGTTATCCTAAAGGCCGACAACGAAGGATGGGTAACTGATAAAGGACGCAGTGCCAACAAATGTGCCTGTTTCGGCACCACGGCTATCAAAGGACTGGTGACAACCCCCGCCTTCGACATCGACGGCGAGGCCACGCTCACCTTCAGGGCAGCACCCTGGGTCGGCACATCCGACGGGACTGAGCTGCAGCTGAGCATCCAATACGCAGCGGGCAGCATGATAGGCCATGAAACACCCACCATCAGCAAGAGTGAGGTAGAGATGAAGCGGGGCCAGTGGACCGACTACAAAGTCACGCTCAGGGGCGAAGGCAGCGTCAAGGTGAGCTTCCTGCCCGACCAACGTTTCTTCCTCGACGAGGTCAAGGTGAGTGCCATTACCGCAGCCATCCGCGGCATTGCCAGCGAGCCATCGGCACCGAAAGCCATCTACACGCTCGACGGTCGCTTTGCCGGCACCGACGAGTCGGCACTCAAGCCCGGACTCTACATCAGCCGGGGCCGCAAGCTGCTCGTCAAGTAGGCTGGTCTTTTCCCCCCTCTTTCCCCCAAACCCCCTATTACCCCCTATATCCCCCTTTACCCCAACCCCTAATTCCCCCACATTACGACAATGAAAAATCTCACCACCCGCCGCACCATCCGCAAGTATGCCGAACGCGACATTCCGGCAGAGCTTCTTGGCCGCCTCTTGACGGAGGCGGCGCGCACGCAGACCATGGGCAACCTTCAGCTCTACAGCGTCGTCGTCACCCGCTCGCCAGAGATGAAGGCCAAGCTCGCACCCGCCCACTTCAACCAGCCCATGGTGACCGAAGCACCCGTAGTGCTCACCATCGTGGCCGACTTCAACCGCACCAGCACCTGGGCGCGCTGCCGCCATGCCGAGCCGGGCTACGACAACTTCCTCTCGTTCATCAACGCTGCCACCGACGCCCTGCTCTACACGCAGACGCTCTGCAACCTCTTCGACGAGGAAGGACTGGGCTACTGCTACCTGGGCACCACCGTCTACCAGCCCCAGCAAATCATCGACCTGCTGCACCTGCCGCAGCTGACGATGCCCGTAGCCACGCTCACCGTGGGCTGGCCTGCCGAGGAGCCTCCCCTGAGCGACCGACTGCCCATGGAGAGCTTCGTCCACGAGGAGCGCTACAACGACTACCTCGCCGCCGACATCGACAAATACTACGAAGCCAAGGAAAGCCTCGAGGAGAACCGCCACTTTGTGGAAATCAACCATAAAGAGACGCTCGCCCAGGTCTTCACCGACATCCGCTACACCCG
>CACXYH010000067.1 GCA_902771785.1 uncultured Prevotellaceae bacterium
ATGGTACTGCAATGCAATGCGGGAGAGTAGGAGGCCGCCGTCTTTTATCAGAAGACAAAAGCGAGGAGCCCTGTTTCAGACATGAAGCAGGGCTCTTTTCATTAAAAACAATGTATATGCATCAGTTTTTTTCGAGAACAGTGAGCACGTTGGCAGTGCTATTAATTCTTTTTTCGTGTAGCACTTCAGAAGAGATTCAGCCAAACTCGAAGAGAGTTCGACTGAATTTAAACGTTGTGCAGTTTGATGTTGTTCCTTTTACTACAAAAGCAGCCTCTTCTGTTAGTGAATTTTGTAAGACGCTTCATTTTGTAGTTTTTGATGCTCAGGGGCAACAAGTTTCGAGGACAGACCAAAACGTTGATGATCCCAGTTTTGGAAGTGTTGACATTGAATTGGAATCTGGCAGCTATACCGTTGTGGCTGTTGCTCATAGTTGTGAAAAGATTCCCGAACTGACTTCAAAACAAGTCGTTTTCGGAAAGTATGATATGTCGGACGTTTTCTTCTATAAAAAGACTGTCACCCTGGATGTTGAGGATAAGAGTTTGGATGTGACGCTCGAGCGTGCTACATCCATGCTGCGTTTTATGACTGAGGATAATGTACCTTCGGAAGTGACGGATATATCAGTAGTGTTGGAAAAAACATCATCAGTTCTTGATTTAGATGCTGGGCTGGGCAAGGAAAATCAGGCTCAAGACATGGCTTATCGTCATGTTTTCACGGATGAGGAAAAGGGAAAACCTTTTACGATGGAAGTCTATTGCCTTCTGAATAAACAGCAGAAGGATATTTCTGTTAGAGTTATGGCCTATCAAGAGTCTACGCTGGTGAAGCGTAGGGATTTCTCGGATGTTCCCATGGAGAAGAACAAAATAACCGTGTGCAAAGGGGCATTCTTTGCGGGCGACCATGTGTATAATAGCAGAAAGTTTGCAGTGAAGGTAAATGCCGGCTGGCAGAATGAAACGAATGAATTCAGCTATTAAATATCTTTTTGCGCTGTTGCTTCTGTTTGCTTCCTGCGAGAAAGCGCCTATAGACGATGATGTTGATGACGGGAAGCAGGAACAGCCAGGCGATAGCGGCGATAAAGATGCGAACGTAAGGGTGCGTGTGGTTCAGGTAGAAGGAGCCAGCAACCTGGACGAACGCTTTTCGCGTCTGGAGATTGCTGTATATAATACCGAAAAACGACTGAAAACCATTCACCAACTACGTGGTGAAGCATCTTTCGGAGAAGCGGGCATTCGTCTCTCTGAAGGTTCCTATCGTCTTGTGGTGATAGGCCATAGCAGTAATGATAGCCCCACCATGACGACACCAGAGAAAATTCATTTCACTAATACAATGGGCTATACCGACACCTATTATTATTACGAAGCGTTTACGGTGGGCGACCAGCCTATTGAGAAGAATGTTGCCTTGGCAAAGGCATCGACGACATTGCGCGTTGTTTCGACTGACCCAAAAACGGCAGAAGCAAAGAAACTGCGTATTTATTATACCGGTGGCAGCGGTGAACTCGATGCTACAACCGGTTACGGCACGGTGGCTTCGCGGCAGACCGTGATGCTGTCATTACCCGACTCGCTGACGGGCCACCCTGTTCAGTTCAATGCTTACACTTTCCTCCATGCCGAAGAAGGCCTTCTGAATGTTACCATTACGACCTATGACGAGAACGACGGTACAATCCTGGAATACACTACTGATGATATTGAACTCAGTCGTACGGACACGCTTGAGCTGAGCGGTCCTCTCTTCTCTACCGTTCCTGTCGACCCTGACACTGCTACCACGACTTCATCGTCGGCTTCGGTTACGATTAACGGCCAGTGGGCAGGATACCTACATTATTCTTACTGACCCAAAGGCTATTGATAGCTTATTCTTTGAACAATCTGTCCCGGGTCGATTATTGAAAGCTTCATCGTGTGTCTCTTTCGACTCTTGTCGACGGGTAGTCTTAGAACAAAATCCTTGCGGTTTTCGAGCACCTGTATTTTCCATTCGCGTCCCCATTCCTTGAAGATGTTCTCGCAGATGGTGGCCTTGCCGTCGTCGATGCTGACAGAAAAGCGGTTGCTACGCTCAGTGGAAACAGGCCACATGGGGATGACAGAGATGCAGATAGAGATAGAATCGGCCGCTTCCGACAGAGTTCCCTCGGGGATGGCTATGTCGATGCTCCCTTTCGCTTCCTGGTCGAGTGGCTGGCCTAACTGCAGGGCTTTCCAGTCGGTGCCAATACCATTGAGCAGCCGGAAAGGCTCTTCAGCATTGAGTTGCCGGAGGTCTATCAGATTCCGGAACTCAGGATGGCGCTGATTGTCAGGAAGCCGATATGCGTCTGTTAGCTTGTCGGTGAATTCCGGCATTTGCTGATAGAGTGCCGTATAGCCGGGCGGAACTTCCGAAATCATCTGATTCCATTTACCGTCGAGCATCGTGTTGTAGCGCTCAATAAGCCGGTTTATTTCGTGATAGGCATTCCTTGACTGCTCGGCAAATGAGGCATTGCCTGTCTCGTGATTAGCTTGCGCATAGAGGAACTTGCGATTCATCTGATAGGCCGAATGCACAGCGTAGCCAAGCATCTCGAATAGCGCCGGGCGCTGTTCGGGCTTCACGCTGCGCTCTATTTCATCGTAGGCAAAGCAGATGTCCTGATAGTCGACAAGGCGTTTCTGCGCGGTGCCCGTTTCAAAAGAGAAGTCGGTGTCGTACAGGCGTGCATACTCCGGTGTGTCCCACTCCATTTCATAGCCCATGAACTCAGGCTTGCGAACCCAGGCCAGTTGGTAGTAGCGGTCGAGGATGAATTGGAAAGCCGAAAGAAACCGCTCTCCGAAGATCTTGGCCAGCCACTGAGCCTGATAGGTGTTTGTATTGTCGTAGCTGAACGAGCCGAAGTCGTAGGCCATGTCCATGAACATCTGCATCTCCACCTCCATCGGCTTGATGTCGCCCACGTTGAGCAGCCAGTAGCGGTTGGCTCCTGCTTTATAGGCTTTGAGCAGTTCTTCGTACATGAGCATGGGTGCTATGGTCGAGAGCCACAGGTTGTCGTGTGGCACGCCACAATAGCTGAGGTGATAGTAGACGCCGCTTCCCCCACTGCGCTGCTGTTCCTGCAGGTTGCTCACGCGCTTCATGTAGCCGTAGTTGTCGTCGGGCCATACCAGGGTGATGTCGTCTGGCACGCGGAGGCCGGCATCGTAGATGTCGAGCGTCTCCTTGTAAGGCACGAAGATTTGTGGTATCTGAGCGATCTTCCCGTGCTTGTATTTCTCGAGGATGGCCCGCTGCTGGGCAAACGCCTTTTCAAGCGTCCTGGCCCGGTCCTTCGGGTCGGTGCTGCCCTTCATGGCTTCGTCGTGCAGACCGCGCATGCCCATGGTGTAGATGTTGTCGAAGTCGGCCGTCTGGCGTATGCGGTCGTCGAGTTTTTTCAGAATAGTGGCACTGTTCGTCTCGTAGTTCCACTCGCCGTCGCGCTCCTTGTCCCACTCCGATGGTGCGGCATTGTTGAAGAGCAGCGGTTCGCAGTGGCTGGTGGTAATCATGATTCCCCATTTGTCGGCCATTTTCTGGCTCTCGGGATGGCTGTAGAAGGCACCCGTGCAGGTGTGCATGGCAGGAGCGAGCATGTTGCCCTTCAGTCGCAGAATGAGTTCGCACACGCGGTCGTAGGTCTTCGGTCCGATGTCGCCCAGTTCCTTTTCGAAAGTGTTTGCGGCCCACGTCTTCAGCCCCCAGTCCTCGTCGTTGATGAAGATGCCGCGGTACTTGATGCTGGGCGAGGGGCTGACAAAGTTCTCCGCATAGTCGAAAACCCGCTTGTTGGCCTTGTCTATGGGCACGTCGGCAAACCAGTACCACGGGCTTACGCCGATGGCTTCGCTCACGTGCAGCACGCCATAGGCCAGTCCTCGGGCGTCAGAGCCGGTGATGTATAGGTCTCCTTTTCGTGTGTCAATAGCATATCTTTCCCAGGTGTTCTTCAGTTCGCGGTGCAGTTTGCTGCACTTCACCGTTCCTATGATGATATGAGCCCCGCCGGTCAGCCGCGTGCTCACCTGCGGTCTGATGCCCGCCACGCGTTCAATGTCGTCGGCCAGCACCTGAGCCATCTGCTTCACCAGCGGAGCATCTTCCGTCTTGTAAACAATCGTAGTCTTCGTCAGGTCCAGTGCCATCACGTTGATGCAGGCACATAGCACCATGAAAATCATTGCGAGTCTTTTCATATTTGTTTCTAGTTATTATTCTTTTTGTGAACGCAAAGATACGCATTTTTGTCCAAATCAAATACGTGTGAAAAGAATTTAAGCTCCAAAACTGTTGTTTTGTGGCACAAAAACGCGCAAAATACGCCGATTTTTGCATTATTTAAACATTCGCCTGTAAAAAAAATGGGCAAACATTTGTGAGGTTTTGTAAATAACTTTACTTTTGCAGCAAAAAATAACTAAAGACAAAGACAACATGAAACCACACAAATTGCTATTTTCCCCCATCTTTTGCGGAGTGGTGGCTCTCTCGAGCTGCGAAAAAGTAGTATTCGACGAAGTCGACAACGAAGAAGTGACACCTACCAGCCAGCTGATTATCAGCACGCGAGCAGACGACCCAACGACGACAGCCATTCAGCAAGGACGCATTTATATTTTCGATAGTGAGGGTAGCTGTGTACGCATGCTGTCTACCGACGCTACCACGCAAACAGCAGAGACTGCTTTGCAGGCAGGCTCCTTCAGCGTCTATGCCGTAGGTGGCAGCGACCTGAGCCGTTTCGGCCTGCCCGAACAGGCTAATGCCACGACCACCAGTGTGCTGCAGTTGCAGTCGGGGCAGACGATGGGCGACTTGCTGCTGACAAATGCCGACGTGACGCTGAAGGACGGAGAGAACCGTACGCTGAACCTGACGCTGAACCGTAAGGTGTTCTGTGTGACCGACGTCACTATCAAGCAGGTGCCGGCCGATGTGACGAAGGTCGAGGTGTCGCTCGAACCGCTTTATAAGCAGGTGCTGCTCAACGGAACTTTCCCCGACGAGACAGAGAGTGCAACGATAACGCTGACGGCTGGCGAGGACGGCACATGGCAGGCTCAGCCCCAGCGCTACTGCTTCCCCTCGAAGGGCAAGCCCACGATCACCGTCTACTTTACGCGGTCTTCTGGCGTCAAGAGCTATTCCTACACGGCTTCGGAGGCCATTGAGCCCAACCACCACATGAGCATCGAGGGCACCTATACCGAATCGCAGGGCGTCACGCTGACGGGTATTCTTGCCGGAACAGCCTGGGGCGAGGACAAGACGATTACTTTCAACTTCGACGAGCAGAGTGCTACCGCTGGCGGCAATACTGGCGATAACTCTGGCGGTAATTCTGGCGACGACTCTGGTAACACGGGTGGCGGCAATACTGTTTCTGGCGATGTTCCCACTGCAGGTTCCACTTATAAGGGCTGCTACGTGGTGGCTGTGAATGGTAAGACGGCTACGTTGCTGTCGACGACGGAGAAACAAGATTATAAAACAGTATCAAGTAAGCAAGAAGAATCACAAAGCATTATTAATGAAGCATTGGCATCTTGGCCTGCTATCGAAGGTGTTACAGGAACATGGCGTGTACCTACCGAGGCTGAAGCTCGAGCCTTTGTCAGCGATCCAAATAGTTGCGAAGTGAAAAAGAATGGAGGCTATTTTTATATTATGGATGGCACTACGCTTAAAGCCCTTGATTATAATTGGAATAGGTCAATTAAGGGCGTAGTAGAGGCTCTCGGTACGGGTGTTGTCCTCCGCCCCGTGATGGATGTAACGTTCGAATAACCTGCTGAAAATCATAAAAAAGGCAAATAATTCGTGCTTTATTCGTTAATTCGCGCAAATATTCGTATCTTTGCGCGAATTTTTATTTATAGATGTTTTAAAATAAGATGAACGTAATTACAAAGACCCTTCAATTGGCTGATGGAAGGACCATCACCATTGAAACCGGGAAAGTGGCAAAACAGACCGACGGCAGCGTGGTTCTGCGCATGAACAACACCGTGCTCCTGGCCACCGTTTGTGCCGCAAAAGATGCAGTTCCCGGAACCGATTTCATGCCTTTGCAGGTAGATTATCGTGAACAGTACAGTGCAGCCGGCCGTTTCCCCGGCGGATTTACCAAGCGCGAAGGCAAAGCCTCTGACAACGAAATCCTGACCAGTCGCCTGGTGGACCGCGTGCTTCGCCCGCTTTTCCCCAGCAATTATCACGCAGAAGTGTTTGTGAATGTCATGCTGCTGTCGGCCGATGGTGTCGACCAGCCCGATGCACTTGCAGGTTTTGCAGCTTCGGCAGCACTGGCATGTTCAGATATTCCCTTCGAGTGCCCCATCAGTGAGGTGCGCGTGGCCCGCGTCAATGGTGAGTATGTGATCGATCCGACCTTCGAGCAGATGAAGGAAGCCGACATGGACATCATGGTTGGTGCTTCGGCAGAGAACATCATGATGGTGGAAGGCGAAATGAAAGAGGTGTCAGAGCAAGACCTGCTCGGCGCTCTGAAGGCCGCTATGGATGCCATCAAGCCCATGTGCGAGCTGCAGGCTGAGCTCTCGAAAGAGCTGGGCAAGGACGTGAAGCGCGAGTACAACCACGAAATCAACGACGAGGCCCTGCGCGAGCGCATGAACAAGGAGCTCTATCAGCCCGCCTACGACATCACCAAGCAGGCTCTGCCCAAGCAGGACCGTGCCGATGCCTTCGAGAAGCTGCTCAGCGACTTCAAGGAGAAATTCCTGGAAGAGGTGCCCGAGGATTCGGAAATCTCGAAGGAAGACTACGAGGCCATGATGGACCGCTACTATCACGACGTGGAGCGCGACGCCATGCGCCGTTGCATCCTCGACGAGGGCATCCGTCTCGACGGCCGTAAGACCACCGACATCCGCCCCATCTGGTGCGAGGTGAGCCCGCTGCCCATGCCTCACGGAAGTGCTATCTTCACCCGTGGCGAAACGCAGTCGCTCTCTACCTGCACGCTGGGCACGAAGCTCGACGAGAAGCTCGTCGACGACGTGCTGGAGCGCGGCTACATGAAGTTCCTGCTGCACTATAACTTCCCACCGTTCTGCACGGGCGAGGCTAAGGCTCAGCGCGGCGTAGGCCGTCGTGAGATTGGTCACGGCCATCTGGCATGGCGCGGTCTGAAGGGCCAAATCCCCGAGGACTTCCCCTACACGGTGCGCCTGGTGAGCCAGATTCTCGAGTCGAACGGCTCCTCGTCGATGGCTACCGTCTGCGCCGGCACGCTGGCTCTGATGGATGCAGGTGTTCCTATGAAGAAGCCCGTCAGCGGCATTGCCATGGGTCTGATTAAGAACCCCGGCGAAGACAAGTATGCCGTGCTGAGCGACATCCTCGGCGATGAGGACCATCTGGGCGACATGGACTTCAAGACCACCGGTACGAAGGACGGTCTGACGGCCACGCAGATGGATATCAAGTGCGACGGTCTGTCGTTCGATATTCTGGAGAAAGCCCTTATGCAGGCCAAGGCCGGCCGCGAGCACATCCTGAAGTGCCTCACCGACACCATCAGCGAGCCCCGCGCCGACTTCAAGCCTCAGGTTCCCCGCATCGTTGCTTTCGACATTCCCAAGGAGTTTATCGGTGCTGTCATTGGCCCGGGCGGAAAAATCATCCAGCAGATGCAGGAAGACACGAAGACCACCATCACCATCGACGAGACCGACGGCGTGGGCAAGGTGCAGGTCAGCGGCCCCGACAAGGAGAGCATCGACGCTGCCATTGCCAAGATCAAGGCCATCGTGGCTGTGCCCGAGGTGGGCGAGGTCTACGACGGTGTCGTTCGCTCGATTATGCCTTACGGCTGCTTCGTCGAGATCATGCCTGGCAAGGACGGTCTGCTCCACATCTCGGAGATTGACTGGAAGCGCCTTGAGACCGTCGAAGAGGCTGGCATCAAGGAGGGCGACCACATTCAGGTGAAGCTGCTTGAAATCGACCCGAAGACTGGCAAATACAAGCTCTCTCATCGCGTGCTCATCGAGAAGCCCGAGGGCTATCAGGAGCGTCCTGCTCGTCGCGAGCGTGGCGAACGTCCTGAGCGTGGTGAGCGTCCTTCGCGTCGCGAGCGTGGCGAGCGCCGTCAGCGCCCTGAGCGTGGTGAGCGTCGCGAGCGTGGTGAGCAGCAGGGCGATTTGGCCAGCAAGCTCTCAGAGAAGCTGGGCGAGGAGTATCACGACCCCATGGCCAGCCATGAGCCGAAGGACTTCAACGATTCGCTCGATCACATGGACTTCTAAGCCTCGGAAAGGCAGAAAGTTATCATAATGAAGGCCGCCTGAGCATCCTTGCTCAGGCGGCCTTTTTTGTTGTTTGCAAGCCCGGTAGCCTACTCTAAGTAGGTGTAGCCGTAGAGACCGCTGCGGTAGTTGGAGAGGAACTCCTTGCCCTCTTCGAGCGTAATTCTGCCTTCCTTGACGCTCTTCGTGACCCATACCTCAAGCTGGCGCACCAGTTTCTTGGGGTTGTACTGCACGTAGTCGAGCACCTCGGCAACGGTTTCGCCGTCGATAATCTGGTCGATGTGGTAAGCTCCGTCCTTCACCGATACATGCACGGCGGTCGTGTCGCCAAAGAGGTTGTGCATGTCGCCGAGTATTTCCTGATAGGCACCTACGAGGAATACGCCGAGATAGTAGTCTTCATTCTTACGCAAAGTGTGCACGGGCAGCGAATGGGAGTTGTGGCGATTGGTCACGAAGTTGGCTATCTTGCCGTCGCTGTCGCAGGTGATGTCCTGCAGGGTGGCGTTGCGCGTGGGGCGTTCGCCCAGCCGCTGGATGGGCATGATGGGGAACATCTGGTCGATGGCCCACGAGTCGGGCAGACTCTGGAACAGCGAGAAGTTACAGAAGTATTTATCGGCCAGAAGCTTGTCGATGTTCATGAGCTCCTCGGGAATGTGCTTGAGGTTCTTTGCCAAGGCATTGATTTCGTGGCACACGCTCCAGTACATGGCCTCTATCTCGGCCCTTGTCTTCAGGTCAACGATGCCGTGGGCAAACAAGTCGAGCACCTCCTCGCGTATCTGCTCGGCATCGTGCCAGTCTTCGAGCACGTTGCGCGGCGAGAGGTTGTCCCAAATCTCGTAAAGGTCCTTCACCAGCTGGTGCGAGTTCTCGTCGGGTTCAAACTCCTCGGGCATCTCAGGCAGCGAAGCCGTCTCCAGCACGTTGATGACCAGCACCGAGTGGTGGGCAGCGAGCGAGCGTCCGCTCTCGGTGATGATGTTGGGGTGGGGAATCTCGTTCTTGTTGGCAGCCTCTACGAAGGTGTAGATGCAGTCGTTGACATACTCCTGTATGCTGTAGTTCACCGAGCTTTCACTCGATGGCGAGCGTGTGCCGTCGTAGTCGACGCCCAGTCCGCCGCCACAGTCCACGAAATCGACGTTGTAGCCCATCTTGTGCAGCTGCACATAGAACTGCGATGCTTCGCGCAGGGCCGTCTGAATGCGGCGTATTTTCGTTATCTGGCTGCCAATGTGGAAGTGGATGAGCCGCAGGCAGTCGCGCATGTCTTTCTTGTCGAGCAGCTCCAGGGCTTCGAGCAGCTCGGCACTGGTGAGCCCGAACTTCGAGGCGTCGCCGCCGCTTTCTTCCCACTTGCCAGCACCGCTGCTGGCCAGTTTGATGCGTATGCCGATGTTGGGTTTCACGTTCAGCTGCTTGGCCACGCGGGCAATGATGTCAAGCTCGTTCAGCTTCTCCACCACGATGAATATCTGCTTGCCCATCTTCTGTGCCAGCAGTGCCAGCTCAATGTAGCCCTCGTCCTTGTAGCCGTTGCACACGATGATAGAGTCGCTCTGGCACTGCACGGCAATGACGGCGTGCAGCTCGGGCTTCGAGCCGGCCTCTACGCCGAGGTTGAATTTCCGTCCGTGCGAGATGATTTCCTCCACCACGGGTTGCATCTGGTTCACCTTGATGGGATAGACCACGTAGTTCTCGCCTTTGTAGTCGTATTCCTCGGCGGCTTTCTTGAAGCAGCTCCACGTCTTCTCGATGCGGTTGTCGAGAATGTCGGGGAAGCGAAGCAGCACGGGAGCGGTGACGTCGCGAAGCTGCAGCTCGTCCATCACCTCGCGCAGGTCGATCTGCGTTGAGTCCTTACAGGGTGTTACATACACATTGCCGGCGTCGTTTATGCCGAAGTAGCTTGTGCCCCAGCCATTGATGTTGTACAGCTCACGGGCGTCGTCAATAGTCCATTTCTTCATTTTCGTGGTTTATGTGGGTGGAAAGATATTTAGCTAAGCGCTTTTTGTCTTTATTTCTCAAGAAGTTCCCGCAGCTTCTCTACGGTGATCTTTATCTTCTCGTAGTTGTCCATCAGCGACACGTCGAGCTGATAGGCTGCCTTGTTGTAGTACTGTTCGCGTGAGGCGAGCTGCTCGCGGATGAAGGCGATGAGCTCTTCGGGGCTCTTCCCCTTGAGCAGCGGGCGCTCGGTCTTGCCCATGAGCAGGTGCTTGTGCAGCACCTCGGGTTCGCAGCGCAGGTAGACCACTTGGCCCTGCTGGTTCATGTAGTCCATGTTGTCGAAGAAGCAGGGCGTGCCGCCACCGCAGCTGATGATGACGTCTTCGAACTCGGCCACCTCGTGGAGCATGTTGCGCTCTATGTTGCGAAAGCCGTCCTCGCCCAGTTCGGCGAACAGCTGTGGTATGGTCTTTCGGCGGCGGCTCTCAATATACCAGTCGAGGTCGTAGAAGGGAATGCCCAGTTCCTTGGAGAGGGCTTTGCCGACGGTGGTCTTGCCGGCTCCCATGTAGCCAATCAGGATGATGCGAGTCATTTCTCGTTCTTGTTAATCACTTTCATGCACTCGTCGTAGCTCAGTTCGGCAGCGTGCTCGTGCATCGGCTTGGGCAGGCGATAGTTCTTTCCGTCGTAGCTCAGATAGGGGCCGTAGCGTCCGTCGAGCACTTCGAGCAGCGGGTCTTCGTCGAAGGTCTTCAGGTGCTTCTTGCGCTCTGCCAGTCGCTTCTTCAGAATGAGCTGTATGGCCTCGTCGAGCGAGATGGCCAATGGGTCTTGTCCCTTTTCGAGCGAGGCAAACATGTTGTTGTGCGACACGTAGGGGCCGAAGCGGCCTGCGCCTACGACGACGGGCTTGGCCTCGAAGATGCCCAGGTTGCGGGGCAGCTTGAAAAGCTCCAGTGCTTCGTCGAGGGTGATGCTCTCCATGCTCTGCTCCTTGGGCAGCTGGGCGAAGCGGGGCTTCTCCTCGTCGTCGGCAGAACCGATCTGTATGACGGGTCCGAAGCGTCCGATTTTCACGAGCACGGGGCGTCCGCTCTTCGGGTCGATGCCCAGTTGGCGTTCGCCGGCCTTGTGCTGTGCACGGTCGTTCAGGGTCTTTTCTACGGTGGGTTCGAAGTCTTTGTAGAACGACTTCATCATCTTTGTCCACTTCTCCTTGCCCTCGGCAATGCGGTCGAAGTCCTGTTCTACCTTGGCTGTGAAGTTATAGTCCATGATGGCGGGGAAGTGCTTCATCAGGAAGTCGTTGACCACGA
The DNA here is from genome assembly GCA_902771785.1 of uncultured Prevotellaceae bacterium. Classification (GTDB taxonomy): domain Bacteria; phylum Bacteroidota; class Bacteroidia; order Bacteroidales; family Bacteroidaceae; genus Prevotella. The sequence goes on from CACXYH010000067.1 coordinate 11,618, forward strand.
GGCCCACGTCGGTAGGCATCAGCTTGCCTTTCTCGCTGCCCACCTGCTCGGTGCGCTTCTTCTCGCTGACCTGCTTGCCCTTCAACGTGAGCACCAGATACTCGCGCTCCTCGCCTTTCTTGTCGCCCTTGACGACGTATTCGCGCTGCTGGATGGTGCTGATGGTTGGTGCATAGGTCGACGGGCGGCCGATGCCCAGTTCCTCGAGCTTGTGAACGAGCGCGGCTTCGGTGTAGCGCTGCGGGCCTTGGCTGAAGCGTTCGGTGGCTAGGATTTCGCGGCGCATGAGCTCTTGTCCCTCATTCAGCGGGGGCAGCACGTGGGCAAACTCGTCCTTCGAGCTCTCGTCTTCGTCGTCGATGCTTTCGCGATATACTTTCAGGAAGCCGTCGAACTTCACGACTTCGCCCGTTGCTATAAACTGATAGGCTGACTGGCTTCCCATGGCAATCTCTACCGTCGTCTTCTCAATCTCGGCGTCTGCCATCTGCGAGGCGGCCGTGCGCTTCCAGATGAGGTCGTAGAGCTTGCGTTCCTGGGCCGTTCCTTCAATGTTGGTCTGGTCCATATAGGTGGGACGGATGGCTTCGTGAGCTTCCTGGGCGCCTTTCGAGCTGGTGTGATACTGGCGCACCTTGCTGTATTCGGTTCCGTATAGTTTGGTGATTTCTTCCTTGGCAGCGTTGATGCAGAGGCCGGAGAGGTTCACCGAGTCAGTACGCATGTAGGTGATGCGTCCGCTTTCGTACAGGCGTTGGGCCACCATCATGGTCTGGCTCACGGTGAAGCCCAGCTTGCGGGCGGCTTCCTGCTGCAGCGTCGACGTGGTGAAGGGAGGTGCCGGCGTGCGTTTCATGGGCTTCTTCTGCACCGACTGCACGCGGAACGTGGCGTCCTTGCATTGCTCCAGGAACTGCTCCACCTCTTGGCGCGTCTTGAAGCGCGTGCCCAGCAGAGCCTTCACTTCGCTTTGCGAGCCGTCGGCGTTCTCAATGGCAAACACGCCGTTCACGCTGAAGTATTCCTCGGTCTTGAAGTTCTGGATTTCGCGCTCGCGCTCTACTATCAGACGAACGGCCACGCTCTGCACGCGACCAGCCGAAAGGGCCGGCTTCACCTTGCGCCACAGTACAGGCGACAGCTTGAAGCCTACCAGACGGTCGAGCACGCGGCGGGCCTGCTGAGCGTTCACCAGGTTCATGTCGAGCGTACGCGGATGCTCGATGGCTTCGAGAATAGCAGGTTTCGTGATTTCATGGAACACGATGCGCTTTGTCTTCGCCTCGTCCAGCCCCAGCACCTCGCACAGGTGCCAGGAGATGGCCTCTCCCTCGCGGTCCTCATCACTTGCCAGCCACACCTGTTCGGCCTCGCTGGCTTGCTTCTTCAGCTCGCCTACCAGCTTCTTCTTCTCTTCGGGTATCTCATACTCGGGCTCCAGCGTCTTGTCGTCGATGCTCAGCTCGCGTTTCTTCAAGTCGCGGATGTGTCCGTAGCTCGACATCACCTTGTAGTCCTTTCCAAGGAATTTCTCGATGGTCTTCGCCTTGGCAGGCGACTCCACAATCACTAAGTTCTTTTGCATAGTTGCGTCTGTTACTTTGTTCTTTGGGGCGCAAAAGTACTCAAAACTTTCCCATATACCTTATTATATATAGAAGTTTTTTGTTTTTTTAAGGATTTTGACCTGCTTTATGGAGTTACCAATGGGTCGTGATCTGTCCGGGCTATAAGGCCAATTTAATTTCTACTCTCGTAGATTGTCTGCAATATCGCATGAAAGCGGTTGAGGCTATAAGGCCAATTTAATTTCTACTCTCGTAGATTGGCATACGGCACGATACAGGAGTCTGGCGTCAGGGGGACAGGTGACTGACACATTATCAGGTGTTTTTTTAATATGCTGTACGATGGTTTATAGTGAATTTGAACAGATTATTTCGTCAGACCGAATGCGCAAGTACCTTACTGCTGCCACCAGAAAAGAATAAAAGAGAATAAAGAAGAATAAAAGAGAGTAAACGAAGATAAAGATGGAATTGATATCTTTGGAAAAGCGTGAAGTAGCACTCGACATCTTCTGCAACCAGAATACCGCCGACACACTGCAAAGAGCAGAATGTCGGCGGTAATGAACAGCACTATGAAAGGGTACTTAGCCTTTCT
>CACXYH010000068.1 GCA_902771785.1 uncultured Prevotellaceae bacterium
GTGGTGCTGAACGGCAGGCTCTTATTGAAGTGATGCGAGTTCAGCCTATTGTCATAGTGGATGACTCTGTTCAGATAGAAATGTGTGCCGTCGTCGCTCCTCACGCCCAGTTCAAGGCCATAGCCCAGACGCAGTATCGTTTGGTTGGCTGCCCCACCGGCATCCTCGCTCATGGGGCGTGCCCAGAACTGCAGGGTGAAAGCGCCATCGCCGTTAATCACCTTATTATATTGCTCTTTGTCGGCAGCCGTCCACTGCAAGCCCTTGCCTGGCCCCTCGATGTAACGTGAGAGATACTGCGGCTGGTCGGTGCCCTCGTCGGCCGTGCTCTTGATGAGGTTCACCTTTGCCCCAGCCACGGCCGTTCCCGTGCCGTAAGCGATGTGCCCGGTGATAGTGCCGCGAGCCTGCGAAAAGCCCGGAACGATGGCGGCGTCGGTCTTCACCAACTGGTCGTCGCACTTCGCGCCGTAGGCCTCCACTGTATATTCATAGTAGCTGCCGGCCAACGGTCGGTTGTCGATGTAGGAATACTCCGAGGCTGTGCCATGTATCTCGTCGGTGAGCAGTGTCCATTCATCAGTGCCGACGGCACGTCGTAGCACGCGGAACGAGATGTCGTTCTGCACATCGGCCCGCGCCACCTTCCATTTCACGATAACGGTATTTTCCTCCGTGCCCGTCGAGGCCTTCACCTCACTGATGTAGCTGCCGGCGGGCAGATTTCCGGTGATGATGTTGCTGTAGAAGTCGCGTTCCATGTAGGAGGTCTTCACGCGGTAGTCCATCTGGTCGCATACTGTGCCCTCGGCATCGAAAGTGACCTCCGACTTATTGGGATCCACTTGCAGGCTGTTGTCCAGCACGCGCCAGGTGTTCTTGCCCGCCGGACTGCACTCGATGGTCCAGTTCTGGCCCGTGGGCTGTATGCAGTATTCCCACACCAAGTGAACAGCTGTCTCCACGGTGCGGTCCTGCCATAGCTTGATGGGCATCTCCAGTTTGGTGCTCACTCCCTTCTCTATCCAGAAATTGTCGACAAACCGTTCTGGAGTGTTCAGCACACCGCTGACCAGGTTATCCTTATAGGTGTCTTCTAACGGGGAGGGAAGGAATATCACACGATAGACATACTCCTTGTCATAGTCAATGTCTATGTCTTCCAGTTTCAGTGTCGTTTCGTCGCCCTTGAAAGTGGAGAGCAGCTTATAGCTGCCGGGGGCCTGCCCCTTCTCGTAGCGGATGACATACCACTTGCCGTCGAAGCGGCAGTCCTCATACATCCAACCCTTATAACGATTATAGCCTCTCGCCCTTTCATTGCGTGTCCAGCTGACGGTGTTTTTCCTGTTCCACTTGTCGAACACCACATCAAGGGTTGTAGGCCGAGTGAAAGGTGCCACGGTTATCTCATCCACCGGTTGGCTGATGGTGAATTGCTGACTGAGGTTTTTAATGGGTCTGATGGAAGTGTTCCTGTAGTAATGGATATAGACGGGATAGAAGTAGGCGCCTGAGATGCTGCTGCCCGGTCGCAACCGGAAAGAGGTACTGATGTCGTATGTGCCGTTGCCATGGTCGGATATGACATCAAAGTCTTTGGTGTGGTAACACCTGTTGTTCCACGTCCTTCCGTTGCCGGGATAGTCGCCTATGATGTCGTATTGCAATTGATAGTATTCCTCCTTATAGTTGACGTTGCCCCGATGATTGGGCACGTTCAGGGCCGTGAGGCTCAGGCACTCCCCGTCGGTCCAGTCCACCTGCAACTTGGGCAGTGGCTTGTCCTCGTTCACTACCGATGACATGTTGGTGTTCTTGGCGTACTGATAATCACCGAAATCAACATAATCATGTACATAATTTATATAGCATTGGGCATTATATCGGGCCACGATGCGCTTGACGCCATCCTCAAAGCATCGGCTGTTGGGAAGGAGCCGCAGGCTCATCATGTCGTTGGTCTCATTCATGTCAGAACTGCTTGCCAGCAAAACGGTGCCCCAGGTCCGGTCTGTCACAGTGTAGCTAACGCTTCTGCTATCTTCTAATTTCCATTCAGCGACCTTGTGCGAAGCATCGTCGTCGGTGATGATGAGCACCTCGCCGTGGATGAGAAGATATTGGCCCGATACCTCGGATGGAACGGCTTGGAAATCGTATTCCCAATAAAAGGTGTCAGTAGCTAAACTGAAATTTTCGTCGTCAGCATATGTTGCTGACGTTCCGCCCACGAGCAGAACGAGCACGAGGGCCATCGTTCTGATTAAATGACTTGTTTTCATGTTTATGTCGTTTAGTTTATTATTGTTATTATTATCATCATCAGCAGTGGTGATCACAAATATGTATGGGCAAAAAGCAATCGGACCTCCTTGCAAGTTTGCAAGAAAATCCATATATTATCGCACGGACGCCCGCGAAACAATGTATAATTGGCTGTAGTACCTGAGAGGAGAGAGAGTAGCAAAAATATTGGTAATCGACGAAGTCGCTTCGCCCGTCGAAGAATGACCAAAAGAATCGGTCACTCTTTTCGCTCCGTTGGCATTATTTAACCTCTCTCTGTGGGGCATAGCGTAGGGGGTGTTGGTTATGTGAAATCAGATGCAAACATTGATGTATTTCTTTGCCTCTGCCACTCGTGCCTCAAACTTGCGGCGGTTCTCAGCCCGTTGCTCCTTGCTCATGTGCTCTACCTCCAGCCTTCGCATCTCGAAGTTGAAGGCATCCTCGCCCTTCAATACGGGGGTTTCTCTGATAGGTCTTGCCATAATAATGCGCATTAAGATGAATATTCGGTACAAAGGTACAAAAATTATTCTATTTATGCTCCGATTCGGAAGAAAATCTTCTTAAAAGGACACATTTTGAGGTACTTATGCCTCATCAGTCTGTCATAATGCCCCCTATCTACACGTTTATGAAAGTTCTTGCCGTGCAAGCGAGCTAAGGTCGAGCGAAATACGTTAAATCTGCCCTCACAAGCCAAGGTAGAAAACACACAGGATCTATGACAAGCTGTCGTTGCGTTTTGTATCAAAACGGGAGGCGTTTTGTATCAAAACGGGAGGCGTTTTGGCCCAAAATGGGAGACGTTTTGGCCCAAAATGGAATGCGTTTTGGCCCAAAATGGAATGCGTTTTGCCACAAAATGGGAGGCGTTTTGCCCCAAAACGGAGGTGCCAATATTTTGGGATAAAAAAATGGACGTATCAGATACGTCCATTAATCGATGTAGCGGCGGGTGATGCCGGCGTAGTGGTCGATGCGGCGGTCGCGCAGGAAAGGCCACCAGCGGCGCACCTGCTCAGATCGCTTCAGGTCTACGTCGATGATGGTGGCTGCCTCCTCGGTAGTAGAAGCCTCGTAGAGCAGCTCGCCCTGCGGGCCGCAGACGAACGAGGTGCCCCAGAACTGAATGCCGTTGGTCTGCCGGCTGGGGTCAGGCTCGTGCCCCACCCTATTGACAGCCACTACGGGCAGTCCGTTGGCAACGGCATGTCCGCGCATCACCGTCTGCCAGGCCATGCGCTGGCGCTGCTGCTCGTCGGGCGTATCGCTGCTTTCGTAGCCAATGGCGGTGGGATAGATCAGCAGGTCGGCGCCCTGCAGGGCCATCAGTCGGGCTGCTTCCGGATACCACTGGTCCCAGCAAACGAGCACGCCGAGCCGCCCGAGGCTCGTCTGGATGGGGCGGAAGCCCAGGTCGCCGGGTGTGAAGTAGAACTTCTCGTAGTAGGCGGGGTCGTCGGGGATGTGCATCTTGCGGTATTTGCCGGCAATGGTGCCGTCGCTGTCGAGCACCACGGCCGTGTTGTGATAGAGGCCCGGCGCGCGGCGTTCGAAGAGCGACGTGACAATCACCACGCCCAGTTCGCGGGCCAACTGGCCAAAGCGCTCGGTCGAAGGGCCGGGGATGGGTTCGGCCAGGTCGAAGTTGTCGACGCTCTCAACCTGACAGAAGTAGAGCGAGTTGTGGAGCTCTTGCAGCACGATGAGCTGTGCGCCCTGCTGTGCTAACGAGCGTATGCCTTGGCAGAGGCGGTCGATGTTGCTGTTGGTGTCGGCAACGTTGTGTTGCTGGAGAATGGCTATTTTCATTGTCTTTGCTGGGAATTACGGGGGTTATTGGGGTTGGGTGAGAACGCCTTGGGGAAACTGCATGGTGCAGCAATGCAGGCTTCCGTGCTGGCGGATGATGGATCGGCAGTCGATGCCCACGATTTCACGGCCAGGGAAGGCCTCGCCAATCGTCTTCATGGCTGCGGCATCGAGGTCGGGCTGGGCGTAGGTAGGCACGAGAACGGCACCATTCACCACGAGGAAATTGGCGTAGGTGGCAGGCAATCGCTCGCCGTCGGCATCGTAGATGGGGCGCGGCAGCGGCAGCGACAGCAGCCGATAGGGGCGCCCGTCGAGCGTGCGGAAGGAGCGCAGCTGCTCCTCCATGAGCTGCAGTTCGGGGTAATGCGCATCGGTAGGGTCGTCGCTATATATATATAATAAGGTGTCGTCGGGGGCTATGCGCACCAGCGTGTCGATGTGTCCGTCGGTATCGTCGCCTGCCAGCCAGCCGTGGTCAATCCACACCACGCGCTCAGCGCAAAGATACTCCTTCAGTCGCGCTTCTATTTCATCGCGCGAGAGCGGCTGGTTGCGGTGCGGAGCCATCAGGCAGCAGGTGGTGGTGAAGATGGTACCCTTGCCGTCGCTCTCAATCGAGCCGCCTTCGAGCACGAAGTCCAGATGGCTCACGTATTGGCCCGCGAAGGTTCCGCCGTCGAAGAGGCGGCGGTTCAGGGCGTTGTCGAGTTCGGCAGGAAACTTCTCGCCCCATCCGTTGAACTTGAAGTCGAGCAGCAGGGGATCAGGCTGCGAGTCGCTGACTAAGGTGATAAACCCGTGGTCGCGTGCCCACGTATCGTTCGATGGCGGTCCTACCACGAGCAACGGCTCGCGCTTTTCAATCTCCTGCGCCATCTGTTGGTAGGTAACTGTGATTTCGTCGAGCATGGGAGCCCAGTCGGTTTGGGCGTGGGGCCACGTCAGCTGCACGCCGCTTTGCGGCTCCCATTCGGCTGGCATTCGGTATTGTTTCTGTGAAATCATGCTGCAAAGGTACAAATAATTATGAATTATGAATTACGAATTATGAATTATTTTGTACCTTTGCAGTCAAATTGAGATGCGAGCGATGACGTTAGAACTGAACGAAGTGCTTCTGGAGGGAGCAAGCCGCACGGTGTCGATGATAGCCGAAAGCCGACAGCTGGTGTGCCTGACGGGCGGAAGAGCCGAGGAGCGCACCCGCCTGCTGCGTGCCGTCATGGGGTTCGTACCCCTCACGGGAGGCGTGCTCAGCATCGACGGCACGCCGCTCAATGCGAAGTCGGCCCCCACGCTGCGCCGCTGCATGGCCTATGCGCCCCATCGGCTCGACGACGTAGGCCACTTCCCCACGTATGAAGCACCGTCGGTACAGAGCGTGTTCACGCTGAAAGCCAATCAGCAGGTGAGCATCTCGAACGGCATCCTGAGCGAGGAAGTGAAACGCACGGGCTGCACGGGGAAGCCCGCCCAGCTGCTGGCGGTGGCCGCGCTGCTGCAGCGCCCCATCCTGCTGTGCGACGAACCGCCCGCGGAGTCGGCCCCCTATCTGCAAAGCCTCGCCCGGCAAGGCCTTCTGGTGCTGACGGCCAGCGCCTCGCAAACGCTGCGCGCCGCTGCCGACGTAGTTGTTGAACTTTAAGCTATCCACACACGTTATGATGACATTTTCTGCTCTTTCGCCTTGGTACTTCGTCGCAGCCCTGCTACTGGCAGGGGCGGCAACGGCATTGTTTGCCATCATCGACCGTCGCACCATGCGGCAAATGCTCAAGACCACAGGCATCCTGACGGCTGAATTAGGAGGCTTTGCGCTGCTGGTAGTAAGCCTGGCACGGCTGAACAGCTATCTGGCGATGGCCCTGATGGTGGTCATCATAGGCTGTGCCCACCTGCTGAAGACCACCCGCAGCGGAATGACCACCTACCACCGAAGCCGCCAGAACACCCTCGAACACTACGAATACTTGCTTGGCAACGGAGCCACGCGCCTTGAGGCACTCATGCCTTCCGTGCGTCGTGCCCTGCGTGCCGCCATCCTCTCGACGCTGCACAACTGGAGCAGCAAGCTCACCTCGGCGCCGCTGCTGCTCTTGCTGGGCATGCTGCTGGCAGGAGCCGAGCCGCTGGCTGCTGCCGTTGCCACGCTACTGCTGAGCCTGTCGTTCATCGCGTTATCGGTGCTGACGGTCGTCGCCGGCATCTGGATTACAGAAAAACGAACCACAAAATGAAACTGAAACTACTCTTGCTGAGCGTCATCACAACGCTCTCTGCCGCGGCTCGCGAACCACTGAAGTACGAACTGCCTGCCCCTCTGAAGGGAAGAACCGAGATTGTGCTGACGAGAATGGGCTACACCACCTCGTACAACCCCACCACGCGCAACCCGAACTGGGTGGCCTGGCACTTGACGAAGGCCCACACCTACGGCAAAAACCAGCGCTCGGGCGAAACGTTTACCGAAGACAACAAGGTGCCCACGCCCCGCGCCACCGACTGGGACTACTACAACTCGCGCTTCGACCGAGGCCACATGTGCCCGGCCGGCGACAACAAGTGGGACGCCACCGCCATGCGCGAGTCGTTCATGTTCACCAACATCTGCCCGCAGAACCACGGACTGAACAAGTATGAGTGGAACGACCTGGAGATTCTTTGCCGCGACTGGGCATGCGAGTATGGTGCCATCGACATCGTGTGCGGTCCGCTCTACGACCGGCAGAAACCGGCCCGCTACATCGGAAAGAACCGCGTTCGCGTGCCCGATGCCTTCTTCAAGGTGGTGCTCTGCCGCCAAGGCAAGCCCAAGGCCATCGGCTTCATCTACCAGAACGAGGGGCGCAAGCAGAAGATGAGCGAGGCCGTGCGGTCGGTAGACGAAATAGAACTGCTCACGGGTTTCGACTTCTTCCCCGCCCTCGAAGATGCTACCGAGCGCAAGGTCGAGGCCGAGGCAAGGCTGAGCGACTGGTAAGACAGAGCGACTGGCAAGACCATTAAGTTAAAAAACACTTAAAAAGACTGCTCGATGAGCCGTAATTCGGCAGAAAGTCGTAACTTTGCAGTCTCAAAACATCGTAGAAGCGTGAAAATAAAGCAAGTGCTAAGCGCCCTTGAACAGTTCGCGCCTCTGCCGCTGCAGGAAAGCTGGGACAATGCTGGCCTGCAGATTGGGCTAACAGAGGCGGAGGTTTCAGGGGCATTATTGTGTCTGGACGTGACTGAGCGAGTCGTCGACGAAGCTGTTCGCCGAGGCTGCAATCTCGTGGTGAGCCACCATCCGCTGCTGTTTCGCGGGCTGAAGCAGGTGAGCGATGCCACCGACGTGCAGCGCACCGTATGGAAAGCCATCCGCGAGGGGGTATGCGTCGTGTCGATGCACACCAACATGGACAACGCCCGAGGCGGCGTGAACTGGAAAATCGCCGAGAAGCTGGGGCTGACCGACGTGCGCTTCTTCGCCGAGAAGACGGTGCAGGGCATTGAGGGCGGCAGCGGTGTCGTGGGCATGCTGCCGCAACCCATGGCTGCAGAGGCATTCATCAGCCAGGTGAAGCAGACCTTCGGCGTAGCCTGCGCCCAGTGCAACGAGCTCCTGCAGCGCCCCATCCAGCGAGTAGCACTCTGCGGTGGTGCCGGCGACTTCCTGCTCGACGAGGCCGTTGCCCTGAAGGCCGACGCCTTCATCACGGGCGAGATGCACTACCACCAGTACTTCGGCTACGAGCAGCGCCTGCAAATCTGCGTCATCGGACACTACCAGAGCGAGCAGTTCACCAGCGAGGTGTTCCGCAGCATCATCGAGCAGGAGTGCCCGGGCGTCAAGTGCCTCATTGCCGAGACCGTCACCAACCCCATCGTCTATATTTAATAAGGAATTAACATCATAATAGTAAAAAGAAGAATCATGGCAAAGAAAGACCCCACAGACCTCTCAGTAGAGGAGAAACTGAAGACCTTGTTCCAACTGCAGACCGCTCTTTCGTCGATCGACGAGAAGAAGGCACTGCGCGGTGAGCTGCCCCTGGAGGTAGAAGACCTGGATGCCGAAATCGAAGGCCTTACCCTTCGCATTGAGCGCATCAAGAACGAAATCAGCGAGTTCGAGCACGCCATCTCGCAGAAGAAGAGCGAAATCATTGAAGCCCAGAACAGCGTGGAGCGCTACAAGAACCAGCTGAACGACGTGAAGAACAACCGCGAGTACGACACGCTGTCGAAGGAAATCGAGTTCCAGGAGCTGGAAATCGAGCTCTGCAACAAGAAAATACGCGAGGCTCAGACGCGCATCAGCGAGAAGCAGGAAGAGCTGGCCGGCAACGAAGAGGTGCTGAAGGACAAGCAGGGCGACCTCGACGTGAAGAAGAGCGAGCTCGACGAAATCATGGACGAGACCCGCGCCGAAGAAGAGAAGCTGAAGGAGAAGGCCCGCGACCTGGAAGCCAAGATTGAGCCGCGCCTGCTCACCTCGTTCAAGCGCATCCGCAAGAACGCCCGCAACGGTCTGGGCATCGTCTACGTGCAGCGCGACGCCTGCGGTGGCTGCTTCAACAAGATTCCGCCCCAGCGCCAGCTCGACATCAAGATGCACAAGAAGATCATCGTGTGCGAATACTGCGGACGCATCCTCATCGACCCCGAACTGGCTGGCGTGAAGCTGGAGAAAGCCACTGTCACCGAGGAGAAGAAGACACGCAAGCGTGCCATTCGCAAGACCTCGACCGCATCGTCGAAAAAGGCCGCCGACGCCAACGACATGGCCTAACAACGCGCACGCAACATGCTGAACAACATCATTGATGACAGCCAGAGCCAGCAACTGCTGAAGTTGATAGGCGAGGCGGAGAACATCGTTTTGTGCTGCCACATGAACCCCGACGGCGATGCCCTGGGGTCGTGCCTCGGATGGGCCGACTACCTGCATACCATCCACGGCAAGGAAGCACAAATCATCATCCCCGACCAATACCCCGACTACCTGCAGTGGTTGCCCAACTCTGAAAAAATCATCCGCTACGACAAGCATCGCGAGGGATGCGACTGGACGCTGGCTCACTGCGACCTCATCTTCTGCCTGGACTTCAACTCGCCCAACCGCGTGGACCAGATGCAGCAGGCTCTTTGTGAGTCGCCAGCCAAGAAGGTGCTCATCGACCATCACCTCGACCCAACTGTCGACGCCGTGCTCACCATCTCGCACCCCGAGGCCTCCTCGACCTGCGAGTTGGTGTTCCGACTGGTGTGGCAGTTAGGCGGCTTCGAGCTGACGACGAAGCACTTCGCCGTGCCTATCTACTGCGGCATGATGACCGATACGGGCGGCTTCACCTATAATTCGAGCGACCCCGACATCTTCTTTATCATCTCGCAACTGCTCACGAAGCACTTCAACAAGGACAAGGTCTACCGCAACGTCTACCATAACTTCTCGGAAAACCGACTGCACCTCATGGGCTATGTGATGTACGAGAAACTCGTGGTCGACCCGCAGCGCCACGCCAGCTACTTCACGCTGACGCGCAAAGACCTGAAGCGCTTCCATTTCGTCAAGGGCGATGCTGAAGGGCTCGTGAACATGCCCCTGCAAATCAAGGGCCACAAGCTGAGCATCTCGTTGCGCGAAGACACTGAGAAAGACAACCTTGTGTGGGTCAGCCTGCGCTCCGTCGACCAGGTCCCCTGCAACAAGATGGCCGAACGGTTCTTCAACGGAGGAGGCCATCTCAACGCATCGGGCGGACGCCTCAACTGCAGCATCGACGAAGCCGTGAAGACTGCCCAGCAAGCCATCCTCGCTTTCGAGCAAGAGCTAAGATGACACCACAGACAACAACGAAAACGAAATAAAAAAGATGAAAAAAACATTTCTGTTCTTCATGGCACTCTGCTGTCTCACTGCGCTCGTTGCCTGCGACGACACCGAGACGTATGGCGACAAGAAAGACAAGGAACGCAGCATGATTCGAGAGTTCATTGCTAAAAACAAAATCAATGTCATCGACGAACCGCAGTTCCACCAGCAAGGCGACATAACCAATCTGGAACGCAACGAGTACGTCTACCTGACCAATACCGGCGTCTACATGCAGATTGTGCGCAAGGGATGCGGCACCAAGCTTCAAGACGGCGAGAACTGCGACCTGCTGATGCGCTTCTACGAACTGTGCCTGGCCGACAGCACCATACGCTACAACGACACCGACTCCTACAACCTCGACATCATGAACGTGCGCAAGTCGGGTAGCACCCTCTATGCCTCGTTCACGCTTGGCATCATGCTCAGCGTCTATGGCGAGTCGGTTCCCGCAGGTCTGCTGGTTCCCTTCAACTACATCTGCGTGGGCCGTCCGCGCACCACCGATGAGGAAATCGCCAAGGTGCGCCTCATCGTACCCCACTCGCAGGGCCACTCCGTAGCCACCAGCTACGTCTATCCCTACTACTACGAAATTACATTCCAACGTAAAATAGATAACAGATGACACTGATTAAGAGCATTTCCGGTATTCGCGGAACCATTGGCGGGCATACGGGCGACACGCTCAACCCGCTCGACATCGTGAAGTTTACAACGGCTTACGCCACGTTCATCCATGGAAAGAAAATCGTCGTCGGACGCGACGGACGCATCAGCGGACCGATGGTGCGCGACGTGGTGTGCGGCACCCTCGTGGGCATGGGCTACGAAGTCATTGACATCGGCCTGGCCACGACGCCTACCACCGAGCTGGCCGTGCGCTGGCACGAGGCCGACGGCGGTATCATCATCACCGCGTCGCACAATCCAACCCAGTGGAACGCGCTGAAGCTGCTCAACCGCGAGGGCGAGTTCCTCACCGCTCAGGACGGTGCCGAGGTGCTGCGCATTGCCGAAGCTGAGGACTTCGACTATGCTCCCGTCGAGAAGCTGGGTCGCGTCGTGAAAGACGACACGATGAACCAGCGCCACGTGCAGAGCGTGCTCGACCTGCGTCTGGCCGACGTGGAGGCCATCCGCAAGCGTCACTTCCGCATCTGCGCCGACACTATCAACTCCGTTGGAGGCATTATCCTCCCCGAGCTGTTCAAGGCCCTCGGCTGCGACTTCGAAATTCTGAATGGCGAATGCACGGGTCAGTTTGCCCACAATCCCGAGCCGCTGGAGAAAAACCTGCAGGGCATCATGGACAAGATGCGCCAGGGCGGCTTCGACCTGGGCGTCGTCGTCGACCCCGACGTTGACCGTCTGGCCTTCATCTGCGAAGACGGCAAAATGTTCGGCGAGGAATATACGCTCGTCTCTGTGGCCGACTACGTATTAAGCGAAGAGGTAAAAGTGAATAGTGAAAAATTGGCTGCCGGCACTCCTACGTTCCATACCGTCAGCAACCTCTCTTCTACCCGTGCCCTGCGCGATGTCACCGAGAAGCACGGCGGCAAGTACACCGCTGCGGCCGTAGGCGAGGTGAACGTAACCACGAAGATGAAGGAGGTTGGCGCCGTGATTGGTGGCGAAGGCAATGGTGGAGTCATCTACCCCGAGAGCCACTACGGACGCGACGCCCTCGTTGGCATCGCCCTCTTCCTCTCGTCGCTGGCCCAGAAGGGCTGCAAGGTGAGCGAGCTGCGCCGCACCTTCCCCGACTATCAGATAGCCAAGAACCGCATCGACCTGACGCCCGAGACCGATGTTGACGCCATTCTCGTGAAGGTGAAGGATATGTTTGCCCAAGACCCCGAGGCAACGGTGAACGACATCGACGGCGTGAAAATAGACTTCCCCACCAAGTGGGTACACCTGCGCAAGTCGAATACCGAGCCCATCATCCGTGTCTATAGCGAAGCACAGACCATGGAGGAGGCCGACGAGCTGGGCAAGAAGCTCATGCAGGTAGTCTACGACATGCAGTAATTCAGCATCTCTACTTATTCCGTTTTGGCGCAAATCGCTGTTTCAGGGTCTGCGCCGAAACGGAATAATTTTTACGTATTTCAGCTTTTGCATTCGGATCGAGGGTCACGACCTAACGGTTCGTCGGGCACGAACCGGCAGTAGGAGGCTGACGAACTAACGGGTCGAGACCCTCGATGCGGCGGGCAGAAGGTCGGCATGCCCCATGAGCAGGATAGCATTATTGCACAAAAAGCGTTAAACTGTGCATCTACGACACCGATTTTGTACAATTTATTTTGCCGTGTGCGCAAAAAACAGTACCTTTGCACCCGCAAATGAAGAAATTTCTTATTACACATTATTAATTTAATATGGCTTTAAAGATTGTTGTGCTGGCCAAACAAGTGCCAGACACCCGAAACGTGGGTAAGGATGCCATGACTGCCGAAGGCACCGTCAACCGTGCCGCCCTACCCGCCATCTTCAATCCCGAAGATTTGAACGCCCTGGAACAGGCACTCCGACTGAAGGAGCAGAACCCAGGCTCTACCGTAGGTATCCTCACGATGGGTCCTCCACGTGCAGGTGAGATTATTCGTCAAGGTCTTTATCGTGGTACCGATACTGGTTGGCTGCTTACCGACCGTCTCTTCGCCGGTGCCGACACCCTTGCCACTTCCTATGCGTTGGCTACGGCCATCAAGAAGATTGGCGACGTCGACATCGTGATTGGTGGCCGTCAGGCTATCGACGGCGATACCGCTCAGGTAGGTCCGCAGGTGGCTCAGAAGCTGGGCCTCAACCAGGTGACCTATGCTGAGGAGGTGCTGAGCGTGAAGGATGGCAAGGCTACTATCAAGCGCGTCATCGACGGCGGCGTGGAGACCGTGGAGGCTCCGCTGCCCGTGGTGATTACCGTCAACGGAAGTGCTGCACCCTGCCGCCCACAGAACGCCAAGCTGGTAATGAAGTACAAGCGTGCTACTTGTCCGATGGAGCGTCCTGCCGAGGGTACTCCCTACGACTATCTGTATGACGAGCGTCCGGAGCTGACGCTCAACCAATGGAGCGTGGCCGACGTGGATGGCGACGTGAACCAATGCGGTCTGGCCGGCTCGCCCACGAAGGTGAAGGCCATCAAGAACATCGTGTTCCAGGCAAAGGAGTCGAAGACTTTGACGGCTTCTGATGCTGATGTCGAGGGAATCATCAAAGAATTGTTGGAAGAAAAAATCATTGGATAAAGAGATATGGCTAACAACGTATTTGTATATTGCGAAATTGAAGGTACTCAAGTACAGGAAGTATCTCAGGAGCTGCTGACCATGAACTGGGCGTAGAGCTGCATGCCGTGGTGGCCGGTACGGGCATCAAGGGCAAGGTCGAGGAGCAGATTATCCCCTATGGTGTCGACAAGCTGTTTGTGTTCGACGCTCCGGGACTGTTCCCCTACACGTCGGCTCCCCACACCGATATTCTCGTGAACCTCTTCAAAGAGGAGCAGCCGCAGATTTGCCTGATGGGCGCTACCGTCATCGGCCGCGACCTCGGTCCCCGCGTATCGTCGTCGCTCACCTCGGGTTTGACCGCCGACTGCACCGAGCTGGAGATTGGCCCGTACGACGATGCCAAGACGAAGAAGCACTACGACAATCTGCTCTATCAGATTCGTCCCGCCTTCGGTGGCAACATCGTGGCAACGATTGTGAACCCCGACCATCGTCCGCAGATGGCTACCGTACGCAGCGGCGTCATGCAGAAGGCGCTCTACGAGGGTGAGTGCATCGGCGAGCAGGTCTATCCCGACGTAAAGAAGTATGTATCGCCCGAGGCTTTCGTGGTGAAAGTGCTCACCCACGAGGTGCAGGCTGCCAAGCACAACCTGAAGGGTGCACCCATCGTGGTGGCTGGTGGCTACGGCGTCGGTTCGAAGGAAGGTTTCGACCAGCTGTTCCAGCTCGCCAAGGTATTGCATGGTGAGGTGGGCGGAAGCCGCGCCGCCGTCGATGCAGGCTGGATTGACCACGACCGTCAGATTGGTCAGACGGGTGTCACCGTTCATCCAAAGGTTTACATCGCCTGCGGTATCTCTGGACAGATTCAGCACATCGCCGGTATGCAGGACTCGGGCATCATCATCTCTATCAACAGCGATCCCGATGCTCCTATCAACAAGATTGCCGACTATGTCATTGTTGGTACTGTTGAAGAGGTTGTTCCCAAACTCATCAAGTACTATAAGCAGAACTCTAAGTAAATGAAGAATGAAGAATGAAGAATGAAGAATTTGCTACCGCTTCATGATAAACTATAGACGAGAAGGTTCCATCTTGCACATCAAGAGTTATGCTTTTGCTGTGAGAATCACTAGAATGTTTTTACATTTTGCAGGCAATGACTGGAAACTGCAGGCAATATACAAACAAGTGCTTCGTTCTGGAACTTCTGTCTCGGCAAATGTTCATGAGTCGGAATTTGCTCAAAGTCCTTCAGACTTCTCCTTCAAACTTCATATTGCTCTCAAGGAAGCTAATGAGACTATGAATTGGCTTAATCTGCTTCATGATACAGAACAACTTTCAGATAAGGAATTCGATAGTATGGCAACAGATTGTAGTGAACTTACAGCTCTATTAGTGTCGTCAATAAAAACAGTAAAAAGGAACAATAAAAAAGAAAACAGAATGGACAATGGTGAATGAATGAAGAGCGGTAGCAAATTCTTCATTCTTCATTCTTCATTCTTCATTTAAAACTATGGCAAACTATTATAGTGACCACCCAGAGATTGGATTCTATCTGAATCATCCCCTGATGGCTCGTATCGTTGAGCTGAAAGAAAAGGGTTTCGCTGATGCGAAAGAATATGACTACGCTCCCGTTGACCTGGGCGATGCCATCGAGAAC
>CACXYH010000069.1 GCA_902771785.1 uncultured Prevotellaceae bacterium
CTGCGCTGGCGGTCGGCAGGGGTGTTGAAGCCGGGGATGAGAGGGAGGCGGACAGTCACCTTGTGCTGCAGACCTTGCGAGGCGAGGTAGCGGAGATTGTCCACAACCTGAGCGTTGTCCTGCTGGCAATAGCGGCGATAGACGTCGGGCGAAAGGTCCTTTACATCTATATAATAATGGGCGACGTAGGGGATGACCTGCTGCAGGCTGGCAAGGGGGACGTTGAGCGAGGTCTCGACGTAGATGTTCCACTCCGCAGGACACCGCCGGCAGAACTCGGCAATGGCCTCGCTGCGCAGCAGGGGCTCGCCGCCGCCGAAGCAGATGCCGCCGCCCGTGGCCTGGAAGTAAAGGTCGTCGAGCATCACCTCCTGCAGCAGTTCACCAACCTCCAGCTGCCGCCACACGCCTTCGGGGCGCAGGCACTGGCTGTTCAGACAGTAGCGGCAGCGCAGCGGACAGCCGTGGAAGGCCACCAGCGTGGTGACGCCCGTGCCGTCGGTGGTCAGGCGGTGGCGGCAGATGCCTATGAGCGGTAGTTTCATTGCAGGCGGAACGTTACGGGTATCGTATACTTCACGGCGACCACCGTGCCGGCTTGCCGGCCTGGCAACCATTTGGGCATGCCATTGACCACGCGCAGCGCCTCGGCATCGAGCAGCGGGTCAATGCCCTTGATGACCTTCGCCTGCGTGATGCTGCCGTCGCGCTCCACGACGAAGTTCACGATGACGCGGCCCTGAATGTTCTTCTCTTCGCACTCCTTCGGGTATTGCACATGGCTCTTCAGATACTCCATCAGCTTCCTGTCGCCACCTGGGAACATCGGCATCTGCTCGGCTATGTCGCCAAACACTTTGGTGGTGTCGGCCGGCATCTGCTGCACCTCGTGCATATCAACCCTACCCAGCACCAGCACTACGTCATCTTCATCGTCCTCCTCCGTTACGGATGAAGCCTTCGGGGTGCTGGCGGCTTTAGCTGACTGCTGCTCGTTGACGAAGCTGGCGGTGTCCTCACACTCAGGGGTGGCCACCTTACCAACCACCATGCTGTCGGCCTTGGGCGCCTCCTCCTGAGCCACCAGCTCGCCGTCAAGCCGTGCCGGCTTGTTCGTCTCAACCTTCGCGCTCTGATGGGTGCAGGCAGAGAGCAGGCCGGCCGAGATGCCGATGAGCGAGACGGCGCGCCCCAGCCTTCGGCGCAGGCCGAGCTGGTCTTCGAGATAGCTCACCTCGGCCTCGCAGGCAGGACAGGTGCCCAGACAGGGCCCGTCGTAGTGGCACTCGCGCGGTTCATACTGAATGTTGTTGGCGTCGGCTATCTGCTTGCGGATAGCCTTCAGCGTCTTGCAGGTTGACTTTCCTTTTACCATAGTTTTCTGCTTGTTTTAAGTTTTGCTGCTGCAAAGGTACGAAGAAAAAGCACACAAAGCAATAGTCATCGGGCGATTGACACACGCCGAAAAAGCTATCAGACTGATAATAAACAAGATAAAGAAACGCCTGCACAACAAATTGACACAAATAAAAACGGCAAAACGTTGGCTATTACAATTATTTTGCGTATCTTTGTGCCCACACTGAAGCCGAGAATTGCAATCCCTAACCATCAAACATTTTTAACATCACACGATTATGAAGAGACTATTGACGTTCGCATTGTTTGCAGCCCTCAGCACCGCCACATGGGCAGGCGGCCTGATGACCAACACCAACTATCACATTGCCTTCGACCGCATGATGGCGCGAGGAGCTACGTTCGACATCGATGCTGCCTACTCGAACCCCGCCGGACTGGCCTGGGGCTACGAGGGTTTCCAGTTGTCGCTCGACTTCCAGAAACCTTGGCAGAACCGCGACATCAAGCTGACAGCCAACGGCACCTCGCAAACATTCGAGGGCAAGGCATCGGCTCCCATCGTGCCCGCTCTCTTTGCCAGCTACAAGAAAGACAGATGGGCCGTGTCGACGATGATTGGCATCGTGGGCAGCGGCGGCTTTGTCAAGTACGACGACGGAGTACCTATGTTCAACGTACTCATGCAAAGCATGCTGGCCGGCAACGGCATTACCCCCAACCAATACACCCTCGATTCTGAAATGAAAGGCAAGCAGTACATCTACGGCGGACAGCTGAACTTCACCTACAGGATTGCCGACTGCCTGGCTGCTGCCGTAGGCGTGCGTGCCAACTACTACGACGGCTACTACCGCGGACACGTCATTGCCAAAGACCATCCCCAGCTGGGCGAAGTGGCCAAGCTGCTGCTCGACGTCGACCAGAAAGGATGGGGCTTCACACCGCTGGTGAGCATCGATTTCCATAAGGGGCCGCTGACGCTGGCCGCCCGCTATGAGTTCCGCACCAAAGTGAACCCCAAGAACGACACGAACGTGCTGGATGCAGGACTGAGTACTAACGCCATCGCCGCCATAATGGCTGCCGACCCTGCGGGTGCACAGGCGAAGCTGGCAAGGCTGCAGGACGAGCTGGGTGCCTACACCGCACCTTACCAGGATGGCGTCCGCACCCGCTACGACATGCCGGCCCTGCTCTCTGTGGCCGCCGGCTACGAGCTGACCCCCAGCCTGCGCGCCACGGCCGAGTTCCACTTCTTCGACGACAAGAACGCCAAGATGGGAGGCGACCGCCAGGATGAGCTGACCCACGGCACCTATGAAGTGCAGCTGGGCGTAGAGTACGACATCAACGAGCAGTTCACCGTCAGCCTGGGCGGACAGCGAACCGACTACGGACTCTCTGACGGCTATCAGCAGGACACGTCGTTTGCCTGCGACAGCTACTCGATTGGTCTGGGCGGAAAATGGAATATCAATGAAAAAGTAGCCCTGAATGCAGGCTACTTTATCACACTCTACAGCGACTACACCAAGCAGGCCGACTATGGACAGGAGACGTTCTCGCGAACCAACAACGTCATCGGACTGGGCGTAGACCTGAAGTTCTGACGCTTACAGGTTGACGTCGACACCCACGCCCAGCACGCGGTTGGTGCGGGTGAAGCTGTCGTTCATGCCCGAAAGGGGAGGATAGTCGGTACGGTCGTAAGTGCCATAGTTGGTCTGGAAGTAGGCTGCCTTCAGCGTCACCACATCAGAGACCTTATAGTTGAAACCGAAACCGAGGCTATAGCTGTTGACGACGAACGACATATCGTTCATGTAGTCGTCGGTCAGTCCGTAGCGGGTGAGCTGGCCACCGGCACTCACGGTGAGGCGGTCGTTCACATCCCACTCGGCACCCAGCAGATACTCGTTGGTGTCGTAGTCGAGCAGCGACTGCGTGTTGTTATACCAGTCGGCATCCTTGTCGAAGAAGTGATGATAGCCGGCATTCACACGGACGCCCTCGGCAGGTGTCCACTGTGCACCGACGGCAAGCAGCGCAGGCGCATCCTCGTTGACATATTCGCCATCGCGGAACTTGTTGACGGCTGCAATCTCGCTGGCTTCGTTCACCGTCGACTCGTTCTTCATGCGGATCTGGGTCTTGAACTCATACTTGGCAGCAAAGTTGAAGTTGCCAAACTTGTAGTCGACACCGATAATAGGAGCAACGCCTACCGACGACTGATTGCACAGCAGGTTGACGCCCTCGGCATATTTCGACAGCGTAGCCAGCTGACCCTGACTCTGCTGCAGCTGCTGCAATCCCTGGGTGAGGGCCGTACGGGCCTGCGTCAGCTGCTCGCTCATGGGCACTCCGGCCTGCTCGGCCTGATTGAGGAGTGCCAGATGCTGCTGAGCCACAGCTGCGTTCTGAGCAGCCTGACCGGGCACCTGGGGCAGGAAATCGCGGAAATCGACGTAGCCACCCTGCGTGCCCACCATGATATTGCTGATTTTTGCCTTGTAGGTGGCCGTGCCGTAGAGCAGGCGCAAGCCTCCATAGACCGAGAAATGGTCGTTCACCTTATAAGCCGTACCAAGCTGGAAGCCGAAGTAGTACTGGCGTCCCTGCATGTAGCCGTCCATGTCGTAGCCCTTCACGCCGGTGTTAGGAATGGCCGCAGGAGCCGTCTGGCCCAGCATGCCATAGAGGGGAGCGAGCTGAGTGGTCAGCCCGTTGAGCTGGGTAGCCATGCCGTCGAGCGTCATGAAGCTGGTGGCAATGTTGCCCACTACGCTCTCGAAAGAGCCCAGACCGTCGGAGAACTCGCAGGAGCCACCGCCGCCAGGCACCGAGAAATTGAACTGCCAGCTCCAGTTGCCCACGTTGTAAGCAGCCTGAACCGAGGGAATGCACGGTGCGTCGGCCACGCCTTCGAAGGTCTTGGTGGTCTGGCCGTTGTTCTTACGACCGAGAGCGAAGAAGGGGCTTGTACTCTCAATGGTACGCGTCTGGTGAGCATACTGCCAGTTGAAACTCAGATGGAGTCCCTCCGGAAGAAAGGCAACACCAGCCGGGTTGGAATATACACCATCGATGCCGATGGAAGCATCGCGTGCGGGGTTGCGAAGGAAATCAATGCTTTGGTTTGTGTTGGTCAGGATACCGCCTGCGGTAACCTCTGTTGCAGCGGTCAGCATCGCGCCAACCATCATTGCCATAATTTTTTTCATATCCTCTAAACAAATCTTAAAAATTCGGCTGCAAAGGTATATAGTTCGTCAAAATAAATGCCGTTAAGGCGCACAATATTAAAATCTATTAACTTAAAAACCCTTTAATTTATGCACAGAATAGGGGGTAATGTGCAAGAAAAACGTTGCACATTACCCCCTCTTTGTGTGCATTTTTGCAAATTACGACTTCTTCAGTTCTGGATAACTGATGCGCGTATGGTAGATGGTCTTCAGCTTTTCGATGAGCACGGTCTTGGCATACTGAATGTCGCGGAAGGTGACCGGGCACTCGCGGAAGAAGCCGTCGTCGACCTGCGAGTCGATGATGCGGTTGACAAGCGTGCGGATGGACTGCTCGGTATAGTCGGGCAGCGAGCGCGAAGCAGCTTCTACGGCATCGGCCATCATGAGCACTGCCTGCTCCTTGGTATAGGGATTGGGGCCCGGATAGGTGAAGAGCAGGTCGTCGATGTCTTCATCGGGGTGCTCGTTCTTCCATTTCACATAGAAATACTTGGCCTTTCCCTGTCCGTGGTGGGTGGCAATGAACTGCTTGATGACGTCGGGCAGGTTGCTCTTGTCGGCCAGTTTCAGGCCCTCGGTGACGTGGCTGATAATCATCTGCGCACTCTCGAGGCACGACAGGTGCTCGTGCGGATTGATGCCGCCCGACTGGTTTTCGGTGAAGTAGATGGGATTCTGTATCTTTCCGATGTCGTGGTAGAGGGCAGCCGTGCGCACCAGCTGCGCGTTGCCGCCTATTTTGCGAGCTATCTCGGCAGCGAGGTTGCCCACCTGAATGCTGTGGTTGAAGGTGCCTGGCGCCACCTCGCTCATCCGGCGCAGCAGCTCCTTGTTCATATCGCTGAGCTCAATGAGGGTGATGTTCGACGTATAGCCGAAAGCTTTCTCGATGATATAGAGCAACGGGTAGCTGCAGAAGAGCAGCACACCGCACACGACCAAGTAGTTGAACTCGCCTACGTCGATGCGCTGAATGTCGCTGTTGTTGATGAGTGCCAGCGAGAAATTGGCCAGCGAGGCTGCCAGCGTGGAAAGGACCGCCGTCCAGAACAGCTGCGAACGGCTCGACAAGTCGCGCAGCGAGAAGATGGCAACGACGCCCGCCACCAGCTGGACGGCAATGAACTCGAGCGGATGCTGCAGCATGCAGGCCACGATGAGCACCAGCACCAGATGGGCCATGAGCGCCGTGCGCGAATCCATGAACACACGGATGAAGATGGGCACCATGGCAAAGGGGATGATGAACACGTGGAGCAGGTTATGGCTGACGAGCAGCGACGCCAGGATAGAGAACAGGATGATGAGCGAATAGAGCATGACTGCCGAGCGGATCTTCTCGAAATAGTCTTCGCGGAAGATGCTCAGGAAGATCGTGAAGCAGACGATGAGCAGCAGCACGTAGAGCACCTGGCCCATAATGGTGGTACGCAGGCCCGACTGGTCTTTGCTCCGCCGCTCTATCTCCTTCTGCAGCGACTCGAGCACCAGCGCGGTTTTCTCGTCGACGATGCCGCCGCGGTCGATGATTTTCTGTCCGCGCTGCGCCACACCGCTGGCCTGCGGTACTGCTGCCAGCAGCTCGGTTCGGCTTTCCTCGTTGCGCTGCACGTCGAGACACAGGTTGGGCACGATATAGTTGTTGAGGTTCAACTGCTGAACAAGCTCCTTGATATGGCTGAGCATGGGGTCCTGAAACAGTTGCTCATAGGCGGCAACGGTGGTGTAGAGGCTCTTCAGCTCTACGCTGACAGCTGTCTTCCCGTTGATGATGCGAATGATGCGCACGGAATCAGGGCGCCCCTCGACGGGTTCCACCTTATCGACGATGCCCTGCGCGTAGAGGCGATGCAGCCGGTTGTAGATGATGCTCTTGTAGTCGGCAGAAAGCCCGGGCAGACCGTCTTCGTAGTCCTGCATAAAACGGCGCAGCTGCTCGCCCTCCACCTCTTTATTTAAAGTATAGTAGGGCTCATACTCCTTCATGGCGCTGTCGCGCTCGGCCCTCAGCGTAGCCTCGCTCTTGTAGATGGGGAAGTCGAAGGGGGCGGTCAGGTCAGGATTGCGCCAGGGCTTATTGATTTCGTAGCTGAAGTTGACGCGATTGTCGCGAGGCATGAACCACACAATAACGGCTACTGTAGCCAGCACGATGGCCAGACGAATGGCTATATCGCGCCAGGTAACGCTTATCTTCTGTTTGAAATCGCTCATCTTTCTGTTTTAATGTGATGCGGCAAAGTTACGAAATAGTTGCGGCTCCACAAAATTTTAGCTGTTATTCTTTGAATTTAAGCCTAAATTTCGAGATTTTGAGCTTAAATTCAAAGACGATTGCATTATTTCAGCCACGAATACCTGCTCTGATGATTACTTAGAGCCATTGCGCAAAGATGAGCCATTCATCAAGAATATGTTTCATAAATCACCACACGAAAATGAAAGAATTAGCATAAAGAAAACGGAAACAAAAAATCATCGCCGCCGTTTTATGGCAAAACGAAATGCGTTTTGTATCAAAACGTCTTCCATTTTAATACAAAACGCATTCCGTTTCCATACAAAACGCCTCCCGTTTTGATACAAAACGCAACGACAGCTTCGCAAGAATGACGTGATTCCGGCATCATGCAGGGCCTTCAGGCGAAGCCGACAAACAATTATCTACGAGTTTTAGCTAAAAATCGATTGATTTTAGCGAAAATTTTTCTTCATTTATGCACATTTTACGGCGAAAATGCCAATAAGTAGGATTATATTTGTACCTTTGTAGGCAAAATAACAAACGATACATTCTATTTTTGACCACACATGAGTGAAAGAAGAGTAAGGGTGCGCTTTGCACCCAGCCCCACGGGGCCACTGCACATTGGTGGTGTGCGCACTGCCTTGTATAACTACTTGTTTGCACGCCAGCATGGCGGCGACCTGGTGTTCCGCATTGAGGACACCGACACTACGCGCTTCGTGCCCAAGGCCGAGGCCTACATCATTGAGGCTTTCCAGTGGCTGGGCATCAAGTTCGACGAGGGGGTCTCCTTCGGCGGCAACTACGGGCCCTATCGCCAAAGCGAGCGCCGTGAGATATATAAGAAATACGTCCGTCAGCTGCTCGACGACGGAAAAGCCTACATTGCCTTCGACACGCCAGAGGAACTCGACCAGAAGCGCAAGGAAATTGAGAACTTCCAGTACGACAACAAGACGCGCCTGCAGATGCGCAACTCGCTCACGTTGCCGAAGGAAGAGGTGGACCGCCTGATTGCCGAGGGCACACAGTATGTGGTGCGCATCAAGATTGATGCCGGACAGGAGGTGCTCGTCGACGACATGATTCGTGGCGAGGTGCGCGTGAAGAGCGACATCCTCGACGACAAGGTGCTCTACAAGAGTGCCGACGAACTGCCCACCTATCATCTGGCTAACATCGTAGACGACCATCTGATGGAAATCACCCACGTCATTCGCGGCGAGGAGTGGTTGCCTTCTGCCCCACTCCACGTGCTGCTCTACAAAGCATTCGGATGGGAAGACACGATGCCCAGATTTGCACATCTGCCTCTGCTCCTGAAGCCCGACGGAAAAGGAAAACTGTCGAAGCGCGATGGCGACAGGCTGGGATTCCCTGTATTCCCGCTCGACTGGCACTCTACTGACAAGGACGGCAATGAGGTGTTCTGCACCGGATATCGCGAGCAGGGCTACTTCCCCGAGGCCGTGGTCAACTTCCTGGCGCTGCTGGGATGGAACCCGGGCACCGAGCAGGAGATGTTCACACTCGACGAGCTGGTCAAGGCGTTCGACATCGAGAAGTGCTCGAAGGCCGGAGCTAAGTTTGCCTACGAGAAGGGCATCTGGTTCAACCACGAATACATTCTGAAGAAGTCGGCAACGGAAATCGCCAAGGACTTTGAGCCCGTGTGCCGCGAGCATGGCGTCAGCGAGCCGTTCGAGCGCATCGAGCAGGTCGTAGCCATGATGAAAGACCGCGTCAGCTTCGTCAAGGAGTTGTGGCCGCTGTGTTCCTTCTTCTTCGAGGCGCCCACGGCCTACGACGAGAAGACCGTGAAGAAGCGCTGGAAGGAGGATTCGGCTGCACAGCTCACCGAGCTTATCGGCGTGCTTGAGGGCATCGACGACTTCTCGCTCGAGAATCAGGAAAAGATTGTGCACGAATGGATCGAGCAGAAGGAGTATAAGCTGGGCAACATCATGAACGCCTGGCGACTGACGCTCGTGGGCGAGGGCAAAGGCCCTGGTATGTTCGACATTTCGGCCTTCCTCGGCAAGGAAGAGACTATCAAACGCATGCGTAAAGCCATCGAAACGCTGAAGTAATGTATAATTTCATCATTTACCTCTACCAGATGGGCGTGGCCGTCTACAGCCGCTTCAACGAAAAGGTGAAGAAGATGTGGCAGGGCGAGCGCGACGCTTTCCGGGTGCTGCGTGAGCAGGTCGACCCACAGGCTCGATACGTATGGTTCCATGCAGCCTCATTGGGCGAGTTCGAACAGGGACGGCCCATCATGGAGCAGCTGCGCCGCGACCATCCGGAGCTGAAAATCCTACTCACGTTCTTTTCGCCCTCTGGCTACGAGGTGCGCAAAAACTATGAGGGAGCCGACATCATCTGCTATCTGCCGCTCGACACCATCAGCAATGCCCGCCGTTTTCTGCGGCTCATCAGACCCGAGATGGCCTTCTTCATCAAGTACGAGTTCTGGTATAACTACCTGCACATTCTGAAGCATCGCCAGGTTCCCGTCTACAGCGTCAGCAGCATCTTCCGCGAGGGACAGGTGTTCTTCCGCTGGTATGGACGACAGTATGGACGCGTGCTCAACTGCTTCACCCACTTCTACGTGCAGAACGAGCTCAGCAAGCAGCTGCTGGCTAAAATAGGACTGACCAATGTCACCATCACGGGCGACACCCGCTTTGACCGCGTGCTGCAAATCAAGGAACAGGCAAAGCAGCTGCCTCTCGTCGAGACGTTTGTCAAGGATGCGCCCAAGGTGTTCGTTGCCGGCTCGTCGTGGCCTCCTGACGAGGAAATATTCCTGCGCTACCTGAATGCACACCGCGAATGGAAACTGATCATTGCCCCTCACGTCATCGGCGAGGACCATCTGCAGCAGATAGAGAAGCTGCTCGAGGGTCGCAAGGTCATTCGCTACACCAAGTCGCAGCAACTCTCCGACACCGAAGTGGCCGCAGCTGAAGTGCTCATCATCGACTGTTTCGGCCTTCTGAGCAGCATCTACCACTATGGCCAGGTGGCCTATGTGGGGGGCGGCTTCGGCGTGAGCATCCACAACCTGCCCGAGGCTGCCGTATGGAGCATACCCGTCGTCTTCGGACCTGAGAACCAGAAGTTCCAGGAAGCCCAAGAGCTAAAGACCTGCAAAGGCGGGTTCGAAATCAAGGGCTACGAAGACTTTGCCCAGCTCATGGACCGCTTTGACAGCGATGCCACATTCCTCAAGGAGGCTGGTCAGAATGCGGGCAGCTACGTGAAAGGAAAAGCCGGAGCCACCCGGAAGATTCTCTCCGACGTGAACCTATAAGGGAAAAAGGTCATATAACAATTCAGACGGACAGACGAATTCCTGTTAGGAACAAATCGTCTGTCCGTCTGAATGTTTGAGCAGGCCTGACCGCCAATTTATTTGCCTTGTCCGCCTAACACCTGCTCTGCATGGATTTTCGTCTTGATTTGCTTCGGGCCGATAATCTGTTCTATCAAGCCGTTCTCGTCGATGACAAATGTTGTGCGGACCGTACCCATATATTTACGTCCGTACATCGACTTCTCCTGCCACACGCCAAACTGCTCAACGAGTTGCTTGTCGACATCGGCAATCAGCGGAAAGTTCAGGCTATGCTTCTCCTTGAACTTCTGGTGCTTCTGCGCATCGTCGACACTCACTCCCACCACGGCATAGCCTGCCTGTGCCAGCTCGTCATGATGGTCGCGGAAGCTGCAAGCCTCTGAAGTGCAGCCGCTCGTCATATCCTTCGGATAGAAATAGAGCACCAGCTTCTTTCCCTTGAAATCACTCAGCCGCACCTCGCGACCCTCTTCGTCCTTGCCTAATAGCTCAGGCGCCTTGTCTCCAATTTTCATTTTCGATTCGATTGTTTGTTAATGATTAGTGGCGCAAAGATAGCATAATTCGGATAAAGTGCCAAAGGAATTCACAACTTTCTTACAGATATAATCCGAACGAGAGTGAGCGAAACTTAAGACCACCCGCCTTCAGCACGTCATCGTCGGAATACTTCACATAGAAAGGTACGTTGAAGAACTCGGCGTTGAGCATCCAGTCGATGGTGATAGGCCGCTGCCGGATGCCCTTCTCTACCACCTCGTACTCATGTCCCAACAACTCATACTCGCTCTTGATGCTGGCATAAGTGTTGAAGTTCACCACAGGGCCAAAGCCGATGGAGAAGCTGTCGTCGAAACGATGCTCGAAGCGGAACGTTGCCGTGAGCGAGAATACTTTGATGCGCGAGAAGTCTGGTTCGTATTCCAGCGGATAGCGATCCACGGCAACATTGCCATCGGGTGCCTTCACAAAGAAATTCCTGTCTGTCATGCGGTAGTTCTTCCAGTCTATGCCAAGGCCCAGCGAGAAGAAATTACGCTCGCGACGGTCCAGGAAGTGGTCCCACTGAATGATGGTGGCAAAAAATTCCCACGACTTAAAGGTCGAGAAATCCAGACGCGAGTCTACGTGAGTAGGATTCGTGAAGCCGATGCCGAGATGAAGCGCAATCCGATTGTTTGGCGCCTTCCCGTCTTTCGCCTTACCCACCTTCACGCTGGGCATCAAGTCCCATCGGTCATTGCCTATGTTGGTAGTGCTCACATAGTTGGAGTCAACCAACTGCAAAGTGTTCTGATACGTAAACTTCTCATCGCCCTCTTTGCCTCTGACAATGATCTTCTGTAGCGAATCGCCACTGATAATCGTCACTTTGCGGGGATTTTGAATGACAATGGTGTCGTTCTGCTGAGCGCTGGCCTCTGTAGCGAGAGCCAGCAATGCCATGATAAGCGTTTTCTTCATATTTGAATTGTTTATTTGTTATGCAACTTGTGAGGTTTTGCTTAGTTGTTCTTGCTTTTGATGATTGCGTCGAGTTTATCCAGACCGCTTACGTTTCCCTCCATGTAGATGACCAAGACATCGCGCATAGACTTCTTAGTATACACGTCTTGATAACACAGGAAGCGATTCTTTCCACCTTGTGGACTCAGCTGGATGCGGTAAATGTAGTTCTGTACAGCTTGCGAACCCTTCGTCTCGGCGCGGTCGCTGCCCATCACAAAATGTCCTTTCCCGTCTTCCTTCATAAGCCTTCTGAGCTCGGCCACCTCCTTGTCGCTGGCCTTGAAACGCAGGCTGCGGAAGTATGTCAGTTGATACTTGCTGAGCACTTTGCCGCGAATACGAGTCTCTATGACTCGCTCTTGCGGAATGATACGCCCTGCAAACAACTCGTTCATATTCAATCCCTGCTGTGCAAAGCTGGGAATAACCAGATGGAAAAAAGAAATGATGAATAATAGTCGTCTCATATCTCACTGCTTTCTATTCGTTACCAAACATCTCTCTCAATTGTTCATCCACGATATCGCTGCCATCGTCTGTCATAGCCGTCATCGTTTTCTGCATTTCATTGAGCACTACTTCACGATCGGTGATGCGTTCACCGTAGATAATGGCTATGCACTCGCTCTGCTCATGCTGCAAGAAAAGAAGCGAAGCGCCTCCAAGCACCAGCACCAAGACAGCTGCTGCAGCAACAAACCATCGTCTTACCCTGCGCGACGTCGTCGTCTGTTTCCCGAAATGCTGCTGCAGTTCGGCAGGACATCTTAGGGCATCGAAGTCCAGGAAAAGCTCACGGTAAGCCTTCAGGTCGTCGGGAAGGTTTTCCTGACGATAGAAGTCATACAACTCCCGTTCTTCTTCGAGCGTCGTCTCTCCATCGAAGAAACGCTCCGTCAGCATTCGTATTCTTAAAATATTACTCATTCCGTTCCAAGTATTTCATTCTAACTGCCTGTCTGGCTCGGCTTAAAGCCTTGCGAAGAGCCACCTCGCTGCTGCCTATCAACTCAGCAATGTCCTTCATTTCCATACCGTCTATGTGCCGAAGACGGAGAATAGTTTGCTGGAGCCCTGGTAAAGTATCGATAACGCTCATCATGCGCTCTATACGCTCGTCATCACCGTCGTCACCTTCATCGACTAAGACTGGCGGCTCGGTAAGTGGCCTTCGTCGACGCATCTTGTCAATGCAACGATTACGCGTAAGGACCATAGCCAGGCCCTCGATAGGCAGACGTAGCTCGTCTACCATCTGCCAAAGCCTTAGCAGCACATCCTGCACTACATCTTCTGCATCATCCTCATCGACATAGCGACGAGCTGTATGCAAGAGTTTTGCGCGTAGCTGCCTTACTTCTTCTTTGAACTCCTCATGCGTCATTCGGAATACCTTTTATTTATAATACGCATGAACACGCTTTTTGTGACATAAAAAACGAAAAAACAACAATAAAAACAAAAAAAAGAGCCCTGCTTCATGTCTGAAACAGGGCTCCTCGCTTTTGTCTTCTGATAAAAGACGGCGGCCTCCTACTCTCCCGCATTGCATTGCAGTACC
>CACXYH010000070.1 GCA_902771785.1 uncultured Prevotellaceae bacterium
CTGTCGCTGTCGAAATACCTGCAGCAGGTGGGACGCGGAATGCGTGTGAGCAAAGGGAAACCGCACGTGACGATACTGGACCAGGTGGGACTCTACCAGACGTTCGGGCTGCCTACGGAGGAGCGCGACTGGCGCAGGATGTTCTTGGGCAAGCAGACGGGAACGGGGCGCGAGGGTAGGATCGTGCTGGTGGAAGACGGCAGCCGCGACAAGGAGCTGCGAAGCCTGGAGATGGTGCGCATCAAGCGGGGCGGACGGAAGGGCTGCGGCCTGGAGGTGTTTCTGCAGGGTGCGCTGTACGGTGTGATGCTGAACGGCAAGGTGACCTGTCCGGCGAAGTTCAAGGAGGTAGTGCGGCTCGACAAGGAGAGTCCGTTCTTTGCGCTGGGCGTGTTCTCGGAGATGAGGCACACCGTAGCGCAGTCGCTCTACATGCCGTTCAAGTTCTCGGTAGAGATGTTCACGGTGATCAGCAAGAAGGGCGAGGACATGGGTGCCCGCTTCTATGGCGACAAGTACGACATTGACGGCGACTTCGTGTGCGGACAGCGGATGTATGATGAAGGACTGATTCCCAGCTGGTGGGACAGCAAGACGGGCAACTACTACAGCTACCGGCCTACGACCAAGGTGATTCACGGCATGGAGTTCGTGTGTGAGGGTCTGACGGGCAAGTTCCGCTATGTGACGGGGATGGTGAACCCGGAGTTCGGATTGCCGGGGCTGCGCTACAACCGCTACATAGCGCTGAACAAATATCATCTGGTGGTGAGGAACGACCATAACCATGCCTACAAAATATGCGGCTACCTGCAGGACAGCATCATCGTGCAGAATGACCGTTCGTTTGGCTACCTGCAGATATTCAGCGACGGCACGACGGGGCATGCCTTCACCCGGTTGCCGAAGGAAATGACGCTGAGCCCCGACTACAGCAGGCTGGGACTGAAGACGATAGGAGACAAGCCTTTCCTGGAATAGCAGTTGCTGTTCTGGCGAAACAAGGGGAGTGAGCCGAGGCTGCGCAGAAAGCGGTCTCGGCTCTCTCCGTTTTTTCCCTTAATTTGTCCGAAAGTGCGTTAATTCTATATAATTACTTTTTCGCATGAGTTTTTTTGCTTAATTTTGCGACCCGAAAAATAGTCAAAAAAGATGAAGTATGCAATCATAGCTGCCGGCGAAGGCTCCCGACTGACACAGGAGGGAGTGGGCGTGGCCAAGCCCCTGGTAGAGGTGGCGGGCCAGCGGCTCATTGACAGACTGCTCAACATCTTCATGGACAACGGGGCCAGCGAAATTGTGGTCGTGTGCCGTGAGGATGCAACGGTGGTGCAGCATCTGACCGACATTCAGAAGCTGGGGCTGAACGGCAGGCAGATTCCGTTGCGCTTCATTGCCAAAACCACGCCCAGCAGCATGCACTCGCTGTGGGAACTGCGCGAGCTGATTGGCAATGCTCCGTTCTGTCTGACGACGGTCGATACCGTTTTCAGCGAAAGTGAGTTTGCACGCTTCATGGCCGACTACCGCCACTTGCTGGCTGCCGACGAGGCTGACGGGCTGATGGGGGTGACCGACTATATTGACGATGAGAAACCGCTCTACGTGAGGGTTGAGCGTGAGCAGCCCAACATCACGGCTTTCTTAGACAGCGATCCGCAGCCCCGCTACATCAGCGCGGGCATCTATGCGCTGAAGCCGGAAGCGCTGACCGTGCTGCAACACTGCATGGAGCGAAGCGAGAGCCGCATGCGCAACTTTCAGCGGGCTTTGCTGGCCGAGGGATTGCGACTGCGGGCATGGACTTTCTCGAAAGTGCTCGACATTGACCACGCCAGCGACGTGGCTAAAGCGGAGGAGTTCCTGAGATGAACGTGCTGGCTCTGCTCCGACACCCCCGGTTCTCGCCTGGCTCGATAGAGAACGACCGCGCTATCATGGAGGCGGTGGCCTGCCGGCTGCAGGCAGAGGGACACGAGGTCCTGATGATGCAGGAGCAGGACTGGCAAGGAGAGAAGGCCGACCTGGTGATGACCATGGGACGAGAGCCCGACGTACTGAAAGAACTGGAACACTCGGGCATGCGGGTGATAAACGCCCCTGCTGCCATCAGAACCTGCGGCAGCCGGATTATGCTCGGCGAGGTGATGAGGCGCGAGGCCATACCCACGGCACCTGCATACGGACCGCATGGCTACTGGCTGAAACGAGCCGATGCCTGTGCGCAGCAGGAGGGCGACGTGGTCTATGCCCGCGACGAAGCGCAGCTGGAAGACTGTAAGCGTGCATTCCGACAGAGGGGCATCGACCGCTATGAGGTGAGCGCCCACGTGGCAGGCGATGTGGTGAAGTTCTATGGCGTGCGCGGCACCGGCTTCTTTCGCTGCTTCTATCCGACCGACGACGGACGGACGAAGTTCGGAACAGAGGCCGTCAACGGAGCGGCCCACCACTATCGGTTCTCGCTCGAGTCGATGCACAACTGTGCTGAGCGGTTGGCTGAGGCGATAGGGCTCGACGTGTATGGCGGCGACTGCATCGTAAGGGCCGACGGCACGTTCTGCATGATTGACTTCAACGACTGGCCCAGCTTTTCGCGCTGTCGCGAGGAAGCGGCCGACGCGATTGCTGGGAAGATAAAAGAAATGAATACATTAAAAATAACAATAGAAGGAAGTGGAGAAGTTTAAGGATTTATTGCAAGCTTCGTTTAAGTCGAACGACACCGAGGAGTGGCTCGATGTGTACTTCACCCGTCCCATCGGACTGGTGTTTGCGCTGATGTGGATCAAGCTCGGCGCAACGCCCAACTTCGTCACCATACTCTCGATGTTTCTCGGCGCCGGCGCCGGCTACTGCTTCTACCACACGGAGCTGTGGTGGAACGTTGGCGGGGTGGTGCTGATGATGCTGGCCAACTTCTGCGACTCTACCGACGGACAGATGGCACGCCTCACTAATCACAAGACGCTGATAGGGCGCATGCTCGACGGCTTTGCCAGCGACGTGTGGTACTTCTGCTGCTATTTGGGCATCTGCCTGCGGCTTTGGTCGCAGCCTATTCCCTTTACCAACATGGAATGGGGACTCTGGATTTTCCTGCTCTGCGCCTATGCGGGCTTCTATTGGCATGCCCGCCAGTGCCAGCTGGCCGACTACTATCGGCAGATTCACCTCTACTTCCTCAAGGGGGAGGAGGGCAGCGAGCTGGCCAGCTATGCCCAGCAGAAGCAGATCTATGACAGCCTGCCTGAGAAGGGGGCTTTCTGGGACCACGTGTTCTATTATTTCTACATGGGCTGGTGCAGGAAGCAAGAGAAGAATACGCCTGAGTTTCAGCGTTTCTTTGCAAAGGTGAAGGCCAAGTGGCCCGATGCCTCGGACATGCCTGCCGATTTCCGCGAGCACTTCAGACAGCGCAGCCTGCCGCTGATGAAATATACCAACATCCTGACGCACAACACGCGGGCTACGATGCTCTTCATTGGCTGTATGGCCAACGTGCCCTGGATTTATCCGCTCTTTGAGGTCACGGTGCTGGTGGCCATCTATTATTATATGAAGGGTACGCACGAGCGTATGTGCAAAAACATGACGGTATGAAAGGAGTGAAGGGCTATCTGTTTGACTATGGAGGCACGCTCGACACGGGCGGATGCCACTGGGGCAAGGTGCTCTGGCACTGCTACCAGCGGGTGGGGGTGCCCATCGGCGAACAGCAGTTTCGCGATGCCTACGTGCATGCCGAGCGCACGCTGGGAAGCCAGCGGGTCGTGATGCCCGACTTCACTTTCCGCCAAACGCTGCAGGCCAAGGTGAGACTGCAGTTAGCGTGGCTGCAGGAGATTGACGGAGAGCGCTATGCCGCCGACATCGTGAGGGAGGCCTACGACGTGGCCCGACAGCACGTGAGCCATAGCCGGGAGGTGCTCATGCAGCTGCGTGAAGCCACTCCGCTGGTGCTCGTCAGCAACTTCTATGGCAACATGGAGACCGTGCTGCGCGAGTTTAATCTGGTGGGCGTTTTCCAGCATGTCGTCGAGTCGGCAGTGGTAGGCATCCGGAAGCCAGACCCGCGCATCTTCGCACTGGGGGTGACACGCCTGGGACTGCAGGCGGCTGACGTGGCAGTGGTAGGTGACAGCATAGACAAGGACATCGTGCCGGCCAAGCAGGCGGGCTGCAAGACCGTATGGCTGCGCGGAGAGCAATGGACGGATGAGCCCGTCGACGAGCACATCCCCGATAGGGTCATCGACGACCTGAGCGAACTGCTCGTCATTAAAGACTAAGATACTAAGAACTAAATTGCAAACAAATATGGAAAAAGCAAATGTGAAGCCGGCAGAAGGTAAGCTGGGAATTATGGTGGTAGGCAATGGAGCCGTAGCCACAACATTCATGACAGGTGTGCTCATGGCTCGCAAAGGTCTGGCAAAGCCAGTGGGCTCTATGACGCAGTACGACAAAATACGCGTGGGTAAGGGCAGCGACAAGCAATACTTGAAATACAACGAGATTGTGCCGATGGCCAGTCTCAGCGATATTGTGTTCGGCACGTGGGACGTCTATCCGCAGAATGCCTATCAGAGTGCGGTCTATGCACAGGTGCTGAAGAAGGAAGACATCGAACCGGTGCGCGAGGAGCTGGAACAGATAGTGCCGATGAAGGCTGCCTTCGACAAGAACTATGCCAAGCGGTTGGACGGCGACAACGTGAAGCAGTGCAAGACGCGCTGGGACATGGTGGAGCAGCTGCGCGAAGACATTCGCAACTTCAAGCAGGAAAAGGGCTGTGCGCGCATCGTGGTGCTCTGGGCAGCGTCGACCGAAATCTTCGTGCCTGTCGACGAGCAGGTGCACTACAGGCTGGAAGACCTGGAAGCAGCCATGAAAGCCGACGACCGCCAGCGCGTGGCCCCGTCGATGTGCTATGCCTATGCTGCGCTCAAAGAGGGCTGCCCCTTCATCATGGGAGCTCCGAACACCACCATCGATATTCCTGCCATGTGGCAACTGGCAGAGCAGACGAAGATGCCCATTGCCGGCAAGGACTTCAAGACCGGACAGACGCTCGTGAAGTCGGGCTTTGCTCCCATCATCAGCACCCGCTGCCTGGGACTGAACGGATGGTTCTCGACCAACATCCTGGGCAATCGCGACGGACTGGTGCTCGACGAGCCGCAGAACTTCCGCACGAAGGAGGTCAGCAAGCTGTCGACCCTGGAGACCATTCTGAAGGCCGAAAACCAGCCCGACCTCTATACCGACTACTACCACAAGGTGCGCATCAACTACTATCCGCCCCGCAACGACAATAAGGAGTCGTGGGACAATATCGACATCTTCGGATGGATGGGCTATCCCATGCAGGTGAAAATAAACTTCCTGTGCCGCGACTCTATCCTGGCTGCACCCGTCTGTCTGGACCTTTGTCTGCTCAGCGACCTGGCTGCACGCGCCGGACGCTTCGGCACGCAGCGATTCCTGAGCTTCTTCCTGAAGTCGCCCATGCACGACTACACACAGGGAGAGGAGGCTACGAACCACCTTTATCAGCAGTACACCATGCTGAAGAACGCCATTCGCGAGATGGGTGGCTACGAGGCTGATGAGGAGATGGACTAAATCCATAATCCTGCTACTGACGCTCATGCTGTGCATGCCTTTGCATGCACAGCTTAACCCCGATGTGGACAGCGACACGACGAAGTGGTTCAACCGAACGCATTACATTGACAATGTCGAGGTGAAGGCCAAACGCCAGCGCTACAGCCGCAAAAACAATCCGGCCGTGGAGCTCATGAAGAAGGTGATTGCCCACAAACGGCAGACCGACCTCTCGCGGCACGACTACTATCAATACCAGAAATACCAGAAACTGACGCTCGCCCTGAGCGAGGTGACGCCCGCCCTGCTCAGCTCTCCGAAGTTCAACAACAAACCCTGGCTCTTCAATCAGATAGAGCGCTGCCCCTACAACGGGCAGCTCATTCTGCCTATCTCGGTCGATGAGACCGTTTCGCAGAAACTATACCGCCGCCAGCCCCACGACGAGAAGACCATTGTGAAGGGCGTGAGCAACAACGGCATCAATGACCTCGTGCAGACGGGCGACATTCTTACGGCGCTGATGCAGGATGTGTTTACCGACGTCAACATCTACGACGACCAGATACGCATGCTGCGACGCTACTTCACGAGTCCCATCGGAAAGGATGCCATCGACTTCTACCGCTTTTATATAGAAGACACGCTCGACGTGGGAATGGACCGCTGCATCAGCCTGTCGTTCATTCCCAACAACCCGCAGGACTTCGGCTTCCGCGGAATGCTCTACGTGCTGGCCGACACCAGTTATCAGGTGAAGCGCTGCGAGATGACCTTCCCCAAGCAGACCGACGTGAACTTCGTGGAGAATATGCAGATGGTGCAGGAGTTCGGACGGCTCGACAGCGGCGAATGGGTGCTCACCGTCGACGACCTGTTTACGGAGCTGACGTTGCTCGACTTTCTCCAGAAGTTTGCCGTCGTGCGCAATACCCGCCTGACGGACTATGCTTTCAGCGAGATTCCCCAGCAGCGGTTCCGCGGAAAGCAGAAGGAACAGGTGGACCCTGACGCCAAGATGCGCGACGACGCCTTCTGGCAACAGCACCGAAAGGTGGAGCTGACGCGCGGCGAGCGCTCCATGGCCTCGTTTGTGCATGGGCTGCAGCAGCTCAAAGGCTTCCGCTATCTGATGTTCGTGGGGAAGGCCTTCATCGAGAATTTCGTGGAGACCAGCGTCCATCCGCATCCCAGCAAGGTAGACATAGGCCCCATCAACACGATCATCACCAACAACTTCATCGACGGCTACCGCACCCGCCTCTCGGCAACCACCACGGCCAACCTCGACTCGAACCTCTTCGTGAGCGGCTACGTGGCTCACGGATGGGGCTCGCACAAGAACTACTATAAGGGTCAGGTGGTGTGGTCGTTCAACAAGAAGAAATACATGCCCTGGGAATTTCCCAAGCGCACCGTCTCGTTCACCAGCACCTACGACGTGATGTCGCCCTCGGACAAGTTCGTCACTACCGACAAGGACAATGTGTTTACGGCATTCAAGTGGGATAGGGTAGACCGTATGATGTTCTACAACCGGCAGCAGCTGAACTTCGAACGCGAGGAAAACTGGGGACTGCGCACGCTGCTCAGCCTGAAACTCGAGGAGAACGAAGCCTGCGGCGACCTGGCGTTTGTGCCGTTGGCGATGACGAACGACCCGCAAAACAGCCGGAAGATGCGCACCACGGAGGTGGAGCTGGAGCTGAGCTATTCGCCCTGTGCCGGCTACATCAACACCAAGCAGCGGCGCCTGCCCGTGAACTTCGAGGCGCCCGTCTTCACCCTGAGCCACACGATGGGCGTGAAGGGACTGCTGGGGGGCGATTACCGTTACAACTACACCGAGGCCACCGTCTACAAGCGCTTCTGGCTGAACTCATGGGGACGGCTGAACTGCAGGATGAAAGCTGCCGTACAGTGGGACCAGGTGCCCTTCCCGCTACTCATCATGCCTGAGAACAACCTGTCGTACATAGCCCAAGACTACACCTTCTCGCTCATCAACAACATGGAGTTTCTCAGCGACCGCTATGCTTCGGCCATGGTCAGCTGGGACTTGGGCGGCAAGCTCTTCAACCGCGTGCCGCTGCTGAAGAAACTGAAGTGGAGGGAATGGCTCAGCGTGAAGTGCCTGTGGGGCACGCTCTCTGACAAGAACAACCCGCTGCTGGCGCAGCACAGCGACAGCCAGCTGCTCATGCACCTGCCCGAAGGCACCGCCACGCTGGATGCCAACAGACCTTACTGGGAGGTGTCGGCAGGCATACACAACATCTTCAAGTTCCTGCATGTGGAGTATGTGCGCCGACTGAACTACACCAGCCTGCCTACGGCGCAGAAACAGGGCATTCGCTTCGTGTTCCGCATGCAGTTCTGACAAAAACAAACATCCAGCGTGTCGTCGCGACAAGCTGGATGCTCCCTTTTTCTAACTAACTTATTATCAACTATTCATTACTCATTCTTTGTCTTTTGCTGGTGCAAAGGTAGCGAGTATTCTTCAGAAAGCAAGCGTTTTGAGGCGAAAAAATCACGTAAACGTTTGCGTAATTCCGCTTTTTTATTTACCTTTGCTGCGTTAAAAACCGAAAAACTATCGAGGTCATGGCAAGTTCAAAGCATCGTACGTCGTTGAAAGACCTGGCTCAGCAACTGGGCGTCAGCATTGCCACCGTGAGCCGTGCGCTGCACGGTTCGCCCGAAATCGGGGCTGACATGCGCGCGAAAGTTCGCGAGCTGGCCAAGAAACTGAATTATCGTCCCAACCCATTCGCACAAAGTCTTCGCCGCGAAGCCCCCAAGATTATCGGGGTCGTGGTGCCCAATCTGGTGACTCATTACTACTCGGCCGTGCTCGACGGCATCGAAGAGCGGGCGCTCAAGGACGGCTATTCGGTCATCAGCGCCAATAGCCATGAGAACAGCGTCGACGAAGAGCGGGCCATCGACACCTTCTTGGGACTCCACGTGGAGGGCATCATTGCCTGTCTGGCGCAAGACACTACCGACTATAGTCACTATGAGGAAATAGGCAATCTGGGCACGTCGCTCGTGTTCTTCGGACGTACCTGCCTCACCGACCGGTTCTCGTCGGTCACGGCCAATGGCGATGAGGCTGCCCAGCAGGCCACCCAGCATCTGATTGACACGGGCTCGCGCCGCATTGCCTTCATCGGAGGCCCCAATCATCTCGACATGGTGCGCCGACGCAAGCATGGCTATCTGGAAGCCCTGCGTGAGAACCGTATTCCCATTGACCGCTCGATTGTGGCCTGCGACCGTATTGACTACGATGTGGCCTTGCAGGCTACGCGCAAGCTCCTGGAGCGCGACGACCGTCCCGATGCTATTCTCGCGTTCAACGACATCATCACCTTTGCAGCCTTCACGGCCATCAAGGAGGCCCATCTGCGAATCCCTGACGACGTGGCGCTCATCGGATTTACCGACGACGTGCATGCCCGCTACGTGACGCCTCGCATGTCGGCCATCGAAGACCAGTCGCGGCTCATGGGCGAGACAGCCTGCGAGCTGCTGTTGCGCAGCATTGGTGGCGACACGCGGGTGTATCGCGAGATTGTGCCGCAGCAGCTCGTCATCAGGGAAACCTCGGCAAGAAATAAGCAAAACTAATCTATAAAGCAAAAACGATGAAGACTTTAAAAACATGTGTGGTTGCAGCCCTGCTGCTCGGAGCCCTTGGCGTCCGTGCGGCCGACGTGCTGCAGCAGGGCAGTCAGGTCACCATTCGTCCTGACGGCGGACAGGCCAAGGTAGTCTGTCTGCAAGTAATCAACGACAACATTATCCGCGTGCGGGCCACGTCGAAAGACGAGCTGCCACAGAAGCCGCAAAGCCTCATGATCGTAGACCAGAAGGCACCCGCCAAGGGCTCCTACACGGTCAGCGAGCAAGACGGGCAGGTGGTGGTGAGCACGAAGAACGTGCGTGCCTGCGTCGACAAGCAGACGGGCGAGGTCAGCTTCTTCGATGCCAATGGCAACGTGCGGCTGAAGGAAGCCAAGGATGGCAAGCTGTTCAAGGACTTCACCGTGCCTGAGCGCGAATACGGACTGAAGGGCGGGCCTGCCATCACCGAAGAGATGAAGCACGGGCTGCAATGGCAGATGCGCTTCGACAGCCCTGACGACGAGGCCTTCTATGGACTGGGACAGCACCAGTCTGAGGAGCTGAACATGAAGGGCAAGAACGAAGACCTCTTCCAGTACAACACAAAGGTCAGCGTGCCGTTCGTGCTCTCCAACAAGAACTACGGCCTGCTGTGGGATGCCTACTCATACTGCCGCTTTGGCAATCCCAACGACTACCTGCAGCTGAACCGTGCCTTCCGCCTCTACGACAAGCAGGGCAAGCGAGGCCACCTGACGGGCACCTATACCGACAAGAACGGAAAGGCGCTCGTGCGTGCCGAGGACTCCATCTACTATGAATATGCCTATCCCGCTGCCAGCGAGATAGCCAACCGCACCGACAACGGCGGACTGAAGAACCTGCCGAAGGGCTTCGACCTGCAAGGATCCAGCGTGGTCTACGAGGGCTTCATCGAGCCTAAGTGCTGCGATGGCGGCAAGTGCCAATGCAACGGCAACTGCCAATGCAAGGGCAAGCAAGAGCTCTATCAGTTCATTCTCTACTATGCCGGCTACATGAAGGTCTACATCGACGGGCGCGAAGTGGTGCCCGAGCGCTGGCGCACGGCCTGGAACCCCAATGCCTATAAGTTTGAAGTGGTGCTCGAGAAGAAGAAACGGGTGCAGCTGCGCATAGAGTGGCAGCCCGACGGAGGCGAGAGCTACTGCGGCCTGCGCGTGGCCGAGCCTCGCACCAAGCAGGAGCGCGAGCAGCTCAGCGTGTGGTGCGAGATGGCACGCGACATGGACTACTATTACATTGCCGGCGAGAACCTCGACGAGGTGATATCGGGCTATCGCACGCTGACGGGCAAGGCTCCTGTCTATCCCAAGTGGGTGCTGGGCTTCTGGCAGAGCCGCGAACGCTACAAGACTGCGCAGGAGGTGGAAGAGACGTTGGCTGAGTTCCGTCGCCGGCAGATTCCCATCGACAACATCGTGCAGGACTGGAACTACTGGAAGCTCGACTCCTGGGGCGACCACCAGTTCGAGGCTTCGCGCTATCCCAACCCACAGGCCATGCTCGACAGCGTTCATCAGATGCACGGCCGCTTCATGATTTCCGTCTGGCCCAAGTTCTACGACAGCGTCGACAACTACAAGGAGCTCGACCGGCAGGGCTGGATGTATCGTCAGGCCATCAAGGACGATATTCACGACTGGCTGGGCTTCCGCGGCTCGTTCTACGATGCCTACGATGCCGATGCCCGCAAGACGTTCTGGCGGCAGATGGACGAGAACCTCTACTCGAAGTTTAACTACGGCATCGACGCCTGGTGGATGGATGCCTCAGAGCCCAACGTGCGCGACTGCACCCCCATGTGGTATCGCAAGGCCCTCTGCGGCCCCACGGCGCTGGGCACCTCGACGGAGTACTTCAATGCTTATTCTACCGTCAATGCCGACGCCATCTACAACGGACAGCGCTCCGTGTTCAAGGGAAAGAAGAACGAACCTCGCGTGTTCCTGCTCACCCGTAGCGGCTTTGCCGGCGAACAGCGCTACAGCACCGCCACCTGGAGCGGCGACATCGGCACCCGATGGGAAGACATGCGCGCCCAGATGACGGCCGGCATGAACTACTCGCTTTCAGGTCTGCCCTTCTGGGGCATGGACCAAGGCGGCTTCTGCGTGGAGAACCGCTACGTCAAGACACAGCAACTCTACGACCGCACCAAGCAGGAGAACGAAGACCTGCGCGAATGGCGCGAGCTGCAGACACGCTGGAACCAGTTCGGCGCCTTCATCCCCCTGTTCCGTGCTCACGGACAATGGCCGCTGCGCGAAATCTGGAACATCGCTCCTGCCGACCATCCCGCCTATCGCTCGTTCGTCTACTACGACCGCCTGCGCTATCGGCTCATGCCCTACCTCTACTCGATGGCTGGCTGGGTGCACCTCAACGACTACACCATGATGCGCGCCCTGGTCATGGACTTCAACGGCGACGCGCAGGTCAACGACATCAAGGACCAGTGGATGTTCGGCCCCTCGCTCATGGCCTGCCCCGTTGGCTACTATAAGGCGCGCAACCGCAGCGTCTACTTCCCCCGTCAGCGCGGCTGGTACGACCTCTATACGGGCGAGTTCATCGAGGGAGGCCAGCGGCTCGTCGTCGATGCTCCCTACGAGCGCATCCCCGTCTACGTGCCTGAGGGCAGCATCCTTCCCTTCGGCCCCGACATGGAGTGGAGCGACGAGAAGCCGGCCGAGCTCATCAACCTCTACGTCTATGCAGGCCGCGACGCCGAGTTTACGCTCTACGAAGACGAGGGCACCAACTACAACTACGAGAAGGGCAAGTATGCCACTTTCAGCATTCGCTACGACGACGCCACCCGCACCATCACCTTCGGCGAGCGCAAGGGACAGTTCGCAGGCATGCTCAAGGAGCGCCGTTTCAACGTTATCCTCGTCACGAAGGATGCTCCTGTGCCCCTGAGCGAAGCCCCTGCCACCGGCTGCATGGTGAAGTATAGCGGCAAGACCGTCACCCGGCAGCTCTAAAGCCAGTCTTCATCCCCATGCGTTTTGGGCCAAAACATCCTGCGTTTTGGCCCAAAACTTTTTTCATTTTGCCCCAAATCGCGCTCCGTTTTGGCCCAAATCGCGTTCCATTTTGGCCCAAAACGCGTTCCATTTTGGCCCAAAACGCGTTCCATTTTGGCCCAAAACGCGTTCCATTTTGGCCCAAAACGCGTTCCATTGGCCCAAATCGCGTTCCATTTTGGCCCAAATCGCGTTCCATTTTGGCCCAAATCGCGTTCCATTTTGGCCCAAATCGCGCTCCGTTTTGCCCCAAAACGCACTCCGTTTTGCCATAAATCGCCTCCAGCTTGTCGTCATGCTGCCAGCAGAACGTGGCTCACGAACCGGCAGCAGGAGGGTCATGAACCGGCAGCAGGAGGGGCACGAACTGGTAGTAGGAGGGTCACGAACCGGCAGCAGGAGGCTCACGAACTGGCACCTCGAGCCTCACGAACCGGCAGTAGGAGGGTCACGAACCGGCAGCTCGAGCCTCTACCCGTTAGGCGCAGACCTCGTTAGCGGAGCCTACGGCTTCGATTCATCCGACAAATCGATGCGATTCATCCGACAAATCGATGCGATTCACGGAGCTAAA
The DNA here is from genome assembly GCA_902771785.1 of uncultured Prevotellaceae bacterium. Classification (GTDB taxonomy): domain Bacteria; phylum Bacteroidota; class Bacteroidia; order Bacteroidales; family Bacteroidaceae; genus Prevotella. Next base: position 12,889 of record CACXYH010000070.1, read on the forward strand.
CTGCCGCTTTACGCTAAACGTGTAAGAATTGTGTAGCTTTCGTCACAATAAAAAATTGTGAACTTCTCTGTTTTTTCACAGGAACTTTGTACCTTTGCACAAAAGTGAGTAGACTATGACAGCCAAAGACTATCCCGACAAGATGACGCCCGAGCAGGCTCGCCGTTTCCGCGACGACGTGCTGAACATTGTCAGCCAGATACCGCACGGACGGGTGACGACCTATGGCACCATCGCTGTCTGGGCTGGATGGCCCAGTCATTCGCGCATGGTAGGGCGCACGCTGCGCTATACGCCTGGAGCCGAGTTGCTTCCCTGTCATCGGGTAGTCAACAAGGTGGGCCGCACGGCTCCCGGCTGGAGCCGCCAGCGCCAGCTGCTGGAAGAAGAGGGCGTAACGTTCAAGCCCGATGGGCACGTGGACATGCAGCGACACCTATGGGAGCCGGAAGCCCCCACCATCCTCCTATTCCTCCTGCTCATAGTAATATGAATAGTCAATGCCTTTCATGAATATCTCGCGGTCGTCAATCTTGTCAGTCATTGCACCTTCGAGCAATTCATGGAGGCGACTACTATCCGTATGGCTGGCAATCATGGCGTCGAGATAGTCACGTTTATCAATCCGGCTCCAATCCACGCACATCTTCATGCTGGAGCCTCGAACTTGAAGTCGTGAGTGACACTCACGAGTTGAATGCCATCAGTCGTCAACTTCTTCTTCAGCCATCGCCAATAGTTGCCCGCCTTGACGTAGTCCTCCTCATCGTTGACAGCCCGCACGATGTCCGTTGCCGAGAACCACCACTTGCTGTTCTTCTCGTCCCAAACGGCTCGAACTTCGCGGTCATTGAAAATGAGCAAACTTTTGGCTGATTTTTGCATAAATCTATTGTTATTTGAGAAAAAAGAACTATATTTGCAGACGAATAGAGATACTTTATAAATTTAGGAGGACATAGAAATGTTGGGAGTTAATTCACCAAGAGAGCCAATTACGCCAGAATTTTCAAGAGAGATTCGGGCTGCATTGTGGCGCGCAACGACTGGCAACCTTACCCCAGAGGAAAAGGCTGCTCGCCGCAGGTGTCACGAGGCTGCCAAGAAATGGAAGATTGTCAAAATATGAACCAGATTCTTCAGCAGTTGACCGCTAAGGAGTTATCTGATTTCCATTGTCTCAAAACGTTCTGTTCTGGCGTAGAGACAATGGATAAGTTTATTCAAGAGGATTTCCGCATGAGCGTAGAAAACCACTAATGCCTGAAATAGAGCCTACATCTGGATTCTTAAAACCATCAGACTTCGTGGTCAACAGCAATTTCACGGAGTTTGTGAGTATCCCAACTGGGGGATACTGTCTGCTGACACGCGCTAAACGAAATGGCAGATGGTGGATGCTGAAGGGACTCAAAGAGCCGTACAGACAAGACAGTGTATATCGACTGATGCTGCAAAAGGAGTTCGACATCATGAGCCAGTTGCAGCATCCGATGATTGTCTCTGTGTATTCGTTGGAGGAAGTCAGTGGCTTGGGCTTATGCATTGTGATGGAGTGGATAGACGGAATCACGCTGAAAGAATGGCTCCAGCAGAAAGAACATACACAAGAACAGCATCGGCATGTGGCTGACATGCTTTTAGATGCGTTAGCATACGTCCATAGCCGACAGACACAGCACCGAGACCTGAAGCCCTCGAACATCATGCTTACTAACGATGGTCAGCACCTGAAACTCATCGACTTCGGACTCTCTGATACTGATAGTCACACCATATTGAAAGCCGCAGCAGGCACAGAGGGCTATATGGCACCCGATGGGTCATCAGATATTTATTCGTTAGGCTGCATCCTCCGTGAACTTCGTATAGGATGGTTGTCGCGTATGGTCATCCGTAAATGCTGTGCATCTAGTAATCAGCGTTATACCGATTTTACAACCATCAAAAGAGACTTGCATCGTTGCTGGCAGTGGCCACGACGAATCCTTCTCATTGTCTGCTTTGTGGCTTTGGCGACAGGTCTCTATCAGATGAACCGTATGCATACCCAACAAGGACTGCAAATGGTCAGTGACTCGTTGAAAGTTCTCAAGGAAGAGAGCCATGCAAAAACGACTATTGAGCAAGCAACAACAGACTCACTACGACTTCAGATAAACCATATCCACGAACAGCAACAGGCAGAACAAAACACTCTCCAAAAACATCAAGACTATATCGCTGCTGCAAAGAGAAAGATAGACCAGCAGATGGAAGTGTATGGTATCCAGCAGATGTTCGACACAGTAACTTGCCAGCGTAACATCACCATCCCATTCTTGAGAATCACCGATGAACTGATCAGGAACACCAAGGAGCCTGAATTAAAGGAATACATTCAGGAACGTTACCGCAAACCTTGGCTTAAACGAATGTCAG
>CACXYH010000071.1 GCA_902771785.1 uncultured Prevotellaceae bacterium
ACCTTAATCTTCGCCAGGTTTTCCCTCTTCCGTAACTCCGCGGAAGAGGGGTTCTTGTCTCTTCATGCCAGAATATATTTTGCCAAACTGAGTTTTCTTTTATCATAAAAGGAACAAAGTTTGGCAATTTGATTTTTTTTCATTTCCTTTGCACCCAGTTTTCATAACCGACGCAAAAAGATGAGTATAGCGATATTGACAATCACCGGTAGCGACGGCACGGGCATCTCTGGGGTGCAGGCCGATATCCGTTTTATCCATGAACTTGGCGGACAGGCCGTTTCTGCCATCACCTCTATCACCGTACAGAATACGCTTGGCATCCAGCAGTTCCACGACCTGCCCGCCGCCATCGTCCGACAGCAGGTGGAGGCTATCATAAACGACCTTCAGCCACAAGTCATCAAGATCGGACTGTTGCGCCGCGCGGATGTCGTGGAGGCACTGGCTGACGTCTTGCGGCGCTACAAGCCCCAGCATGTAGTCTACGCACCGGTGCTACATTCTTCCAAGGGAGAGCTACTGGTCAGCCCAATAGTATTTGAGACCATCGAGCAGTCGCTGATACCCTTATGCACGGTTGTGCTGGCGGCCTCCGACGTGCCCATTGACCCTCGCCGCCACGGACAGGCCAACCAGCTGGGATCAGCCGTGGCTTATTATCTGAGTATCGGCGAGACCGACGCTGACGCCATGCAGCATGCGAAAGCCTACCTGAGACGGCAGCCTTCCGACTATATCGGTGGCAACAGCCGCAGCGAGGAACTCTACCATCAGTTCGTGGCAACAGTAGAACAGTATTTCCGGCATTATGCCGACGTGGCTTTCTACGCCGAGCAACTCAATGTCAGCCCGCGCTATCTCGGTCAGGTAACCAGGCGCGTCAGCGGCCGTTCGCCCAAGGCTATCATCGACGACCGCATCATCGCCGAAGTCACCACGATGCTGACTGCCGTCCATTGCCCACTGAAGGAAGTGGCCCGGCGGCTGGGGTTCTCGTCGCAGGCCCATCTCTCACGCTTTTTCAAGAAGCGGAAAGGCGTATCACCTACCGATTACCAACACAAAAACAACCAGAATAAATGAACGAAAGACAAACACTGAACCGCCAGTTGGCTCAGATGCTGAAGGGCGGAGTGATTATGGATGTGACAACACCCGAACAGGCACGTATTGCCGAGGAGGCCGGCGCCTGCGCCGTCATGGCCCTTGAACGTATTCCTGCCGACATCCGTGCGGCTGGCGGCGTAAGCCGGATGAGCGACCCCAAGATGATTCGTGGCATACAGGAGGCGGTGAGCATACCCGTCATGGCCAAGTGCCGCATAGGCCACACGGCCGAGGCACAGATTCTGCAGGCCATCGAGATTGACTACATCGACGAGAGCGAAGTGCTCTCGCCCGCCGATAACATCTACCACATCGACAAGACAAAGTTTGACGTGCCCTTCGTCTGCGGTGCTAAGAACCTGGGCGAGGCCCTGCGCCGCATTGCCGAGGGGGCCACGATGATTCGCACCAAGGGCGAACCGGGCACGGGCGACGTGGTGCAGGCGGTGAGCCACATGCGACTCATGCAGAGCGAGATTCGCCGTCTGGTCAGCATGAGCGACGACGAACTCTACGAGGCGGCCAAGCAGTTGCAGGCGCCCTACGAGCTGGTGCGCTACGTCCACGAGAACGGCAAACTGCCCGTGGTGAACTTTGCCGCCGGCGGTGTGGCGACGCCGGCTGATGCCGCCCTGATGATGCAGCTCGGTGCCGAGGGTGTGTTTGTGGGCAGTGGCATCTTCAAGAGCGGCAACCCACGAAAGCGCGCCGCCGCCATCGTGCAGGCCGTGACCAACTATCAGGACGCCCGTATGCTGGCCCAGCTGAGCGAGGACCTGGGCGAGGCGATGGTGGGCATCAACGAGCAGGAGATTGAGTTACTGATGGCGGAGCGCGGAAAATGAGAATAGCAGTACTCGCCCTGCAAGGGGCATTCATTGAGCATGAGCAGATGTTGCAGCGGCTGGGGGGGGAGACCTTCGAGGTGAGACAGCTGGCCGACTGGCAACAGCCCAAGGACGGCCTTATCCTGCCGGGCGGCGAGAGCACGGTGCAGATGCGCCTGCTCCGCCAGCTCGGGCTGCTGGACCCCATCCGTAGGGACATTCTCGAAGGGCTGCCCGTCTTCGGCACCTGCGCCGGCATGATTCTACTCGCCGAGGGGTGGTTGGGCACGATGGACATCCGCGTGCGGCGCAACGCCTACGGCCGGCAGCTGGGCAGTTTCAATGCTGTCGCTCCTGTAGAAGCTGTCGGCAGCGACATTCCCATGACATTCATCCGGGCGCCATATATAGAAGAGGTGCTAAATGATCAATGCCGGGTACTCTCTATCGTTGATGGGCATGTTGTCGCGGCCAAGCAAGGACATCGGCTGGCCACGGCCTTCCATCCAGAACTGACCAGCGACGACAGAATGCACCGATACTTTATAGATATTGTGAACCGATAATAGATACGTCTGAACTGCCGTTCCTCAGTTCTTCACGACTTTCTTTCCCTCCACGATATATACCCCTTTGTGAGCCGTCGGCAGGTTTTCCTTCCGTCCGTTCAGGTCGTAGGCCTTGCCTGTGCCGGTAGCATCATGCGTAATGGCGCTGATGCCAGAGGCCTTGTCTATGAAAACGGTGTAGGTCTTGGTGACAGGAGCCAGACGATAGTCGGTCTCTTCGCCGCTGACGCTGATGATGGCGGTGCCTTCGCCCACGATGGTCAGTTCGCCGGTATCGGGGTGAACCTTCACCACACTTTCATCGCTCGATGAGATGGTAATCTTTCCATCGTAGTCCTGCGAGCGGGTCACGGTGGGAGCCGCAGGGGCCGGCTCGCCATAGCGTCCCTCTATGCGGTTCTCGGAGAGCGTCAGGAATGCCTGGTGCTTTGTCCAACTCGTGACGTTCAGCGTCACGGGCAGGCGGTTGTCTCCAGAGTTACCCTCCGTCCAAGGATAAGGCCACTGGGTGGCGTACTCGTAGCCACAGTCTGAGCCTACGAGGTTGGGCGTATCGGGGCCATTATCGTAAAAGACAAAGTAGCGGATGCCATCTACGAATATCTCCTTGGGTGTCTGGGCGATGCCCTTGGCACGCAGGTTCAGCACGCGGCTGACATCGAGCCGTTCATGCACGAGCAGTCCCGTCTCCGTAGGCGACAGCTTCACGGCCTGCACGGTGGGCTGCTGATTGATCAGCCGGTTGTTGAAAGCCTGCACCCGGCCGAGCACGGGGCAGTTGTCGGCAATGAGCACCTGCAGGCGGTTGTCCTCGCAGTTGACGGCTCTGAGCTGTGGGTTGTTCGTCAGGCTGAGCGTGCCTAAAACGTTATGGTCGCAGGTGATGTTGTTGAACTCCTCGCAGTCGTCGATGGTGATGGTGGTGATGTCGTTGTTCAGCATCATCAGCGTGCGGACGATGGGCAGGTGCTTCATCGAGAGCGACTTGATGGTGGTGTAGCGGATGTCGACATTCTCTAAGGTCGCACAGTTCTGAAGGTTCAGCGAGTTCATCTTATCGACAGCATCGTCTTCGCCCAGAATGCTGACGAGCTGGATGGCGGGATGGTTCGAGAAGTCGAGGTCGGTGATGCCCGTATGCTGCAGCCATAATCCCGTCAGGTTAGTCAGCTGGCTGACGTCGAGCGCTGTCAGCTTTGGTGTGCCGTTCAGCTGGATTTCTTTCACGCTGGCTGGCAACGAGAGGGCGTGGACGTTGGGGCAGTGCGACAGATCTATGGTCTTAAACATCGTGTTCCTGCTGAAGTCCAAGGCCGTTACACCATGACATTCCTGCAAGGTGAAACGATAGAGCTTGGGAAACACACTGGGGTCAATCTGCCGGATGCTTTGCTCTTCCGAATAGCCCCAGAGGTGGAGCTCCTCCAGGTTCGTGAAGTGCTCCGCACCTTTCAGGTTCTGTATGCCGCTGGCATTGATGCTTGTAATCGTAGCCAGTTCCGCGTCGCTCAGCGTGCCGTTGCCATCCTCGTCGTATTGTGACGCATAGTTGCGCAACGCCTCGTCGGGGAAATTCGTCTCGTTAATCACCACGCTGGCCTGTGCGTTCGTCAGAGAGAGCACGAATACTGCCAATGAAAGTAAAACTATTCTCATAATCTAAACGTTTAAATGAATGAATATTGTGAATATCAGCCAAAGTTACGCTATTTATTTTTGTTTCCTGCTACCCCAAAGGGGGAAAATACAGCTGACGGCGCGAAATTCCACCCCATGGGGTGGAGAATATGGATGAAAATGTGTAACTTTGTGGCTGTTATGAAGCATTTGTATCTGACGCTTTGCCTGCTTGCCTGCCTGTCGGCTCTGGCTTACAACGACCATCGCAATGCCCGTATTGACTCTCTGGAGGCGGCTCTGAAGAGCAACCACCCGCCCAAGGGCGATGACCTGCTGCGTGCCTACGACGAACTGATGCGGGGTTGGCTGCCCTACGACGGCAAGAAGGCCGAATACTACGGTCGCAAGGCGCTGGCCCTGAGTTATCAGCAGGACGGGCTGTACGTGCGGCAGAACGTGATACGTCATTTTGCACAAATGCACTATGGCCGTGAGGAGTACGACGAGGCCATCGGTCTGTATCAGCACGCGCTGGCCATCATCGACACGATGGTCACGCAGAGTCGCTATGACGCAAAAACCATCGACGATGCCCGCTCCGTCGTCTACGGCAGTCTGGGCAATGTCTATAATATGCAGGACAAGGCACATCTGGCCATCCACTACTACCAGCGGGCACTGCCCATCTTCGAGAAGTACGACTGGCAGGAGAGTCAGGTGGTGCTCTATTATAATATAGGTGAACTGTACGGCCAGATGGGCAACTGGCAGGAGGCAGAGCGCAACTACCTGAAAGCCATCGAGAAAGCAGAAGCATCGGGAGACTCACTGATGATAACGATGCCCAGAAAGGGACTCGCAGGCATCTACTACCAGACGGGCGACTATGACAAAGCCCTGCAAACGGCAGACTTGGCTCTGTCCTACTACAAGGCGCACCGCAAGGAAGACCCCACAGCGTTTGTCTATACGCTATCCCTGAAAGCCCGCATATTGCTCATGGAGGGACATGAAGAGGTGGCGAAGGCCAAAGCGTGTGTGCATGAAGCATTGGAGAATATCCCCCAGGAAATCATGTTCGACGATGTCAGCGAGGTATACATGGCAGCCTGCGAGGTGACGATGGCTGAGCAGCGATGGCAAGAGGCGCTGGAATATGCGCTGAAGAGCGTACGCCCCGATTCCGCAGCGACCATTACCGACAAGAGCGGCTATATGCTGCTGGCAGAGATATACGCTGAATTAGGTGACAAGACCAGGGCGCGCGAGTACATGAACAAGGCATACGACCTGATGAACCGCTATGCCACCGACCACTATCAGAGCGGCCTCTCGCAGATGGAGGTACTCTATGAAACGGAAAAGAAGGAGGCCCGGATAGCACAACTGGCCAGCGAGCAGCGGCTCTGGCGATGGCTGTTGTGCCTGGCCGTAGCGCTGCTGGCCGCAGCCGTAGCCTTGATGGTCTATTTGCATCTGGCTCACCGTCGGCAGAAAGCACTGCTGGCCGCCAAGGTAGCGTTAGAGACGGAGGCGAAAGAGCGACATATCCTGGCTCGCGAACTGCACGATTCGCTGGGGGGCATGCTGTCGTTGTTGCGGCTGAAAATAGGGGGAAACGCGAGCAAGGACGAGACTTTGCGGCTGCTTGACACGACGCATACCGAACTGCGGCGCGTCTCGCACCATCTGATGCCTGAGGAGTTGTTGCGAAGGGGACTGGTGTCAGCCCTTCACGACTTTGCGCGCTCCGTCCCCGGAGCAGAATTCCAGACATTCGGTGAAATTCGACTCAACAAAGAGCGTGAACTGACGCTCTACCGCTGTGCCTACGAACTGGTGAACAATGCCATGAAGTACGCCGAGGCTACCCATATTGACATCCAGCTGATGCAGACCGTGCACGAAGTGACACTCACCGTCAGCGACAACGGTAAGGGAATGGGTGACGGAAATGGCATGGGCTTACAAAATATCCGCGAGCGTATAAAACCCTACCACGGAACACTACGGATAGTTTCCGGCGAAAACGAAGGAACAGAAATCAACCTCACATTGCCATTATGAAATATAAGATAGATGTGTATATCGTAGATGACCACACGATGTTCAACGAAGGACTGACGGATGCCGTCAACCATAGCGATACCGTACATGTCAGCCGCTGTTTCACAACACTCAATGACTGTCGACTTGCGATGCTGGAACGCTGTCCGGACGTGCTGCTGCTTGACATCTCCATGCCCGATGGCGACGGTACGACATTCTGCCAATGGGTCACGACAGAGTTCCCCAAAGTCAGGATAGTCGCTGTCACCATTCACGACGAATATAGCGTTATACGGCGGATGCTGGATAGCGGCGTTCATGGTTATGTGCTGAAAAGTGCCCCCGTCAACGAACTCATCAATGCCATAGAGCTGATATGGAAAGGGCAGCGCTATATCAGTCCGACGGTAGAATACATCGTCCGGCAGTCTGCCAGCAAGGCCGTGCGCCTCACCATTCCGGAACAGCGCATTCTCCATGATGTCTGCAAGGGTTTTTCCAATCCGGAGATTGCCGACCGCCTGCACCTCAGCGTTGAAACTGTGAAATGGTATCGGAAACGTTTGCTGGCTAAGTTTGATGTGAAAAACACGGTCAGTCTGGTGTCCTTGGTACTGAAAGAGCATATTCTGCCTGATTGCGGCGATTGAACCCTAAAATACAAATTGTAAGGTTCTATGGTGTTTTCAGAGCAAAAAGAAAGGGAAAGAGGGCAGTGACACACCTAAAACTTTACAAAGTGTCAGTATGACGAGATTTTAACATTCAAAAGTTAAGGCAATGAATTGGAGGTAATGGAGAAATGATTAATTTTGCAGTCCATAAAATAGATTCGTTTTATGGATACAAAGTATATTTTCGTTACGGGCGGTGTCGTTTCCTCATTAGGCAAGGGCATCATTTCCGCCTCCATCGGTAAACTGTTGCAGGCCCGCGGCTACAAGATTACCATTCAGAAGTTCGACCCCTACATCAACATCGACCCGGGAACGCTGAACCCCTACGAGCACGGCGAGTGCTACGTGACGGAGGACGGCTTCGAGACCGACCTCGACCTGGGACATTACGAGCGGTTTACGGGCATTCGCACCACTCGCGACAACTCGATTACGACGGGACGCATCTACAAGACCGTCATCGACCGCGAGCGGCATGGCGACTATCTGGGCAAGACCATCCAGGTGGTGCCGCACATCACCGATGAGATTAAGCGGCGGATGCTACGGGAAGGGGATTACGACTTCGTCATCACCGAAGTGGGCGGCACCATTGGCGACATTGAGAGTGCGCCGTTCATGGAGGCCATCAGACAGCTGCGCTGGCAGCTGGGCCGCGATGCGGTGTGCGTACACCTAACCTACGTGCCCTACCTGCGGGCTGCCGACGAGCTGAAGACCAAACCGACACAACACTCTGTAAAGGAACTGCAGGGGATGGGCATACAGCCCGACATCCTCGTGCTTCGTACCGAACGCCACCTCGACGATGCCATGCGTCTGAAGGTGGCGTCGTTCTGTAATGTAGACCTGGAGTGCGTGGTGCAGAGCGAGGACATGCCGAGCATCTACGAGGTGCCGGTCAACATGCAGCGGCAGGGACTCGACGCGGCCATCCTGCGGAAGATGGGCATCCCCGTAGGCGAGACCCCTGCCATGAAACCGTGGCGAGACTTTCTGGACAAACAGCGGAATGCCGTCACCGAAGTACACATCGCGCTGGTGGGCAAGTACGATCTGCAGGATGCCTACAAGAGCATCCGCGAGAGCCTGAACCTGGCGGGTATATATAATAATGTGAAGGCACGGCTGCACTTTGTCAATAGCGAGGGCATCAGCAGGGAGAATGTCGCAGAGCAGCTGACGGGCATGGCGGGCGTCATCATCTGTCCGGGCTTCGGTCAGCGGGGCATCGAAGGCAAGATTATTGCTGCCGAATATTGTCGCACGCACGACGTCCCCACCTTCGGCATCTGCCTGGGCATGCAGATGATGGTGATAGAGTTCGCCCGCAACGTTCTCGGCTATCAGGATGCCAACAGCAGCGAGATGTCGGCCGACACGAAGCATCCCGTCATCGACCTGATGGAAGAGCAGAAGACGGTGACGAACATGGGCGGCACGATGCGGCTGGGAGCCTACGACTGCGAACTACGGGAAGGCAGCCGAGCCCATCAGGCCTATGCGGCTGAAAGTAATTCTTCATTCTTCATTCTTCATTCTTCATTAATCAAGGAGCGGCATCGCCATCGCTATGAGTTCAACAACCAATACAAGAATGAATATGAGGCTGCGGGCATGAAGTGCGTGGGCATTAATCCTGCTGCCGACTTGGTGGAAATCGTCGAGATTCCTGAAAAGCGATGGTACATCGGCACCCAGTTCCACCCTGAATACTCCTCAACGGTGCTGCATCCGCATCCGCTGTTTATGTCGTTCATTAAATACTGCATCAATGGAACAGCTGAAGCATGAGTGCGGCGTGGCGATGATTCGCCTGCTGAAGCCGTTGGAGTATTACGAGCAGAAGTACGGCACCAGCCGCTTCGGGCTGAACAAACTCTACCTGATGATGGAGAAGCAGCACAACCGTGGACAGGAGGGCGCCGGCATTGCCTGCGTCAACCTCGATGCGCCGGCAGGCCATGAGTATATGTTCCGCGAGCGGGCCGAGGGCAAGGATGCCATCACGGAGATATTCCGACGAGTGGACGAAACGTTCATCGGACAGCTCTACATGGGCCATCTGCGCTATAGCACCACAGGGCGCCACGGGCTGCAATACGTGCACCCGTTCCTCAGAAGAAACAACTGGCGGGCGAAGAACCTCTGCCTGTGTGGCAACTTCAACATGACGAACATCGACGAGGTGTTTCAGTACCTGACCGCTCAAGGCCAGTCGCCCCGCTATTATGGCGATGCCTACATCACGCTCGAACTGATGGGGCATCGGCTGGACCGTGAGGTGGAACGGCTCTTTACAGAGGCTAAGAATCGAGGACTGCAGGGAACGGCCATCACCGACTACATAGACAACCACGTGGACATGGCCAACGTGCTGCGAACGACGATGGAACACTACGACGGCGGCTACGTGATGTGCGGGCTGACGGGCTCAGGCGAGATGTTTGCCGTGCGCGACCCGTGGGGCATTCGTCCTGCGTTCTGGTATCAGGACGACGAGGTCATCGCCGTGGCCAGCGAGCGGCCGGTGCTGCAGACCACCTTCGATATCGACTATACCGACGTGCAGGAGCTGCAGCCCGGTCATGCGCTTATCGTCCACCGAAATGGGGCGGTAGCAAATTCTTGCGTCCCTTCGGTAGCAAGCGAGCAAAGCTCGAACGCTTCACTTTTCACTCTTCACTCTTCACTTAATAAAGCCTGCAGCTTCGAGCGCATCTACTTCAGCCGTGGCTCCGACCGCGACATCTATCAGGAACGCAAGCGGCTGGGCGAACAGCTGACACCTGCCATCATGCAGGCTATCGACGGCGACGTGGCCAACACCGTATTTTCTTATATTCCCAACACGGCCGAGGTGGCCTTCTACGGCATGACCGACGGTATTCGCAAGCTGAGCCACGACGTGCGCATAGAGAAGGTTGTATGGAAGGACATCAAGTTGCGCACCTTCATCTCCGACGGTGCGGAGCGCAACGACCTGGCGGCCCACGTCTACGACATCACCTACGGTTCGCTGCGCCCCTACGAGGATAACCTCGTCATCATCGACGACTCCATCGTGCGCGGCACCACGCTCAGGGAAAGCATCTTCAAGATCCTGGACCGCCTGCACCCCAGAAAGATTGTGATGGTAAGCAGCTCGCCGCAGATTCGATACCCCGACTACTACGGCATCGACATGGCGCGGCTGGAAGAGTTCTGCGCTTTTCGGGCTACGATGGCGCTGATAGAGGAGCGTGGCCTTTGGCAATTGGTGAACGACACCTATCTGGCCTGCAAGCACGACCCTCTGACGGATAACCACGTCCGTGCGCTCTACGAGCCGTTCAGCGTCGACGAGATAAACCATAAGATTGTGGAGATGCTGAGTCCGAAAGGGATGCAGGCCCCTATCGAACTGGTGTTTCAGAGCATAGAAGGCCTGCACAAGGCCTGTCCCAACCACCCTGGCGACTGGTATTTCACGGGACGCTACCCCACGCCTGGTGGCACTCGGCTCTGCAACGCCGCCTTCGTGAACTATATTGACACCAAACAGAAGAAACAACAATAACACAGATGATGAGACAAGCAAAACTGATACTCGAGGATGGAACGGAATTCTGTGGCAGCTCGTTCGGCTATGCCGGCGATACGGAAGGCGAGGTGGTGTTCAACACCGCCATGACGGGCTATCCTGAGAGTCTGACCGACCCCAGCTATGCAGGGCAGGTGCTGGTGACAACCTTTCCGCTGATAGGCAATTACGGCGTACCCGATACGGGCATGGGCAGCGACGGCCTGCCTTTATTCATGGAGAGCGACCGCATTCACGTCAAGGCATTGGTCGTGGCCGACTATAGTGAAAGCTATTCACATTGGAATGCGAAGGAAAGCCTGGCTTCATGGCTGAAGCGCGAGAAGATACCGGCCATCACGGGTGTTGACACCCGCCGGCTGACCAAGCTGCTTCGCGAGCATGGAGTGATGATGGGGCGGATTGTTTTAAGTGAAAAGTTCTTCGACGAGCGTAGCGGCAAAGCCGAGCGAATAGTGAAGAGTGAAAAACTTGCTGCCGCTCTCCCTGCTACGGAGAACTATGGGAGCGTGAACTGGGTGGAGCAGGTGAGCTGCCGCGAGATGATCGTCTACAGACCCGACGGAACAGTCTCTAAAGCACCCATAGGGAGTGCGGTAGCAAATTTTTCACTCTTCACTCTTCATTCTCCACTTCCTCGCGTGGTGCTGGTGGACTGCGGCGTGAAGGCCAACATCATTCGCTGTCTCGTCAGCCGAGGCATAGAGGTGGTCCGCGTGCCTTGGGACTACGACTTCAACCAGCTGCAGTTCGACGGTTTGTTCCTGGCCAACGGCCCTGGCGACCCAGAACAATGCGAGACGACGGTAGCGCATGTTCGCACGTTCCTGCAGAATGCCGACGTGCGCCCGCTGATGGGCATCTGCCTGGGCAACCAGCTGCTGGCCCGTGCGGCCGGGGCTGCCACCTACAAGCTGAAGTATGGACATCGGTCGCACAATCAGCCTGTGCAGCAGGTGGGTACTACCCGCTGCTTCATTACCTCGCAGAACCACGGCTATGCGGTGGACGACAAGACGTTGCCGGCCGACTGGGAACCGCTGTTCGTCAACATGAACGACGGTTCGAACGAGGGCATACGCCACCGGTCGAAGCCTTGGTTCTCGGCACAGTTCCATCCGGAGGCCTGCTCAGGGCCAACGGATACCGAGTTCTTATTTGATGACTACGCTAAATTGCTGGAAAATGGAAGAAGTTAAGAAAGTATTGCTGCTTGGTTCTGGAGCATTGAAGATAGGCCAGGCCGGAGAGTTCGACTATAGTGGCGCGCAGGCCTTGAAGGCCCTGAAGGAGGAGGGCATACACTCCGTGCTCATCAATCCTAACATAGCTACGGTGCAAACGTCGAAGGGCGTGGCTGATACCGTCTATTTCCAGCCCGTCACGCCCGAGTTTGTGGAGCGCGTCATCCAGAAGGAGCGGCCTGATGGCATTCTGCTCTCGTTTGGCGGACAGACGGCGCTCAACTGCGGCGTGGAGCTATATAAGATAGGTGTGCTGCAGAAGTATGGCGTCCGCGTGCTGGGCACTCCCGTTCAGGCCATCATCGACACCGAAGACCGCGACCTGTTCGTGCGCCGACTCGATGAGATAGGCGTCAAGACCATCAAGAGCGAGGCTTGCAGCACGGTGGAGGAAGTGCAGCGGGCGGCTCGCGAGCTGGGCTATCCCGTCATTCTGCGTGCAGCCTATGCCCTTGGCGGACTGGGCAGCGGCTTCTGCGACAACGACGACGAGCTGCTGGCGCAGGCCGAGGAGGCGTTCTCGTTCTCGCCGCAGGTGCTGGTAGAGAAGTCGCTGCGCGGCTGGAAGGAGATAGAGTATGAGGTGGTGCGCGACCAGTATGACAACTGCATCACGGTGTGCAACATGGAGAACTTCGACCCCCTGGGCATCCACACCGGCGAGTCGATAGTGGTGGCGCCGAGCCAGACGCTCTCCAACAGCGAGTATCACAAGCTGCGCGCGCTGGCCATCAGGATTATCCGCCATATAGGCATCGTGGGCGAATGTAACGTGCAATATGCTTTCGACCCCGACTCAGAAGACTATCGCGTCATCGAGGTCAACGCCCGCCTGTCGCGCTCGTCGGCTCTGGCCAGCAAGGCTACGGGCTATCCGCTGGCCTTCGTCGCCGCCAAGCTGGGGCTGGGCTATGGGCTCTTTGAGCTGAAGAACAGCGTCACCAAGACCACCTCGGCCTTCTTCGAGCCCGCCCTCGACTATGTAGTGGTGAAGATTCCGCGCTGGGACCTCACTAAGTTTCGTGGCGTCAGCCGCGAGCTCGGTTCGTCGATGAAGAGCGTGGGCGAGGTGATGGCCATTGGTCGCACCTTTGAGGAAGCTCTGCAGAAAGGACTGCGCATGATAGGGCAGGGCATGCACGGCTTCGTGGAGAACCACTTTGGAAATGAAGAATTAAGAATGAAGAATGAAGAATTTGCTACCGCACACCCAACTCCGGCGGCAGCCGATTCTTCATTCTTCATTCTTCATTCTTCATTAA
Organism: uncultured Prevotellaceae bacterium; assembly: GCA_902771785.1. Taxonomy (GTDB): domain Bacteria; phylum Bacteroidota; class Bacteroidia; order Bacteroidales; family Bacteroidaceae; genus Prevotella. Next base: position 12,942 of record CACXYH010000071.1, read on the forward strand.
TAAAGCCAACCGACATGCGCATCTTCGTCCTGTCGAAGGCGCTGGCGATAGGCTACAGCGTGGAGCAGATTCACCAGCTGACGATGATTGACCGCTGGTTTCTGGAGAAGCTGAAGCACATCGTCGACATCGACCAGCAGCTGCGCGAGCAGACGCTCCTGGCTGAGGTGTCGCAATGGATGGAGTCCAGCGAGTTTATGGAGTATCTGCGGTCGCCTGAGGTGTTCCCGCTGCTGCGCGCCGCCAAGGTCTATGGCTTCAGCGACTTCCAGATAGCGCGCGCCATCGGCTTGGAACGGCGCATGAAGCCGGAGCAGGCCGGACTCACTATCCGCAAATGGCGCAAGGAGCTGGGACTCGTGCCTACCGTTAATCAGATAGACACCCTCGCCGCCGAGTATCCTGCGCAGACCAACTACCTGTATTTGTCGTACCTTTAATAAAAATAGAATAGTTATGTGTGGAATAGTAGCAATATTAAATTTGAAAGAGCAGTCGCAGGCTCTCCGCGACAAAGCCTTGAAGATGAGTCAGAAAATTCGCCACCGCGGACCCGACTGGAGTGGCATCTATTGTGGCGGTAGCGCCATTCTTGCCCACGAGCGGCTCAGCATCGTCGACCCCGAATCGGGTCGGCAGCCCCTCTACTCGCCCGACAAGAAACAGGTGCTGGCCGTCAATGGCGAAATCTATAACCATCAGGACATCCGCCGACGCTTTGCCGGGCAGTACGACTTCCAGACCGGCAGCGACTGCGAGGTCATCCTGGCTTTGTATCGCGAGAAGGGCATCAACTTCCTTGAAGACCTCAGCGGCATCTTTGCCTTCGTGCTCTACGATGAGGAACGCGACGAGTTTCTCATAGCCCGCGACCCCATCGGCGTCATTCCCCTCTATATCGGTTACGACAGCGACGGCACCGTCTACGTGGCCTCCGAGCTGAAGGCCCTCGAAGGCCAGTGTGAGCGCTACGAGCCGTTCCTGCCTGGACACTACCTCTATGTAAATGAAGAATTAAGAATGAAGAATGAAGAATCGGCTGCCGCCGAAGTAGGGTGTGCGGTAGCAAATTCTTCATTCTTCATTCTTCATTCTTCATTAAAAAGATATTACCGCCGCGACTGGATGCAGTATGATGCCGTGAAGGACAATACGGCTTCAGTATCGGCCATTCACGACGCCCTCGAAGCCGCCGTGAAGCGCCAATTGATGTCGGACGTGCCCTATGGCGTGCTGCTCAGCGGCGGTCTCGACTCCAGCGTCATCTCCGCTATTGCCGAGAAATACGCCGCTATGCGTATTGAGGACAACTCGCAGACAAAGGCCTACTGGCCTCGCCTACACTCCTTCGCCGTGGGTCTGAAGGGCGCGCCCGACCTGGCTAAGGCGCGGCTTGTGGCCGACCACATCGGAACCGTACACCACGAAATCACCTACACCATACAGGAGGGACTCGACGCCATCCGCGACGTCATCTACTACATCGAGACCTACGACGTCACCACCGTCCGCGCCTCTACGCCCATGTATCTGCTGGCTCGCGTCATCCGCTCCATGGGCATCAAGATGGTGCTCTCTGGCGAAGGAGCCGACGAGATATTCGGCGGCTACCTTTACTTCCACAAAGCCCCCTCGGCCAAGGAGTTCCACGAAGAGACCGTGCGCAAGCTCTCAAAGCTCCACCTCTACGACTGCCTGCGCGCCAACAAGAGCCTCTCGGCCTGGGGCATAGAGGGTCGCGTGCCCTTCCTCGACAAGGAGTTTCTCGACGTAGCTATGCGCACCAACCCTGAGGCCAAAATGTGTCCTGGCTCCACGATAGAGAAGCGGCTCGTGCGCGAGGCCTTTGCCGACTTGCTGCCTGCTGAAGTGGCCTGGCGACAGAAGGAGCAGTTCTCCGACGGCGTGGGCTATTCGTGGATCGACACCCTGAAAGACATCACGTCAAAAGCCGTCAGCGACGAGCAGATGGCCCACGCCGCCGAGCGCTTCCCCATCAATCCGCCTAAGAACAAGGAGGAGTACTACTATCGCAGCATCTTCGCCGACCACTTCCCCAGCGACTCCGCCGCCCGCAGCGTGCCCTCTGAGGCCAGCGTGGCCTGCTCTACTGCCGTCGCCCTCCAGTGGGATGCCGCCTTCAAGAACCTGAACGACCCCTCAGGCCGTGCCGTCAAGGGCATCCACGAGAAGGCGTATTAGCAGACGCTCAATATCAATATTTTTTTTCGTAAAAATATCTGTCACTCTGTCACCAAATCGACTTAACTGATTGACATAGAGCATGTTTAGTAGGTGACAGATGGGGTGACAGATGGGGTGATAGAGTGACAGATTCGGCGCTAAATGCGTAAGCGTATCCGCTTTGACGCCTTGCATACTATAGGGCCTTCCATTGGTCAGGCAGCAGAGTCCTGTATTCCTTGATGTCAGTATTTGGCTGCATC
>CACXYH010000072.1 GCA_902771785.1 uncultured Prevotellaceae bacterium
GCTGGTGGTGATAGACGAGGCCCACCACGCGCTGGCAAAGACCTACCGGATGCTGTGGGAACGCTGGCCGAAGGCGAAGTTCCTTGGGCTGACGGCGACTCCTTGCCGACTGGGCGGCGACGGCTTCACGGACCTGTTCGACGTGCTGCTGCAGTCGTGGCCGATACAGGAGTTCATCGACAAGGGCTGGCTGAGCGACTTCGAGTATGTGTCGGCACGGCCTGACAGCCGGATGGTGCGGCAGGTGCGGCTGCTGAAGAAGCGCACGGCGGGCGACTATCAGGAGACGGAGATGGCAACGGTGCTGGACGTTCCGGAGAGCATCGCGCACCTTTACGAGACCTACCGGCAGTTTGCGTGTGGGAAGAAGGGCATCGTGTATGCCATCAACCGGCGGCATGCCGAGCACATTGCGAAGTACTACCGGGAGCAGGGCGTGAGCTGTGCGGTGATCGACTCGAAGACGCCCGCGAAGGAGCGGGAGCGGCTGGTGGAGGCCTATAGGGGCCAAAGCCAGCATGAAAAGATAGACGTGCTGGTGAATGTGGACATCTTCGGCGAGGGTTTTGACGTGCCGGAGGTGGAGTTCATCCAGCTGGCACGGCCCACGCTGTCGCTGTCGAAATACCTGCAGCAGGTGGGACGCGGGATGCGGGTGAGCAAGGGGAAACCGCACGTGACGATACTGGACCAGGTGGGACTCTACCAGACGTTCGGGCTGCCTACGGAGGAGCGCGACTGGCGCAGGATGTTCATGGGCAAGCAGACGGGAACGGGACGCGAGGGTAGGATTGTGCTGGTGGAAGACGGCAGCCGCGACAAGGAGCTGCAGAGCCTGGAGATGGTGCGCATCAAGCGGGGCGGACGGAAGGGCTGCGGCCTGGAGGTGTTTCTGCAGGGTGCGCTCTATGGTGTGATGTTGAACGGCAAGGTGACCTGTCCGGCGAAGTTCAAGGAGGTAGTGCGGCTCGACAAGGAGAGCCCGTTCTTTGCGCTGGGCGTGTTCTCGGAGATGAGGCACACCGTAGCGCAGTCGCTCTACATGCCCTTCAAGTTCTCGGTAGAGATGTTCACGGTAATCAGTAAGAAGGGCGAGGACATGGGTGCCCGCTTCTATGGCGACAAGTACGACATTGACGGCGACTTCGTGTGCGGGCAGCGGCTGTACGATGAAAGGCTGATACCCAGCTGGTGGGACAGCAAGACGGGCAACTACTACAGCTACCGGCCCACGACCAAGGTGATTCACGGCATGGAGTTCGTGTGCGAGGGCATGACGGGCAAGTTCCGCTATGTGACGGGGATGGTGAACCCGGAGTTCGGATTGCCGGGGCTGCGCTACAACCGCTACATCGCGCTGAACAAATATCATCTGGTGGTGAGGAACGACCATAACCATGCCTACAAAATATGCGGCTACTTGCAGGACAGCATCATCGTGCAGAACGACCGTTCGTTTGGCTACCTGCAGATATTCAGCGACGGCACGACGGGGCATGCCTTCACCCGGTTGCCGAAGGACATGACTTTAGGTACGGACTACAAGCGTCTGGGGGTGAAGACAATCGGGGAAGAACCTTTTAAAGGACAAGGCTGACAGCTGTTCTATATTAGGATATAAATAGAAAAGCTGGGGCTGCAATGTGGCAGTTCCGGCTTTTCTTTTTAACGCGCCAAAAGGTTAATCTTGTGAAAATGTGTTGTTATATCATCTTTATTTAGTAATTTTGTAGCCTAAAACATATTTATGAGAAAAATCTACATCGCAGTCTTGCTATGCTTTGTGGGAATCTTGACGGGACGGGCACAAGTGGAAATGTGCACAGAAGGGCAGCTGACCAGTAGTTCGGGAGACCACACACCGCTTTGGCTGAATGCTAACAGATACGGACTTAGTTCGCTTGACTTGACCAATGGCTACTTGCGTGTCGGGGCTTTCCATTCGATGGACGCCGACGCGCTGCGTCAGTGGGCTGTGGGCTATGGGGCCGATGTGGCAGTGGCAGGAGGATTTACGAGTAGGCTGGTGGTACAGCAGGCTTATGTCGATGTGAGATGGAAGAAAGGACTGCTGTCGGTGGGTAGTAAAGAGCGGCCGATGGAATTGAAGAACCAGCGGCTGAGCAGTGGTTCGCAGACCTTCGGCATCAATGCGCGCCCTATTCCGCAGGTGAGGGTAGAGATACCTGACTACTGGCAGGTGCCGGGACTGAAGGGCTGGCTCGGGCTGAAAGGTCATCTGGCGTATGGTCTGACAACCGACGACAAGTGGCAGAAGGAGTTTACTGACGACCTGTCGAGGCGCACGGAGCACGCGATGTATCACAGCAAGGCCGGCTATATGAAGATCGGACCAGGCAGCGTGAACGTTGAATTCGGGCTGGAGATGGCTTGTGAGTTTGGCGGAAAGGGCTTCAACATTGATAATGGTGGCAAAACGCCCGTCACGATAAAAAACGAAAGCAACCTCAAGTCTTTCTATCATGCGCTTATTCCAGGAGGAACTGACCCGACAGACAGTAGCTTCGTCAATAGCGAAGGTAACCATTTGGGCAGTTGGGTGATACGCCTGAACATAGACCGGCCAACCTGGAATTTAGGCCTTTATGCCGACCAGTTCTTTGAGGACCACTCGCAGATGTTCCACATTAGTTTCAATGGCTACGGGCTGGGAGACGAAAAAGGGGAACGAAAGAAAAACAGATACTTTGTCTACGACTTTAAGGACTGGATGCTGGGGGCAGAGCTGCGCTTGAAGCAGACGCCCTGGCTGAGCCATGTAGTGCTGGAGTATCTGTACACGAAGTATCAGGGCGGACCGGTGTATCACGACCACACGGCTAACATTAGCGAGCACATTTGCGGCAACGACAAATACTACAATCATAACATTTTTACTGGTTGGCAGCACTGGGGGCAGGTCATGGGTAATCCGCTTTACCTTTCGCCGCTTTATAACAGGGATGGGCAAATCATGGTTGAGAACAACCGTTTCGTGGCTTGGCATGCCGGGATTGACGGGCAACTGCACGAGTCGCTTGCCTATAGGGTGCTGGCAACCTGGCAGCGCGGTTATGGAACCTACGATAAACCATACATAGACCCGGAGGAGAACGTTAGCCTGATGGCTGAGGCCGAGTATCGTTTCCCGGCTTCGTCGAAGTTGAACGGATGGGCCGTGAAGGGTGCCGTTGCCCTTGACAGAGGGAAAATCTATGGCGACAATACGGGCTTTCAACTGACGGTGTCGCACAGGGGAATGCTCAACTTAAAGAAAAAGAAATGAGGAAGGGACTGTTATCAATACTGATGGCCTGCGTCGGCATGCTGATGGCATCGTGCGAGCTGGAAATGTCGGACAATGGCAAACTGGACGGCTTCTGGCAGTTGCGGTCTGTCGATACGCTTGCCAACGGTGCTTCGGCGGATGTGCGCAGCATGTATGTGACGTGGTCGTTTCAGGGACGGTTGATGCAGGTTAGGCACGTTACGTCGGTTCTTGGCGTGTTCTTTGATTTTAATCATCAAGGCGACTCGCTTTACATCAGCAATCCCTATCTGTCAGACCGCGAGGTGGATGATGTGAAGGTGACCGACCCGAGGCTTTTGCAAGGCTATGGCATTCAAAAACTGGAGGAAGGCTATCGGGTTCTGCAGTTGGACAACAACACAATGAAGCTAGAGTCGGACTTGGTGCGCCTGACGTTTAAGAAGTATTAGGAAAAACGCGCGGAGTGCTTAGAATTTTTTTCCAAAAACGATGTTGATGAAGGTCTTTACTAAGATTTTCGTATCGAACCACCAGGAACGGTGCTCCAGATAGTAAAGGTCTAATTCCAGTCGACGCAGCATCTTCTCCATGGTGTCGGTATAGCCGTTGTAGAGGGTGGCATAAGAGGTGACACCGGGTCTTATCTGATAGAGATAGACATAGCGTGGGTCGTGCTGAATAATCTGCTCTATGTAGTACTTGCGTTCGGGCCTCGGTCCGATGAATGCCATGTCGCCCTTGAGCACATTCCACAGTTGCGGCAGCTCGTCGAGGTGGTGCTCGCGCAGAATCCTTCCTATCTTGGTCATGCGTGTTTCGTTCTCATGCTGATAGAGTGCGGGGCCGTCTTTCTCGGCATCAATGCGCATGCTGCGGAACTTATAAATGTAGAAAGGCCGCCCGAAACGCCCGATGCGCTCCTGCTTGAAGATGGCAGGTCCGCCGTCTTCGCGCTTCACGAGATAATAGCAGATGAGGAACAACGGAGAGAACACCACCAAGCAGACGGCGGCAACAATCATGTCGGTAATGCGCTTGGTGTTGCGCTCAAATTCGTTCATCCCATCAGCAATGAAGCGTGGATTATCCTTTTCGGCATTATATTTAACTTTCGGGTAGAGTTTATTCATATATCATCTTTTATATTATCAAACGCTAATGTTACTAAAATATTGCACGAGCCTAAAATAAATTATCAGCTCAAAATAAATTGAGGGCATTGGCTACGAAAAGTGCTTCTTCACGAGTCATGGCCGGGCTTATGGGCAGGCTTAGCTCTGTGGCGTGGATATGCTCGGTGACGGGAAGGCTGAGCGCGTTCCACTGCTGATAGCAGGCCTGCTGATGGGGTGGGATGGGGTAGTGGATGAGTGTCTGTATGCCCTGACGGGTGAGGTGGGCTTGCAGCTCATCGCGTCTTTGGCAAAGGATAGGGAAGATATGGAACACATTCTGCGCTTGGGGCAGGCGCTTCGGCAGCGTGACCTGCGGATGGCTGAGGTGCTGATAGTAAAGGTCGGCAAGTTGGCGGCGCTTGTCGTTGTCCTCGTCTAAGTATTTTAGCTTTACGTCGAGCACGGCTGCCTGCAGCTCGTCGAGCCGGCTGTTGCGTCCCTGATACTTGAACACATACTTCTTCTGCGAACCATAGTTGGCCAATGCTCTTACGGCCTCGGCCAATTCCTGACTGTTGGTGGTCACGGCACCTCCGTCGCCGAGCGCTCCGAGATTCTTTCCTGGATAGAAACTGTGGCCGGCGGCATCGCCCAGCGCACCGGTGCGAATGCCGTCGCAAGTGAGACAGCCGTGGGCTTGGGCATTGTCTTCAACCAGTTTCAAGCCATATTGGCGGCAGAGGTGCCCAATGCGCTCAGAATAGGCACAGCGTCCGTAAAGATGAACGAGCAGGATGGATTTCGTGCGGGGCGTGATGGCCTGCTCTATCAGCGTGTCGTCGAGCTCCAGCGTGTTGATGTCGGGTTCTACGAGCACGGGCTTCAGGTGGTTTTCTGTCAGTGCAAGTATAGAGGCAATATAGGTGTTGGCGGGTACGATGACTTCATCGCCAGGGTGCATGATGCCCATCTCGATGTAGGCCCTGTAAATGAGTGTCAGAGCATCGAGGCCATTAGCCACGCCAACACAGTAGCGTGTGCCGATGTAGCTGGCATAGTGAGCTTCGAACCGTGCGTTGGCCTCTCCTTGCAGGTACCAGCCGGAGTCGACAACCTGACGGATGGCTTCGCTGATCTCGGCCTTGTGCAGGGCCGTCACCTTCTTCAGCGACAGGAATTCTATTGTTGGTTGCTTGGCTTGGTTCATAGTTTCCATTCGTAAGTGTCATAGCAAACAGCTCTGCCGCCAAATCCTTCTTTCTGGAAAATGAGCGACTCGTTGAGGTCGTCGTTCTCTTTAAGGTTTGACGTGCCGAAGTCGAAATAGGCGTAGCCCTTGGTTGGGAAGCTGGTCAGGATGTTGTCGAACAGCACATCGAGTGCCCCCAGGGATTTTCCCTCGTCGTTGGCCGACATGTATTGCGTCTTTGCCACCAGTGGGGTGGTGTAGAGTACGGTTCCGCCCAGCAGTTGCTGGTCTTTATGCACGGTGAACAGCCGGATATTGTCGGGGAAGCGCGACTTCAGTAGCTGCATCTCGCTGAGGCTATGAACGGGATGGGCATGGTGATGTGTCCAGAGATTTTCTTCCAGGATTTGCCAGTAGCCGGCCCAGTCGTTGCTTTCGCCCACCTGCAGGCCTTGCTTGCGTCCCTTGTTGACGCAGTACTTGCGCGACGAACTGAAAGGCAGCGTCTGGTTGGCGAAGATGACTGAGGCCACATCGCGCGAAGCGATGCTGGCGTGACAGACGCTGCTCATGGCATACAGGTCTTCCTCGCACGGTAGGGAACCGTAAATCCAAGGTATGTGCTTATAGACCACGCGACTGAAGCCCTGGCTGCTCAGATAGTCGTTAAGCTCCTTGAGCAGCTGACACACCTTTGCCGTTTTGCAGCGTACGCTCATCACCAGACCTCCATAAGTGAGACCCTGATGCGAGAAGAGGGTACCTTTGCCGTCGTCGTTGGCAGGCAGCAACGCATAGAGTTTTCCTTCCGCATAGAACATGAGCGAGTGGTCATGAAAACGGTCGGCATGATAGTCCATGTAGTTGCGGTCGAAAAGAAATGTGCCATTTTTCGACTGCGCCACGAAGCGGTTCCATTCGCCGGCTTTATCGGCAGTGTATCGTACTATCTCGAACATACTGCGTATTTCAGGAAATCATCGTATTCGTAGATGTAGTCGTCCTCGTCGAACAGGTCGGAAGCGAGAACCAGACAGACGGCACCGCTTGAGAAATCTTCGAGGGTGCGCCAGATGCCTGTCTCGACGAGCAGTCCTTGATAGGGGTGGTTCAGGTGGAAAGTCTCTTTCCTTCCGCGTCCATTGTCTAACGTCACGTCGAAGGAGCCGCTCACGGCAATGATAAACTCGCGACACTGCTTGTGGGCATGGCCTCCGCGGCTCTCTCCGGCTGGCACATCGTAGGTCCAATAGACGCGCGCCACCTTGAAAGGCACGTTCTTCAGTTCTTCGGCCACGGTCAGATTGCCACGCGGGTCTACCAGCTTAGGCAATTCGATGATTCTTGCTTCGTCGATGCTCATGTTTCTATATACCTTAATTTATATAATAAACTGCGGAAAACTTGTTTTATTGCATTCGGACGAAAGGAAGTGAGCCTATATCATCGCAAAAAAATCCGGTCGCCAGACTATTGCGTTCTGACAACCGGATTTGTATAAGATAAAATTAGCATGAAAATGCTTACTTCATGTGTCGCATCACTCGGGCATAGTAGCCATTGGTAGCTCGTACGCTGTAGTTACATCCGCCGTTCCAAATACGAATACCTTTCTCCACATTGTTGGTTGGATTGTAACGCGACATAATCAAGAGGAACATCTCTTTCGATTTCTGCACACTGTAGCGGTCGTTCAGTGTGTAGCGCTTCTTGCTCTTCCGCTGCTCAAGAATAAGGTTGCAGTCCTTCACAGCTACTGGAGTAATTTGCATGATGCCTACCGAGTTCCCACTCACGGCACGTGGATTTCCTCCGCTTTCTACTTGAATGATGGCCTCCATCACTGGAGTCCAATCGAATTTCGCTGAGCTTTCCTCGGCCACAGCCTTCGGACTAACAGATGCCAGGAGCATCAGGCTCAGGCTCAGTTTTTTCATTAATTTTTTCATAACACTTTACTTTAGGCGAACATCTCATCACGAGAATCGCGTTATCCTATTATTGTTATCGGGTGCAAAGGTACGAAGAAAACATAGTTAAGCGTTCATGTTCTATTATTTTGTGTGCGAACACAAGCAATTTCTTGACGATTGTCAAGTAAGTTGAACTATGAACTCTTAACTATGAAGTATGGATTAATCGAGGTCTACGACCGTGATGCCGGCTCCGCCAAACTGCACATGTTCATCGCGGAAATGGCTGACGTTAGGCACGGTGGCCAAGTACTGGCGGATGAGTTGGCGCAGGATGCCAGAACCCGTTCCATGCAGAATGCGCACCCGTGACATGCCTACAAGAATGGCGTCGTCGATGAAATAGGTAACGGCATTGATAGCCTCGTCGCCACGCATGCCACGCACGTCGAGGTCTTGGTGGAAATGGGTCTTTCGGTTGTCAATGACGTTGCGTGTGCCGCTCGATACGTTGGCGTATGGCCCGGCGATATTGGCATTGCGCTCCTCGTTCCTGGTCTGCTCGGAGTGTGTCTCTTTGGCGTGCTCCAGTCGTTCGGCGCGCATCTTGGTTCGCATGTCGCCGAAAATCACGGTCGCCATTTTTCCGTCGATGCTCTCTACTTTTCCGATGGTGGTCAGTCCCTTGATGCGTACGGTGTCACCTGCTTTTAGTTGAGCTTCGGTACTTGCCTGTTGGGCGTGTTTCAAAGCATCAGCATTGGCCTTGCCTGTAGCCGAGGCCTGCTCTTGCTCTTTCTGCTTTTCACTTCTGCGCTTCTCCTTGCGTTCCCTGCGTTCCTGTATCTGGCGCATCTTTCGCGCAATCATTTCATCGTTTTCCTTGGTGTCGATGCCGTCGATTTCCTCTTTGAAGGCGGTTAACTCTTCACGAATGCGGCGTGTAGCCTCTTTCTCGGCCTGTTGCTCGCGTATCTTGCGAATGGCGTTCTCAATCTTCCGGTTGCTTTCGCGCAGCAGTTCTTCGGCCTGCTCCTTGGCGCGACGCAGGATAGCTTTGCGCTCCTGCTCAATCTCCTCGATGCTGCTTTCGTAGCGGGCAATACGGCCTTCCAGATTTTTCTCGTGCTGATGGATGGTCTGACGTTTGCCCTCCCAATAGCGCTTGTCGCGCACAATGTCCTGTAGATATTTGTCGCTTTGTATGTAGTCGCGCCCCACAATGTCAGAAGCATCCTGGATAACCTCCTCGGGAATGCCAGTCTTGCGGGCGATTTCAATGGCGAAACTGCTGCCTGGCTGGCCGATGCTGAGTTGGAAGAGGGCCTGCATTTCGTGGCGGTCGTAGAGCATGGCGCCATTGACAACGCCCTCGTGGTCTTCGGCAAAATGCTTCAGGTTCTGGTAGTGGGTGGTAATCACGCCAAAAGTCTTCTTCTGCCAGAACTGCTTCAGCACAGCTTCGGCAATAGCACCACCGATGGTTGGCTCCGTGCCTCCGCCAAACTCGTCAATCAAGAGTAGGGTGTTGTCGTTGCAGTAGCGTATCATCTGCTTCATGTTCATCAGATGTGAGGAGTAGGTCGAGAGATCGTTCTCAATGCTCTGCTCGTCGCCAATGTCGATCATGATGCTCTGAAAGAGTCCGCAGGTGGAGCGGTCGCCTACGGGAATGCTCAGACCGCACTGCAGCATATATTGTAATAGTCCCACCGTTTTCAGACATACAGACTTGCCGCCGGCATTGGGACCTGAGATGATGAGCAGTCGCTTCTCTTGCGATAGCGCAATGTCGAGTGGCACCACCTGTTTGCCCTGCTTCTCGAGCGACAGGGCTAGTAGCGGATGTATGGAGTGTATCCAGTCAATATGCGGGCGGTTTTCTATCTCCGGTTCTATGGCATTCGTCTTGATGGCAAGTTCTGCTTTGGCTCGAATGAGGTCGATTTGGGCCAGGAACAGATAGGAATCAAGGATGTCTCTGACGTGCGGACGCACTTCGTCGCTGAACACGGTCAAGATGCGGATGACCTCACGGCGCTCCTCGGCTTCCAGTTGGCGGATGCGATTGTTGGCCTCTACTACCTCGGCAGGTTCAATAAAGACGGTCTTGCCTGTGGCACTCTCGTCGTGAACGATGCCGTTGATACGCTTCTTCAGGTTGGGGGCTACGGGTATCATCAGTCGACCGTCGCGCATGGTGGGGGCTGCATCCTTGTCAACGAGCCCGTCGCGCTGGGCCGAGTGTAATATAGTATATAAGGTACGTGAAATGCTTCCTTCTGTTTTCTGCAGTTCGTGGCGTATGCCTGCCAGTGTCATTGAGGCACCGTCTTTGATATGCCCGAACTTGTCGAGAATGGAGTCGATGCGGCGCAGCATGGCAGGGAAGGTGGCTATGCCGTCGGTAAGTCGCTTCAGGGCAGGGTAGTCGGGATGCTCCTCGTCTTCGCCCCGTTGCAAGTAGGCCACGATCTTGGCGATGGTCTCCAAGGAGCGGCGCAGGTCCCACACCTCTTGTTCTTCCAGATGGGTGCCCGCTAAACGAATGCGACTGACCGCCTCGCGCACGTCAAAGAAATACTGCATGGGAAAGTCGTCGGCCTTCTCCATCAGGCGTCGGAATTCGCGCACCTGACAAAGCCACTCGTTTACCTGCTCGGCATCGGCAGAAAAGACCACATTGTCTACCGCCTCGCGCCCCAGCGTGCTTAGACATTGCTCGCATAGCAGCGTACGTATTTCCTTGAAGCCAATCTTCTGTTCGTAGTTATTTGGATAAATCATGGTGCAAAGATACAAAGAAGTTGAGAGCTAAGGGTTAAGAGTTAAGAGTTTTTAAGTCCTTTGCGGTTAATTTATGTTAAGGACTGGTATTTTCTTTATTCTCCATTCTTAATTCTTAATTAAAGTTTGTACCTTTGCACCCGCTTTTCGAAAGACCAAGCACTGGAAGGATGGTAGAGTGGTCGATTACAGTAGTCTTGAAAACTACCGTGCTGAGAGGCACCGGGGGTTCGAATCCCTCTCCTTCCGCGAGAGATACCTCTCTCTCTCCGCCAAATAGCACAAATGGGAACCTTACGGGTTCCCATTTTTAGTATCTGATTACCAGCACCTTATTAGTTTAACCCCGCTGAAAGCGAGGCTAATAAGGGGATGGAAACCGCTGAAAATGCATACGATGGCTGATTGGCAAAAACTGGCTGATGACTTTATTCGAGAGTTCGATGCATAGGTGTACTTGAAGAACGATGGCCGTAAGGAGAATGGACATACCAATCTTGCGAATAGCCAGTATGTCGTGTCACTTCATCGTGACAGCAAGGGACAGATTCTTCATCTTCACATCAACGCCAACCGTATCGACATGGAGGGTAATACGAACAACTCTTATATGATACGCAAACGCGCAATGGCTGCTGCGAACAAAATTAACGAGCAGCGTGGTTGGATTCAGTCGATGAAAAAAGCGCGACTGGAACATAAATGAGCTGACCAATGCCTGTATTGATGCCCTAAAGACGATGGACTTGTTTGACTGGAACACTTACGAGACTAAATTAAAGGCAAAGGGCTATGAGGTGAATGTAAAACGCAGCAATGACGGCAAGGTTGTCGGCTATGTGGTGAAGAAGGGTAACTCCTTCTACAAATCCATGCTGTTAGGTCACAGCCGAAGCCTTACTCCATCCCGTATCATGAACACATGGGTCAAACTGCATCAGGACAAGAGTGTACACACCCAGACGATTGCTTCGAAAAGTATGCGGACATTCTCCCGTCCTGTTGCTCCTGTGAAAGTAAATGCACAACAACTGAAACCGCAGTTGCCGACAAGAGATGAGCCGCTCCCTATAATAAAACCTGAGCAGAATATTCCTAAGATGGTTCATTACGACATCGAATGAAATGGTAGAATCCATCCCGTTGACATCCCTATTGAAGCAGACAAAGCATTGTTGGATGAACTTGGGACGATGGAAGTGGATCTGTGTGCTACGATAGTGGATGCTCAGAAAACAGCCTTCCTGCTGTTTGCCAACTATCTCGATGCCGCAACAGAGATTACAGAGTCGTGTGGCGGTGGTGCCTCAACTGAAAGCAACTGAGGTAGAAAAGACGATGAGGATGATATGGAGTGGGCGCGTCGCTGCGCTCGACAGGCACGTCAGATGCACCAACGTCCTATACGTCGTTCACGAGGATTGTAAATAAAAAAAAGACTATTTATGAATAATAATATAAAAAAGGAGAGCCTCGATTTAGAGGCCATGATGAATCACCTCGACCAGAAGGCCGAGAAAAAGAAAGAGTTTAATAGCGAGTTGGAATCTCTCAACGAGATGCACAACATGTTGGGTGTCGAACTGTTGACATTGAAGAATGGCTTGCAACAAATAGAGAATGGTAAGCATGAACTGGCAACCATGAATGAAAATATGAATGACTGGATCGCAAAGTCTGAACTGTTTGTAGAAGCGATGAGGGAGATTGCCTCAGGCATAATGGACTCGAAGCCAGAAGTGATAATCGGAGAAAGTGCCAAGCATGATTTGAAGGTAATTTTTAATAGTCATGTGAATTTTATGGCGGCCCTGCTTAATGGCTTTACTGATAGCCAGGATAAGGAACACGCTGAATTCAAAGAAGAATTGAAGAAAGTATTCGAG
>CACXYH010000073.1 GCA_902771785.1 uncultured Prevotellaceae bacterium
GCCGGTTCGTGAGCCTCCTACTGCCGGTTCGTGCCCGACGAACTAACGGCTCGCGGGCCGACAGGTGGCGGGAGGGCATAAAAGCCAGCGGAACAGCGCGCGTTTTTTGCCTTTTTCTTTGGCTGTTTGCCGAAAAACCGCTAATTTTGCAGGCTGACATACAACCCAAAAAGCAAGACAATGAACAAGAACATGAAGAAAATGGCAATGATGGTGATGACGGCCCTGTGCTGCCTGAGCTGCGGAAACAGCGCACAGAAAGCTGCCAACGCAGACGAACAGAACGACGAGACGAAGGCAACGGTCTACCTGACCCGCGAGATTTCGCCCGAGTCGCTGGTGAAAATCTACAAGGCACTGGGACGCGAAGCCAAAGGACGCGTGGCCGTGAAAATATCTACCGGCGAGGCGGGCAACCCCAACTACCTGAAGCCTGAACTGATAAAGCAGCTGGTAGACGAGGTGAACGGCACCATCGTGGAGTGCAACACGGCCTACGAGGGCAAGCGCATGAGCTTCGAAGACCACTGGCAGGTGATTCGCGACCACGGCTTCATCCCCACGTTCAAGGTTGACCTCATGGACGAGGAGGGCGAGATGAACATTCCCGTGCAGGACACGACGAACATTAAGTATGACATCGTGGGCAAGCATCTGGCCAACTACGACTTCATGATAAACCTGGCTCACTTCAAAGGCCACCCCATGGGCGGACTTGGCGGCGTGCTGAAGAACGCCAGCATCGGCGTAGCCTCGGCTAACGGCAAGGCCAACATTCACACGGCCGGATACCAGCAGGTGGTAGAGGGCCTGTGGGAGCACGTGGACAACCAGGACGGCTTCCTCGAGTCGATGGCGGCAGCAGCACAGGCCGTGCACAACTACTTCGGCAACGGCGAGCGCATCGTCTACATTGCCGTGATGAACAACATGACCGTTGACTGCGACTGCGTGGCATCGCCCGAACCTGTGAAGCTGAAGGACTATGGCATCCTGGCATCGCTCGACCCCGTGGCCCTCGACCAGGCCTGCGTCGACATCATCTTCCAGATGAAGCCCAGCGAGGGCAACGACAACCAGCCGCTCATTGAGCGCATCAACCGCCAGCATGGCACCCACACCATAGACCACGCTGAGAAAATAGGACTGGGCTCGAAGAGCTACGAGCTGAAGAACATCGACGAGGACTAAAGCCGAAAGCTGTCGGAGATGACCTACGAAGCGTTCTGGAAACCGCTGCGCCGCCGCTACGACGACGCCGAGGCCAAAGCCGTGGCACGCATGGTGCTCGAAGTGAGCTGCGGACTGACGATGACCGACATCGTGTGCGGCAAGACCGAGGAACAGGACGAAGCGGAGCTGACACGACTACAGTCTCGCCTGCTGACGGGCGAGCCTGTTCAGTATGTGCTGGGCCAGGCCGACTTCTGCGGCAGGACTTTCCACGTGGAGCCCGGCGTGCTCATTCCCAGACCTGAGACGGAGGAGCTGTGCCGATGGGCGGCGGAATGCTGCCGCCAGCAGGCCTCAGCCCGCCTGCTCGACATCGGGACGGGCAGCGGATGCATCGCCATCACACTGGCGGCCGAGCTGCCGCAGACCAGGGTGACGGCATGGGACCTCTCGGAGAAGGCGCTGCAAATAGCCGCCGCCAACGCCGGGCGCGCCCAGGTAAGCGTGGCGTTCGAGCGCGTCGACGCGCTCAACATCAGCAGCAGCGAGCGGTTCGACGCCATCGTGAGCAACCCACCCTACATCTGCCGGCGCGAGGCGGCCGACATGGAGACGAACGTGCTGGACTTCGAGCCGCACGAGGCGCTGTTCGTGGCCGACGACGACCCCACCTGCTTCTACCGCAGCATCAGCAACTACGCCCAGAGGGCTCTGGGACAGGGAGGGATGGTATTCTTCGAAATCAACCCGCACTACCACGACCTGGTGACCCGACACCTGCAGGAGCTGGGCTTCTGCACGGAGAGCCGCAAAGACCAGTTTGGCAAAACACGCTTCGTGAAAGGAACCAAAGCATGAAGGAAATCACAGAACAAGAAGCCTACCTGCGCCTGACGGCGCTCTGCGCCCAGGCCGAGCACTGCCAGCACGAGATGCTGGAGAAGATGAAGAAATGGGAACTCGCCGACGAGGCCCAGGCGCGCGTCATGGAACGGCTCATCAAGGAGCGATACGTAGACGACGAGCGCTATGCCCGCGCCTTCGTCATGGACAAGATTCGCTACAACAAGTGGGGACGGCGCAAGGTGGAGCAGGCGCTATGGATGAAGCGCATAGACAAAGGCATACAGGAGCGGGTGCTCAGCGAGGTGGACGACGAGGAGTATGTGAGCGCCCTGCGCCCCCTGCTCAAGCAGAAACAGCGCAGCACCAAGGCCGCTAGCGACTACGAGCTGCGGCAGAAGCTCATCAGGTTTGCGCTGTCAAGAGGCTTCGGCTTCGACATTATCCGCCAATGCATCGGCGTGGAAGATGAAGACGAGTTTCTGGACTAAGCTGTTCGACCTGATCTCGCCGCGCCTCTGCTGCGTGTGCGGCAGCCGACTGACGGTGGGCGAAGCGGCCATCTGCAGCCACTGCCTGCTACACCTGCCGCGCACCTACTACTGGAAGTCGCCACTCGACAACCCCATGGCCCGCCTGTACTGGGGACTGGTGCCCATAGAAAAGGCCGTGGCCCTCTTCTTCTACGAGCCTAAATCGGAACTGAGCCAGCTCATCTACGACCTGAAATACCACAACCGCCCGGACATCGGCACTGACATGGGGAGGATTGCGGCCAAGGAGTTTCAGCTGAACGGACTCTTCGACGACATCGATGCGCTGGTGCCCGTACCACTGACACGCCGACGCCGGTGGCAGCGGGGCTACAACCAAAGCATGGAGATAGCACGAGGGGTGAGTCAGGCAACGGGGATCCCCATATATAATAAGGTGGTGGCGCGCCGACACTTCACGGAGAGCCAGACGCACAAGGGCTTCTGGCAACGGCACGACAACGTGGAGAACGCATTCGAACTGACGGACGCCAGCCTGCTCAAGGGGAAGCACCTGCTCGTCGTCGACGACATCGTGACGACGGGCTCGACGACGATGGCCTGCATGGAAGCAATCAGCCAAGCGGGCGACGTGAAGCTCAGCGTCATGGCGCTGGGCTTCAGCAAATCGTAAATAAATCAGCGTTCATCGCTCGTAATTCACAATTAATTATTACCTTTGCACGCAAAAACAAGAGAGATATGGATACTATCAAGAAACTTTTCGCCCAGAAACTGATGGACATCAAAGCCATCAAACTGCAGCCGGAGGAACCCTTCACATGGGCATCAGGCTGGAAATCGCCCATCTACACCGACAACCGCAAGACGCTCGGACACAGCGACGTGCGCTCGTTTGTGAAGCTCGAGCTCTGCCACCTCATTCAGCAGCACTTCCCCGAGGCCGAGGCCGTGGCCGGCGTGGCTACGGGTGCCATCGCACAGGGAGCGCTGGTGGCCGACGAACTGCAGCTGCCCTACGCCTACGTACGGCCGAAGCCGAAAGACCACGGCATGGGCAACCAGGTGGAAGGCGAACTGAAGCAGGGGGCCAAAGTGGTGGTGGTAGAGGACCTGATCTCTACGGGAGGCTCAAGCCTGAAGGCTGTCGAGGCGCTGCGCAAGTATGGCGTCGAGGTGATAGGCATGGTGGCTTCGTTCACCTATGGCTTCCCCGTGGCCGAACAGGCATTCAAGGAGGCCGGCGTGAAGCTCATCACGCTGAGCGACTACAACGCCGTGCTCGAGCAGGCTGCCGAGACGGGCTATATCAAGGAAGAAGACAAGGCCGTGCTCGCTGAGTGGCGCGCCAACCCAAGTGAATGGAAGAAGGAGGAGGAATAAGACCATGAGCAAATTCGAGAGTAGCATCAAGCAGGTGCCCTATTCACAGCGGGCCGTCTACGACAACATCAGCAATCTGGAAAACCTGGAGAAGGTGAAGAACCGCGTGCCCGAAGACAAGGTGAAGGACTTTGCCTTCGACCACGACACCATCTCAATGAGCGTCGCCCCCGTGGGCGAACTGAAAATAGGCATTTGCGACCGCGAGGAGCCTAAGTGCGTGAAGTTTGAGAGCCTGCAGTCGCCTGTGCCCTTCAACCTCTGGATACAGGTGCTGCCCGTCACCGAGACCACGTCGAAGATGAAGGTCACGGTGAAGGCCGACCTGAACCCCTTCATACGCGGCATGGTGGCCGGCCCCATGCAGGATGCCGTAGAGAAAATTGCCGACGCATTAGCCATGGTGCCCTATGAATAAGCTGTGGGAAAAGAACTTCGAGGTGAACGCCGAGATTGAGCGGTTCACCGTAGGCCGCGACCGCGAGATGGACCTCTACCTCGCACCCTACGACGTGATGGGCTCCATGGCGCACATCACCATGCTCGAGAGCATCGGACTCTTGGAGAAGGACGAGCTGAAACCGCTGCTGCGCGAGCTCAGGAACATCTACGACACATGCCAGCGAGGTGAGTTCGTGATTGAGGAGGGCGTAGAGGACGTTCACTCGCAAGTGGAACTGATGCTCACCCGCAAGCTGGGCGACATGGGAAAGAAGATACACAGCGGACGCTCGCGCAACGATCAGGTGCTGGTAGACCTGAAACTGTTTACGCGGCAGCAGCTGCAAGAGGTAGCCGAAAGCGTCAAAGTGCTGTTCGACGAACTACAGCAGAAGAGCGAACAATACAAGAACGTGCTCATGCCGGGCTATACGCACCTGCAAGTGGCCATGCCTTCGAGCTTCGGCCTGTGGTTTGGCGCCTACGCCGAGAGCCTGGCCGACGACATGCTCTTCCTGCAGGCTGCCTACAAGCTGACCAACCGCAACCCGCTGGGGTCGGCAGCCGGCTATGGCTCGTCGTTCCCTCTGCGCCGCCAGATGACCACCGACCTGCTGGGCTTCGACTCGATGGACTATAACGTGGTCTATGCCCAGATGGGACGCGGCAAGATGGAGCGCAACGTCAGCTTCGCACTGGCCAGCATCGCCGGCACGGTAGCCAAGATGGCGTTCGATGCCTGCCTGTTCAACTCGCAGAACTTCTCGTTCGTAAAGTTGCCCAAGGAGTGCACGACCGGCAGCAGCATCATGCCGCACAAGAAGAACCCCGACGTGTTTGAGCTGATTCGCGCCAAGATGAACAAGCTGCAGGGCCTGCCTCAGCAAATCACG
Source organism: uncultured Prevotellaceae bacterium (assembly GCA_902771785.1). Taxonomy (GTDB): domain Bacteria; phylum Bacteroidota; class Bacteroidia; order Bacteroidales; family Bacteroidaceae; genus Prevotella. The sequence goes on from CACXYH010000073.1 coordinate 5,228, forward strand.
CTTATCATGAACAACCTGCCCGTGGGCTACTTCCGCGACCTGCAAATCATCAAGGAGGTGTTCCTGCCTGCCTTTGACGAGCTGAAGGACTGCCTGCAGATGGCGGCCTACATCATCAATAAGATAGAGGTGAACGAACACATCCTGGACAACCCGATGTACGACCCCATGTTCTCGGTAGAGGAAGTGAACCGGCTGGCTGCCAGCGGCACACCCTTCCGCGATGCCTATAAACAGGTGGGACTGGCCATCGAAGCCGGCACCTTCACACCCTGTAAGGACATCCACCACACCCACGAGGGCTCCATCGGCAACCTGTGCAACGAGCAGATTGCCCGCCTGATGCAGGCTACCCTCGACGGCTTCGGTTTCGAACACGTGAGCGAGGCTGAGAAAAAACTGCTGGCATCATGCGACGCTTAGCAACATTCATCGTTTGTGCTGTACTGATGGGCTGCGACGTAGTCAATAAGTACAGCACTCGCTTTTACTGCGACTTCGTCTTCCAGCCCAACCTCTTCCCGAGCAGCGCCCTCACCCGCTCGCTGGGCAATCCGGGCGACTTCGTCATCGTGCATCCCGACATACAGCAGGGAGTGACCCACCTGCTGATGACTGCCAACCACGGACATTGGGAGAAGAGCGACACCGACCTCATCATGCGGGCTGCCATCAACAACGAACGCTACAACTACAATGCCATGGGGGCTGCACGAGGGCTCATCATCGGACACTCCAACTCTTTCGGGATGAAAGCCTTCGACCGCCAGTGCCCCAACTGCCTGAACGACTACGGCTCGCCCCGCTATCCGCTCTATTGGAACCCCAAGAACGAGCAACAGGTCGTCTGCTACAAGTGCAAACGCATCTACTCACTGGAAGGCGACGACGCCTTCCCCGTTGCCAACGGAAAGAAGAACGACGAGCCGCTCATGCAATATAAGATAGAGCTGACAGGCAACAACGAGCTGCTGAGAGTGCACAACTAAAAAAGGCTCCTTGCCGATTGCAAGAAGCCTCATGTTATACTATTAAGAATTAAAGCTTATTCGTAGTACTCGATGGTGCGGGTCTGAACCATCTCCTGACCCATCATCGATGCCTTGCGGCTAATCCAGTTGCCATGGGCGTCGTACTTGTAGTCAGTATAGGGCGACGACATCTCCTGGCCGCCCATGTTCATCGACTGCGATGCAGGAGCGCCTTGCTCATTATAAGTATAGGAAATGGTGAAGTCGTTGCCCATCATGCCCATGGTCTGGCTCTTCACACGTCCGTTCTCCCACTTGAAGGTGACTTCTACAGACTGGCCCTGCATCGACATCTTGGCAGACTGCAGGTAGCCTTCGGCATCATAAACGGCGTCGCTCATGCCCTCACGCTGCATCTTGCCATCCTTGGTAAAGTTGGTCACCATCTGACGACCCATCATGTCTATGCTGATTGACTTGACGGGACCAGTTGCTTCACTCACTTCAACGTCGTGGAACTTGGTCTGGGCTTGCATGGCAAAGGGAACTGCCAACAACGCGAGCATCATGAGTGCTCTTTTCATAGTTTTTTTCATCTTGTTTTGTTTAATTAATTTGATAAATATAGTTAGTTATGATGTGCCGCCGAAGCCCTTCCTAAAGGGGTCTAACGATACACATTCCCTAATAAGACGACTAAAAAAGTTGAAAGTTTAACCGAAAAGTACAAAAAACTGCTAAAAGTTTGGATATTCCGAAAAAAAAACAATACCTTTGCATTCGCTTTTTTGCCGCGATGGTGGAATGGTAGACACGAGGGACTTAAAATCCCTTGACCAGGAATGGTTGTGCGGGTTCGAGTCCCGCTCGCGGCACACCAGTTTTGAATCGATTTAACAAACTATCTATCATGCAAAAAAAACATTTGATCCTGCTGTCAGTAGCAGCTATTGCGCTGACCTCATGCTCGGGAAAGCTTGGTGCTCTCTCAGCTGACAACTTTACCGTTACGCCCAACCCACTCCAGTCGGAGGTTGGCCAGGTTCCTGTAACCATTAACGGAACATTCCCCGAAAAATACATGAAGAAGAAGGCTGTGGTGACCGTGACCCCCGAGCTGCGCTACAACGGAAAAGTGGCTAAGGGACAGAGCGCTACCTTCCAGGGAGAAAAGGTGCTGGGCAACGACCAGACTATCAACTATAAGGTTGGTGGCAACTACACGATGAAGAGCAACTTCAACTACGAGCCTGATATGCAGAAGAGCGAGCTCTACCTGACCTTCGACGCTAAGGTTGGCAAGAAGTCGGTCGAGGTGCCTGCCGTAAAGGTGGCCGACGGCGTGATTGCAACCAGCGAGCTCTATAAGCGCACACTTACTACTGCCAAGCCCGCCATGGCTACCGATGCTTTCCAGCGCATCGTCGCCCAGAAGCAGGAAGCCAACATTCAGTTCCTTATCCAGCAGGCTAATCTGCGCAAGAGCGAACTGCAGAACAACTCTGTACAGGAGTTCGTTCGCCTGCTGAACGACATCGCCCAGAACCAGGAAGGTCTCGACCTGCAGAACATCGAGGTTTCGGCTTACGCTTCTCCCGATGGTGGCTACACGCTGAATGAGAAGCTGGCAGGTCAGCGCCAGAGCGCCGCCAGCAAATATGTTCAGGACCAGATGAAGAAGGCCAAGATCACCTCTCCCGTCGACACGAAGTACACCGCTGAGGACTGGGAAGGCTTCCAGCAGTTGGTAGCTGCCTCGAACATTCAGGACAAAGACGTCATTCTGCGCGTTCTTTCTATGTATCAGGATCCCGAAGAGCGCGAGCAGCAGATCAAGAACATCAGCAGCGCTTTCCGTGAGCTGGCCGATGGCATCCTGCCCCAGCTGCGCCGTGCCCGCATGATCATCAACTACAACGTTGTTGGCCGCAGCGACGACCAGATCCTGTCGCAGATTAATACCGACCCCTCGAAGCTGACCGTCGAGGAAATGCTCTATGGAGCCAACCTCATCAGCAACGACAACGCCAAAGAGGCTGTCTACAAGAAGGCCGCCGAGCTCTATCCCAACGATGCACGTGCACTGAATAACATCGCCATGATTGAGTATGCCAAGGGCAACTACAGCGAGGCTCAGAAGTGGGCTCAGAAGGCTCTCAGCGTGAACAGCAACCTGGCAGAAGCCAATGCAAACCTCGGCATGCTGGCCCTGCAGCAGGGCAACGTGCAGCAGGCAGAGAACTACATTGCCAAGGCTACTGGCGCCAATGGTCTGAACGAAGTGCTGGGCAACCTGCACCTGGCTCAGGGTAAGTATGCTCAGGCCGAGCAGGACTTCAAGAACCTGAACCCGAACACCAACTCTGCTGCTCTGGCTCAGATCATGAACAAGAACTATGCTCAGGCAGCCCAGACGCTGGCAAAAGTGCAGAACGCCGATGGTGTCACCGAATACCTGAAGGCGCTCGTTGCTGCACGTAGCGGCAACAACAGTGAAGCTGCAGCAGCCCTCAAAGCTGCTATTGCCAAGGACCCCACCCTGTCTACCTATGCAGCACAGGACCTGGAGCTTCTGAACGTCAGCAAGTAAGGAAAGCGTGACGTAAGTCCACTCTATAAGTAAAGTAAAAAGGTAGGAAAACCATGGGAACAGTTTTCAAGAACAAACGGCAGCCTGCGTTTTTCTACCTTTTTACTTTTTTTGTATTCCAACTCCTTTTATCCTGTGGTTCGCCCAGCGATCGGTTCCGGCTGGAAGGTAAGTTTAAGAACCTCAACCAGGGAGACTTCTATATCTATAGCCTTGAGGACGGCAGCAAAGACACCATCCACGTACAGGATGGACGCTTCGTCTACGACATCGCCATGCACGACACCACCACCCTGATGCTGCTCTTCCCGAATTACTCGGAGTTGCCTATCTTTGCCCGTCCCGGTGCTGAAGTAGAAATGAAAGGCGACGCATCTCACCTGAAGGAAACAGAAGTAAAAGGAACCGAAGAAAATGAAGAAATGACAGGCTTCAGACTGAGAGCCAACCAGCTGATGCCACCAGAAGTGGTCAAGGCAGCCGAAGAACACATCAAGGAGGAACCAGCGTCGCCCGTCAGCTTCTACCTCATGCAACGCTACTTCATTCTCAATCAGCAGCCCGACTACGCCAAGGCCGATGAGCTCTGCAAACTCATGCTCGAGGCAACTCCAAACGACATCAGGCTGAAGCGGCTGCAGGCAGAACTTCAACAACTCAAAGCCGGCACTAACATGAAACGGGTGCCCAGTTTCAGTGCCAAGGACACCAAGGGCAACAACATCACAAACAGCGACTTACAGAAAGAAGTCAACGTCATCTACGTCTGGGCTTCATGGAACTACGACAGTCAGAACACTGGGCGCCAACTGCGCAGAAAGCAGAAAGAAAACCCGTCGAGACTGGCCATCATGAGCATCTGCCTGGATCCCAGTCCCAAGCAAGGACAACCGACACTCGACCGTGACAGCATCACCTGGAGCAACGTGTGCGACGGGCAGATGTGGAACACACCCCTCCTCAAGAAACTGGGCATCGCAACCCTGCCAGCCAACATTATCAGCGACAAGAGCGGAAAAGTGCTGGCACGCAACCTAAGCGGAGTCGAACTTAGCAAGAAGCTCGACGAGCTACTGAAATAAAACATACAAAGCTTATGCTTGTTAAAACCTTTTGTGCCGCCGTCAATGGGCTGGAAGCCACGACGGTGACCATCGAAGTAAACCTACGCAGAGGTACGCTCTTCCACCTCACAGGTCTTGCCGACACCGCCGTCAAAGAGAGTGTCGACCGCATCAAGGCCGCCCTATTCAACTCTGGTTTCAATTATCCTACTGCAGACATTACGGTCAACATGGCACCTGCCGACATCAAGAAAGAGGGCAGCGGCTACGACCTGCCACTGGCCATCGGCATCATGGCTGCCAACGAGAAGCTGACCATCGACCATCTGCATGAATACATGCTGGTAGGCGAGCTTGGGCTCGACGGCCATCTGCAGCCCATTCGCGGTGCACTCCCCATCGCCATCAAGGCCCGTGCCGACAAGTTTCGCGGGCTCATCGTGCCCAAGCAGAACATCCGCGAGGCTGCCGTCGTGAATAATCTCGACGTCTACGGCATGGACAGTCTCTTCGACGTCGTCTCGTTTCTCAACGGTACGCAGCAATTCGAGCCTACCCGCATCGACACACGACGCGAGTTCTACGAGCAGCAGAACCATTTCGACCTCGACTTTGCCGACGTGCGCGGCCAAGAGAGCGTCAAGCGCGCCCTCGAAGTGGCAGCGGCAGGCGGCCACAACCTTATCATGATAGGCCCGCCAGGTAGTGGAAAGTCGATGATGGCCAAGCGTTTGCCCAGCATTCTGCCGCCCCTCTCGCTCTCCGAAAGTCTGGAGACCACCCAAATCCACAGCGTTGCCGGCAAGCTCTCACGCGACACCAGCCTCATCTCCCAGCGTCCGTTCCGTTCGCCCCATCACACCATCTCGCAAGTAGCCCTCGTCGGTGGTGGCACCAATCCCCAGCCGGGCGAAATCTCGTTGGCACACAACGGTGTGCTCTTCTGCGACGAGCTGCCCGAGTTCAACCGCAGCGTGCTCGAAGTGCTGCGCCAGCCGCTCGAAGACCGTACCATCACCATCAGCCGCGCCAAATACTCCATTGCCTATCCCGCCTCGTTCATGTTCGTAGCCTCAATGAACCCCTGTCCTTGCGGCTACTACGGCGACCCCACCCACAAGTGCGTCTGCACCCCTGGCCAAATACAGCGCTACATGAACAAAATCAGCGGTCCTCTGCTCGACCGCATCGACATCCATTGCGAGATTCAGGCCGTGCCCTTCGCCCAGCTCTCGCAGATGCAGCCCGGTGAGCCGTCGGCCGCCATCCGCGAGCGGGTGATTGCCGCCCGCAAGATTCAGGAGGAGCGCTTCAAACCTTACAAGGGCATCCATAGCAACGCACAGATGAGCGAAAAGATGCTCCACGAGTTTGCTGAGCCCGACGCCGCCTCGCTCGACATGCTCCGCATGGCCATGGAGCGTCTGAAACTCTCCGCCCGCGCCTACAGCCGCATCCTCAAGGTCGCCCGCACCATCGCCGACCTTGCCGGCAGCGAGAAGGTCGAGACGATGCACATCGCCGAAGCCATCGGGTATCGCAACCTCGATAGAGGCGACTGGGCTGAGAGAGGTATTTAGTATAATTATATGAATTGAGATATGGAAGAACAGCAGAATATCATCATTTATCGGACGGCGGATGGGCGCGCATCGGTAGCACTCTATGCCAAAGATGGCAAGATATGGCTTAACCAACAGCAGATGGCAGAACTTTTTGCCACCTCGAAGCCTAATATCAGCATGCACATAGCTAACATTCTGAAAGAAAAAGAGTTGTATAGAGATTCAGTTGTTAAGGAATTCTTAACTACTGCCGCTGACGGCAAGAACTACAACGTGGTTTTCTACTCATTGGAGATGATTATTGCCGTGGGATATCGTGTTCGGGGAAAACGAGGTACCCAGTTCCGCCAGTGGGCAACAGAACACTTGACGGAATATCTCGTAAAGGGTTTCACAATGGATGATGAACGACTGAAGAATCCTGATGGCCGACCTGACTATTTCGATGAGCTGTTGGCTCGCATCCGCGACATTCGTGCCTCAGAAAAACGGTTCTACCAGAAAGTGCGCGACCTCTTTGCCCTCAGCAGCGACTATGACAAAACTGACAAAGCCACACAGATGTTCTTTGCCGAAACGCAGAACAAACTGCTGTATGCCGTAACCCATCAGACTGCTGCAGAATTAATTGTTGCCCGTGCCGATGTCAACCAGCCGAATATGGGGCTGACCACTTGGAAAGGCAGCATCGTCCGTAAAGGCGATGTGATAATAGCGAAGAACTATCTGGAACGGGTTAAGGGGCGTCGTGACATGACACTCGACTACTGGCGCAAGAACATAGATAATTTGCTGACTTTCCAAGACAAAGAAATACTGCAAGGTAAAGGCTCAATATCCAATGCTGAAGCAGAAGAAACAGTTCGCAGCAGATACGACATTTTCAATGCCAAGCGTAAGCAACTTGATGCTCAAGATGCAGATGCCGAGGACTTAAAGATGTTGGAAGACTTGGAAAGAAGCATTTTAGAAAAAGACAAAAACGGTTGAAATGACAACATCTATCAAACGAAAAGCGGGCTCTATAATCCCTGACCGCATCGACATACATTGCGAAATCCAGGCCGTGCCCTTTGCCCAGCTCTCGCAGATGAAGCCCGGCAAGGCCAGTGCCGCTATCAGCGAGCGTGTAATAAAAACCCGCACCATCGCCGACCTTGCCGGCAGCGAAAAAGTCGAGACGATGCACATCGCCGAAGCCATCGGGTATCGTAATCTTGACCGTGGCGACTGGGCGGAGCGAGGGATATAATATAATTATGTGTCGGATGGTAACATAAAGTGAGGTATGGACGAGCAGCAAAACACCATCATCTATCGAACGGCAGATGATCGCGCTTCGGTGTCACTCTATGCCAAGGTAAGAAAAAACCGCTTAGTGCAATATGAACTGCTCCGTGTGGTGGCAATGTTTGGCGTATTGATGAACCACGTGTTCAACTACGGCTTACACATCTACGACGATTTCACCGTGAACACATCGGGTCTTGGCGGC
>CACXYH010000074.1 GCA_902771785.1 uncultured Prevotellaceae bacterium
TCTTTCTTCGTGCCTCGCGGGGAGCTTTCCTCGTTTAGCGGGTGCAAAGGTACGCTTTTTCCACGAACCGCCAAAACTTTTCCACAAAAAAATATCATTAAAATGCACTTTTTTTGAAACGCATTGACAAATGTCAAGCTTACGCGGAAGCACACCTTTTTATATATTACGCGCGTGCACGCGCGCGATAGGAGGCGGAAAGGGAAAGGGCCTGCCGGACGGGCCGCTGCGATTGGCTACGCCAACGGCAGCGATTGGTTACGCTAAAGGGACCGATTGGTTACGCTAAAAGGACCGATTCATTACGGTAATCGGGGCGATTCATTACGGTAATCGGAGCGATTGGTTACGCTAAGAGCAGCGACCGGCTACACCTATCTGAAGAGAAGGAATGAATAGCAAGCAAAGAAAAATAAGAGATAAATGCAAAAAGTCTAATAAAAATTTGGTGATATTCGTTTTTTTAGCTAATTTTGCAGCCGAAAAATGTATAAATATACGGACATGAAAATAAAAAACAACAGACTTGAGGCATTACGACTCATCATTTCGAGCCAGCAGCTGGGGAGCCAGGACGAACTGCTGAACGCTCTACAGAAAGAAGGATTTAAGCTGACCCAGGCCACGCTGAGCCGCGACCTGAAACAGCTGAAGGTAGCCAAAGCGGCCACAATGGGCGGCAACTACGTGTATGTACTGCCCAATGAGACGATGTACAAGCGCGTATCGTCGCCGGCCAGCGTTCGCGAAATGATGCGGATGTCGGGCTTCGTCTCTGCCAATTTCTCGGGCAACATCGGCGTCATCAAGACGCGCCCGGGCTATGCCAGCTCCATAGCTTGGCATATAGACAACAGCGACATACCCATGATACTGGGCACCATAGCAGGCGACGACACCATCTTCATCGTACTGAAGGAAGGCTATACCCATCAGGAGGTGATTGATGAGCTGAACATGCGGGTGCCGAGCTTGAAATAAAAGACAATTGATAACATAGAAATGGAACAAGAAACCGATATTGAAGTTTTTGTAGCCGGGCCAGAGCATGAAATCTATGTAGACACCATTCTGGAGACCATTGCCGAGGCAGCAAAAGTGCGCGGAACGGGCATTGCCAAGCGTACGCACGAGTATTTAGCCAAGAAGATGCAAGAGGCCAAGGCGGTAATAGCCTTGACGAAGGACGGCCAATTTGCCGGTTTCAGCTACATCGAAACGTGGGAGAACCAACAATACGTGACGACGAGCGGTCTGATTGTACACCCCTCCTATCGCGGCCATCATGTGGCCAAGCGCATCAAGGACATGACCTTCTCGCTGGCCCGCACGCGCTGGCCGCACGCCAAGATTTTCTCGCTGACCAGCGGCGCCGCCGTAATGGCCATGAACACAGCGCTGGGCTATCAGCCCGTGACGTTTGCCGACCTGACCGACGACGAAGCCTTCTGGAAAGGCTGCGAGGGCTGCGTCAACGTAGACGTGCTGCACCGTACAGGACGCAAATACTGCATCTGCACGGCCATGCTCTACGACCCAACGGAGCATCTGCCCTGCCGTATTCCCGACGAGGTGATTGCACGCATCCGCCACCTGGAGGAGCTGGAGGAGAGTGAGAAGTAAGACAACGAAAGCATAAAAAAGAAAGAATAAAGATATGAGCAAGAAGAAAGTAGTAGTAGCATTTAGTGGTGGACTTGACACCAGTTATACTGTGATGAAACTCAGCCAGGACGGCTGGGAAGTTTATGCCGCCTGCGCCAACACGGGCGGCTTCAGCCCTGAACAGCTGAAGACCAACGAAGAGAACGCCTACAAGCTGGGCGCCAAGCAATACGTGACGCTCGACGTGACGCAGGAGTACTACGAGAAGTCGCTGAAATACATGATCTTCGGCAACGTGCTGCGCAACAACTGCTACCCCATTTCGGTTTCGAGCGAGCGCATCTTCCAGGCCATAGCCATCGCGCGCTACGCGAAAGAAATAGGTGCCGATGCCATTGCCCACGGCTCAACGGGCGCCGGCAACGACCAGATTCGCTTCGACATGACCTTCCTCGTGATGGCTCCCGGCGTGGAGATTATCACCCTGACGCGCGACAAGAAGCTGACGCGCAAGGAGGAGGTCGACTACCTGAATGAGCACGGCTTCACGGCCGACTTCGCCAAGCTGAAGTACTCCTACAACGTAGGCATCTGGGGCACGTCGATTTGCGGCGGCGAGCTGCTCGACCCCACGCAGGGCCTGCCCGAGGAAGCCTATCTGAAGCACGTCACGGCCAAGGAGCAGGAGACGCTGCTGAAGATTGAGTTCGAGAAAGGCGAGATAGTAGGCGTCAACGGCGAGAAGTTCGACGACCGCGTGAAAGCCATCCAGAAGATTGAGGAGATAGGTGCCTCGTATGCCATCGGTCGCGACGCCAACGTAGGCGACACGATTATCGGCATCAAGGGTCGCGTGGGTTTCGAAGCCGCAGCTCCAAAGCTCATCATCGAGGCTCATCGCCTGCTCGAGAAGTCGACGCTCTCGAAGTGGCAGCAGTACTGGAAAGACCAGGTAGCCAACTGGTACGGCATGTTCCTGCACGAGAGTCAGTACCTGGAGCCCGTGATGCCCGATATCGAGGCCATGCTGACGTCGAGCCAGCGCAACGTGACGGGCACCAGCATCCTGAAGCTGCGTCCTTACGGCTTCGAGACCGTAGGCATCGACTCAGAGAACGACCTGACGAAGTCGAAGCTCGGCGAGTACGGCGAGACGCAGACGGGCTGGACAGCCGACGAGGCTAAGGGCTTCATCAAGGTGTCGTCGACACCCTTGAGAGTGTATTACGGAATACATCCGAATGAAAGGTAAAAGTGAATAGTGAAAAGTGAAAAATTTGCTACCGCTTTATGATTAGAGTAGGAATCTTAGGTGCAGCAGGCTATACGGGCGGTGAGCTCATCCGCCTGCTGCTCAACCACCCTGAGGCAGAGATTGTATTTGCCAACTCGGAGAGCAACGCCGGCAATCTGGTGAGCGACGTGCACGAAGGACTCATCGGCGACACCGACCTGCGCTTTACCGACGAAATGCCCTTTGAGAAGGTCGACGTAGTGTTCTTCTGCTTCGGTCACGGCAAGAGCGAGGCGTTCCTCAAGGAGCATACGATACCTGAAGGCGTGAAGATTATCGACCTGGCACAGGACTTCCGCATCAAGGGAGACCACGACTACGTCTACGGTCTGCCCGAGATCAATAAGGAGGAGATTCAGAAGGCCAGCCACGTGGCCAATCCCGGCTGCTTTGCCACCGCCATACAAGTGGCCTTGCTGCCTGCTGCCCATCTGAACCTGCTGAAGGAAGACGTCAGCGTCAATGCTATCACAGGCTCTACAGGAGCCGGCCAGAAGCCAGGAGCCACCACCCACTTCTCTTGGCGAGCCGACAATCTGAGCATCTACAAGCCCTTCCAGCATCAGCACATCGCCGAGATAAGGCAGTCGCTGAAGCAGGTACAGGGCTATCTCGACGCCAGCATCGACTTCATTCCGTATCGCGGTCCGTTTGCCCGCGGCATTTTCTGTACCGCCGTCGTCAAGACGCCCGCACCCGTAGAAGACGTTATCGAAGCCTACAAGGACTTCTATGCCGACGCATCCTTCACACACTATAGCGACAAGCCCATCGACCTGAAGCAGGTGGTGAACACCAACAAGGCGCTGGTGCATGTGGAGAAATACGGCGACAAGCTTCTCATCACCTCAGCCATCGACAACCTGCTGAAGGGCGCCGTGGGTCAGGCCGTGCAGAACATGAACCTGATGTTCGGTCTCAACGAAAAGGCAGGCCTGCAGCTGAAGGCCTCAGCTTTCTGAAAACGAAAAAAAAATATAGCAACATGAAACTATTCGACGTTTATCCGCTCTTCGACGTGAACATTGTGAAGGGCAAAGGATGCAAGGTATGGGACGATAAAGGTCAGGAATACCTGGACCTGTACGGAGGCCATGCCGTCATCAGCATCGGACACTCACATCCCCATTATATAGAAAAGGTGACGGAGCAGCTGCAAAGCATCGGCTTCTACTCTAATTCGGTCATCAACAAGCTGCAGCAGCAGTTGGCCGAACGGCTGGGCCGTATCAGCGGCTACGACGACTACCAGCTGTTTCTCATCAACAGCGGTGCCGAAGCCAACGAGAACGCCTTGAAGCTGGCTTCGTTCAAGACTGGCAACACCCGCGTACTGACGTGCGAGAAAGCATTCCACGGACGCACCAGCCTGGCTGTCGAGGTAACGAACAATCCGAAGATTGTGGCACCCATCAACGACAACCACCACGCCCGTTTCCTGCCGCTCAACGATTTGGAGCCTTGGGTACGCGAGCTGTCGAAGGGCGGCGTGGCTGCCGTCATCCTGGAGTGCATCCAGGGTGTGGGCGGCATTCAGATGGCCACACCCGAGTTCGCCCAGGGACTGGCCTACGCCTGCAAGCGCTACGGCGCCGTGCTCATCTGCGACGAAATCCAGTGCGGCTACGGCCGAAGCGGAAAGTTCTTCGCCCACCAGTGGCTGGGCATCAAGCCCGACATCATCACCGTGGCCAAGGGCATTGCCAACGGATTCCCCATGGGCGGCGTGCTAATTTCGCCTGAGTTCAAGCCCGTCTACGGGCAGCTGGGCACCACGTTCGGCGGCAATCACCTGGCCTGTGCAGCTGCGCTGGCCGTGCTCGATGTGTTTGAGCAGGAGCAACTCGTAGAGAATGCCGACACCGTGGGTACCTACCTGATGGAAAAGCTTCGCGAACTGAAGAACCCGCACATCAAGGAGGTACGCGGACGCGGTCTGATGATTGGCATCGACCTCGACATTCCCCATGCCGAAGTGCGCAAGCCGCTGATTGAGCAGGAGCATTGCTTCACGGGCTGTGCCGGACAGAACATTCTGCGCCTGCTGCCGCCTCTCTGCCTGACAAAAGCCGAGGCCGACGACTTTATAGAACGACTAAAGAAGGTGTTATGAAGATATCAGTTATCGGTGCAGGCGCCATGGGCGGCGCCACCGTCGAAGGCCTCATCAAGGGGCAGCATTTCAAGAACGAAGACATCACGGTGAGCGACCCCAACCGTGCCGTCACCGAGAAGTTTGCTAAGATGGGAGTCGCCGTCACGACCGACAACAAGCTGGCAGCCGACGTGGCCGACATCGTCTGCGTCGTTGTGAAGCCCTGGCTCGTCGAGCCCGTGCTCAAAGACATACGCAGCATGCTCAACCCGCATAAGCAGTTGCTTATCGTGATAGCCGCCGGCGTATCGTCGGCCAGCATCACAGAGTGGCTGGGCGAGCAATGTCCACCTCTGTTCCTCGTCATCCCCAACATCGCTATTGCCGAGATGGCTTCCATGACCTTCGTGGTGCCTGTGGGTGCCAGCGACGGGCAGATTGATACCGTTGTGGGCATCTTCAACGAAATGGGCAACACCCTGATTACCGACGAGAAGCACCTTGCCGCCGGCACAACGCTGGCCTCGTGCGGCATAGCCTACGCCATGCGCTACATTCGCGCAGCCTCGGAGGGCGGCGTCGAGCTGGGCTTCAAGGCCGACGATGCGAAGAAGATTGTGATGCAGACGATGAAGGGAGCCGTGGAGCTGTTAGAAGCCAGCGGCTTGCACCCCGAGGCCGCCATCGACCTGGTGACGACTCCAGGCGGCGTGACCATCAAGGGTCTGAACGAGATGGAGCATGCCGGATTCACCAGCAGCGTGATACGCGGACTAAAAGCAGGACTTAAATAAAAACAGAGATATGGATAATCAACTGAAACAGATAGGCGAGCGGCTGCGCGGACTGCGCGAGGTGCTCGACATTCCCGTGAGCGAGATGGCCGAAACCATCGGCACCACCTCGGAAAAGTACGAACAGATAGAACAGGGCGAGGCCGACATCACCATTTCGAGCCTGATGAAGATTGCCAAGAAATACGGCATCTCGACCGAGGAACTGATTTTCGCCGAGACCCCGCACATGAAGTCGTACTTCGTAGTACGCGACGGCCAGGGCGTAAGCATCGAGCGCACGAAAGCCTACAAGTACCGGTCGCTGGTGAGCGGCTTCGTAGGTCACAAGGCCGACGTGTTCATCGTGACCGTAGAGCCGAAGCCCGATGCCCACGTAGTGTACAAGAACTCACACGCCGGTCAGGAGTTCAACCTCGTCCTTGAGGGCAAGATGGAGCTCTACATCGCCGGCAAGACCATCGTCCTGGAGGAGGGCGACTCGATTTACTTCGACTCAACGAAGCCGCACGGCATGCTGGCCATAGGCAACAAGGCCGTGAAATTCCTGGCATTTACAGTAGAATAACACAAAAACTATGATTGAAAGATTTTTGAAGCAGACAAGCTTCACCTCAGTGGAGGACTACAACAAACATCTGGAGTTCATCGTCCCCGAGAACTTCAACTTCGCCTACGACGTGATGGACGCATGGGCCGAAGAAGCACCGGAGAAGCTCGCCCTGCTCTGGACCAACGACCAGGGCGAGGAGATACGCGCCACCTTCGGACAACTGAAAGAGCAGAGCGACCAGGCTGCAAGCTACCTGCTGTCGCTGGGCATCGGCAAGAACGACCCCGTGATGCTCATTCTGAAGCGCCGCTACGAGTGGTGGATTGTGATGCTGGCACTCTGCAAAATCGGCGCCATCGTCATTCCCGCCACCCACATGCTGACGAAGAAAGACATTGTCTATAGAAACAACCGCGCAAGCGTGAAGGCCATCATCTGCGTGGACGACCCTTACGTGGTAAGCCAAATTCAGGCAGCCATGCCCGAGAGTCCCACCGTCAAGCAGTATATTACTATTACTGATCACGGCAAGCCCATCCCCGAGGGCTTCCACGACTACCAAACGGAAATCCAGCAGGCCCCGCAGTTCCAGCGGCCCGCCTTCGTCAATACCAACGAAGACACCATGCTCATGTACTTCACCAGCGGCACCAGCGGCGAGCCGAAGATGGTGGCCCACGACTATCTCTATGCGATGGGCCATCTGACCACGGGCGTCTTCTGGCACAACCTGCACGAAGGAAGTCTGCACCTGACCGTGGCCGACACGGGCTGGGGCAAAGCCGTCTGGGGCAAGTTCTACGGCCAGTGGTTCGCCGGAGCCACAGTCTTCGTCTTCGACCACGAGAAGTTTAATGCCGACACGCTGCTGCGCCAGATGGAGAAGTACCGCGTCACCTCGTTCTGCGCGCCGCCCACCATCTACCGCTTCATGATTCGCGAAGACCTGTCGAAGTACGACCTCTCGTCCTTGGAGTACTGTTGCACGGCCGGCGAGGCTCTGAACCCTGCCGTCTACGATAAGTTCTTTGAAAAAACTGGCATCCGCATGATGGAAGGCTTCGGCCAGACCGAAACCACCATGACCTTGGGCACCTTCCCCTGGATGACGCCCAAGCCCGGCTCCATGGGCATGCCCAACGCACAATACGACATAGACCTCATTCGCCCCGACGGTACGCCGTGCGAAGATGGTGAGAAGGGCGAAATCGTGGTTCGTGTGGGCGACAAAAAGCCCATCGGCCTTTTCAAGGGCTACCACCGCGACGACGAGAAGACGCGCGAGGCATGGCACGACGGACTCTACCACACCGGCGACATGGCGTGGCGCGACGAAGACGGCTACTACTGGTTCGAAGGTCGCATCGACGATGTCATTAAGTCGTCGGGCTATCGCATCGGTCCGTTCGAGGTTGAGAGTGCGCTCATGACCCATCCTGCCGTTGTCGAGTGCGCCATCACGGGCGTCCCCGACGACATTCGCGGCATGGTGGTGAAAGCCACCGTCGTGCTGGGCAAGGAATGGAAAGACAAAGCCGGCGACGAGCTGGTGAAAGAGCTGCAGCAGCACGTGAAGAAGGTGACCGCCCCCTATAAGTATCCGCGCATCGTCGAGTTTGTCGACGAGCTGCCGAAGACCATCAGCGGAAAAATTCGCCGCGTGGAAATCAGACAGAAAGATAAAGGGAAAAGTGAATAGCGAAAAGGGAAAAGTGAATAGTGAAAAGTGAATAATTTGCTACCGCGATATATTTTTGCTACCGCGATATAATTTTCCGCTATGAAGCATAGGATTGTCATAAAGATAGGATCGAACGTGCTGACCCGACGCGACGGCAAACTCGACGTCACCCGCATGTCGGCACTCGTCGACCAGGTGGCGTGGCTGCGCCGCGAGGGCTACGAGGTCATCCTCGTCTCGTCGGGAGCCGTAGCCTGCGGGCGCCGCGAGCTCATCGTCGACCATTCGCTCGACTCCGTCGAGCAGCGGCAGCTCTATTCAGCTGTAGGCCAGGTGAAGCTCGTGGGCCTCTACTACGACCTCTTTCGCGAATACGGCATCCACGTGGGCCAGGTGCTCACGATGAAGGAGAACTTCGAGCCCGGCGAGCAGTATGAGAACCAGCGGGCCTGCATGCGCGTGATGCTCGAGAACGACGTGCTACCCATCGTCAACGAGAACGACACCGTCTCGGTCACCGAGCTCATGTTCACCGACAACGACGAGCTCTCGGGCCTCATAGCCCAGATGATGGAGGCCGACACACTCATCCTGCTGTCGAACATCGACGGCATCTACGACGGCCACCCCGACGACCCGCAGTCGCACATCATCCCCCAGGTAGAGCCCGGCCGCGACCTCTCGCAGTACATCAAGGCCGAGAAGAGCGCCTTCGGCCGCGGCGGCATGCACTCTAAGTACACCACCGCCACGAAGGTGCAGCAGGCCGGCATCCGCGTGATCATCGCCAACGGCGAGCGCGACGACATTCTCATCCGCATCGTAGAGCACCCCACAGAGACGCCACACACCGAGTTCGTGCCCCGCACCTGACTTTGCCAGTAATCGTCCGCAAACACAAAAAAGAACCATACACAGAGATGAACCAACAATTCCTCAAAACCAAGCAGGCCAGCAAGAGCCTGGCGCTGCTCAGCGACCCGCAGCGTAATGAGATTCTCCTCGCCGTGGCCGACGCCATCGTGAGCCAGCAGGAGCGCATCCTCCAGGCCAACGCCCAGGACCTGGCCCGAATGGCCACCGACAATCCGCTCTACGACCGCCTGCAGCTGACGCCCCAACGCCTCGAAGGCATTGCCGCCGACATGCGCAACGTGGCCACACTGCCCTCGCCCCTGGGCCACGTCACCAAGCAGAAGACGCTGCCCAACGGGCTGCGCCTGTGCCGCATCAGCGTTCCTTTTGGTGTCATCGGCATGATTTACGAAGCACGGCCCAACGTCACCTTCGACGTTTTCTCGCTCTGCTTCAAGAGTGGCAACGCCTGTGTACTGAAAGGTGGCAAGGATGCCGACTGCTCGAACCGCGCCGAGGTAGCCCTTATCCATGAGGTGCTGCAGCGCTTCGGCGTCAATCCCGACGTGGTGGCCCTGCTGCCCGCCACGCATGAGGCCACAGCCGAGATGCTCAACGCCGTGGGCTACATCGACCTCTGCATCCCCCGTGGCGGCCGGAAGCTGATAGACTTTGTGCGCGACACCGCCCGCGTGCCTGTCATTGAGACGGGTGCCGGCGTGGTGAACACCTATTTCGATAAGGACGGCGACCTCGATATGGGCCGAGCCATCGTCTGCAACGCCAAGACGCGGCGCGTCTCCGTGTGCAACGCCCTCGACTGTCTCATCATCCATGAGAGCCGCCTCGCCGACCTTCCCGAACTCGTCAGGCCCCTCTTAGAACACACCCCCGCCGTCACCCTCTATGCCGACGAGAAAGCCTATGCGGCAATAGCAAGTTCTTCAAAGGCACTTATAGAGCATGCCACCGACAACAGCTTCGGCACCGAGTTCATGGACTATAAGATGGCCATCAAGACCGTAGCCAGCCTCGACGAAGCCCTTGCCCACATCGACCGCTACGGCTCTGGCCACAGCGAGGCCATCATCACCGCCAACGAGCAGACAGCCCGCCAGTTTCAGGCCCACGTCGACGCCGCCTGCGTCTACTGGAACGCGCCCACCTCGTTTACCGACGGCGCCCAGTTCGGCCTTGGTGCCGAAATAGGCATCTCTACCCAGAAGCTCGGGCCGCGCGGCCCCATGGCCCTCGAGGAAATCACCACCTACAAGTGGCTCATCGAGGGCGAAGGGCAGACGCGGCCCTGAGCCGATGATAAAGTAAGCCTCCCTCACACACTTTATCCGCCGAGATTCTCACCCGAGAACCTCGGCGCTTTGCTTTCCCCTTCCCCGGAGGGGCCGGGGGTGAGGTTTTTTATCCAAAGGGAAGTGAAGCCCGGCTTTGGATTTTTTTGTGCCTCCCGCTTGTTATTCCAAAACTTTTTTGTAACTTTGCACCCGTTATAACATTTTAAAGGCACATAATTATGAGCGAGAAGCAGAAACAAGTGGAGAAGGAGCGCCGGGGCGTACTCGAACTGCTGCTCCAGAAGAACGGACTGAAGCGTAAAGAACTCGTGGACTTCCTGCTCGGCGTATGGATGGCGGGCAAGGTGAACGAACTTACCGAGGAGGAGAAGGCACAATTCCCTAATCTTGCATTCTGACATATGACGAAACGAGCCCTTTCCTTTAACCCTAACCACATCTTCGTCGATACCAACGTACTCGTTGGCGGATACAGTGGTGATGCAAAGTTCCAAAAGGACGATGACTGTCTGCACTACTTGTTTTCGCTGACGGGCAAGCGGCTTTATATCTCGTCGCTCAGTGTGGCACAACTTATCTCCGTCTATCAGAAGAAGAAATCGAACGAAGAAATTACTGCTGTGGTTCGTGACCTGCAGCACCGCTTCAACATCATCGACTTCACCGCCAAGGACATCGATGCTGCTCTTAAAGAGACGGGAGCCGACATCGAGGACAATGTGCAGTTCGTCCTTGCAAAGAAACAGAAATGCCTCATCGTAGTGACAAATAACTATAAGGACTATCGATTCCTGCAAGGCATAGAGGTATTGCGCCCTGCCAAGATTAGGAAGATACCTCAGTAAGTAAAAGCATCGACCCATCCCCCAACACCATGCCATCGTTTCCCCTGACACCGACCCGCGACGCTGCGACCTGCCTGACATTCTTAGGCAGGACGGGGGAGGCCGTCGTGGGCGCTGCTGACGGCATCAGCGGCGGCAGGGACGGCAAGACCACCTTCCAGTTCTTCGACGAGCGAAGCGACAAAGTCGATTATCGCACACCCAGCGAGGGCGGCGTGGAACTTTAAAACGCAGAAACTCAATACACATTTTAGCTTATGCTACGCAGAGAGACGTTAAATAATCACAACACAGCGAAAA
>CACXYH010000075.1 GCA_902771785.1 uncultured Prevotellaceae bacterium
TCGAACGCCGTGAAGATTGACGGGCTGGGCACCTTCCGACCCGAGATTGAGAGCATCAAGGGCGGTGCCGAGACGAAGGACCTGTGCGACCAGTCGAAGATTGCGGGCATCCACCTGCGCTTCACCCCCGAGGGCAGCAACGTGACGGGCGAGGACATCACCAGCCGCACGATGCTGAAGAAGGCCCGACTGGAGCGCGTCGGCTGGGTAGAGGGCGCGCAGAAGACGAAGAACTACCAGGTGCACACGTTCATGGACGAGCAGCAGCCGCAGCCCTAAGCGAAGCCGGAGGCGGAGCAAACGGCTTCGCCTCACTTCTAAACTCTAATCGTAATCTATAAACTAAAAACTATTACTTGAACTATGAAAGGAAAAGAAGCTTGGAAGTTCGCACTTCAGATTGTGTCGAGCATCATCACGGCCATCATCACGGCCCTCAGCACCACCTCGTGCATGGGTTACGGGCCGCTCTGTTAGGTATGAATCATTCTGTTTCATCATTCTGAATTGACAAGCTCAGAAGCGGCAGGGGAGCGACAGCAGCTGATACATGAGCGTGCGGGCGAGGCGCTGGTGGCCCTTGTCGTTGGGGTGCAGCAGGTCGGTTTCGGCGTTGTGGAAGTAGATGCCGTGCTCACTGTGCTGGGGGAAGAGGCCGCTCAGGGCGCCCCAGTCTATTACGGGCACTGCCCACACGCTGCCTGCCTCCTTGACGGCGTCGACGTAGGCATCGAGATAGAGGCCGCACTGGTTGGTGTACGACTCGTCGCACTGCCAGTTCTGCTCGTTGGCATGGAAGTTGGAGCGGTGCAGGGGCGTCAGCAGCACAATCTGCTTCGTGGGGAAGGTGCGCTTCAGCGAGTCGAGCGCCATGTTGATGCGACCGCGGAAGGTGCTGTCGACCATGACGGGCTTGCGCTGCTTGCGGCTGACGAGCTGCTTGGGCTGTCCGTGGCCGTACTCCACCTGGGCGGCGGCTTCGCTATACCACTGGCCCAGGGGCACGCCGTTGTTATAGTCGTTGGTGCCGCAGAAGATGATGATGGCATCGAAGTCCTGTCCGTGCTCCTGCTTCAGGCGGTCGGCCTGTCGGGGGATGTCGTTCCACTGGCGACCGCTCACGCCATAGACGTAGGGCTCTATCTGCAGCCAGTCCTGCAGGAATCCCCAGTACTTTTTCTTGGCTCCGCTGTTGCGGGGGTCGGTGATGGAGTCGCCCAGATAAGCTACGCGCTTGCCCTGCCAGGGATGCTTCAGCATGGTCTGCGCAGGCACGCCGAGCACAAGCAGCACGGCGAGAAGGAGTGTAGTGGTTCGTTTCATTGTTTTGATAGTTATTAGTATGATTGTTATGTTTCGCCTGCAAAATTACAACAAAAAAGGCAAGTGGAGCGAAAAAAAGGCAAGTTTTTGATGGCCGTTCGCAAAAAAAATGCTATATTTGCACCCATATACAATAGATTTACAATTACTAATCAAGGAATCAAGATGAAGAACTACGGAAACATCATTGCCTACGCATCGTGCGCGCTGGCCTGCATGGGCGCCATGATGCTGACGGGATGCCAGGACAACAACTACGACCTGGGCAACCTGGACAAGAACATTGCCATAGGCAGCGAAGCGGGACTCGCACTGCCGGGCGACAACTCTACGCGCAACATCGTGCTCGACGACCTGCTCGACATCAGCAGCAGCGACGTCATCGCCACCGACAACGAGGGCAACTACGTCTTCGAGAAGGACGACGAGGGAGGCGTGAGCGAGGCCAACCCACTGGTGGACGTCATAACCATCAGGCAGAACCAGAAGCGCGACTTCACCGTGAACATCCCTGGGCTGAACATTCCAGCCAACTTCTCGCAGCTGCCAGGACTATCGACCGACGCCATCGTCGACCTGGCCACAGAGGCCGTCTGGTCGCAGATACCTGCCGAGGTGAACGCCAGCGACACCATCACCGTGTTTGAGCTGAAGACCAGCCACGACGAGACCATCGTCGACCTGGAAAAGGTGGAGACGGCCACCGACGGCAGCAAATCGAGCATCGACATAAGCCTCACCTTCTCCAGCGGACTGACTGCACTGGTGAGCGAAATCGAGAAGATTGAGTTCGACATGCCCGTGCTGAAATACATCGACGTAGACGCCACCTGCAGCCGAGGCTCCATCGCCACCGACAAGGCCAACAGGAAGCTGGTGCTGAGCAACGTGCCCACCAGCGGAACGAAAATCAACATCGCCGTGAAGCAGCTGGCCAACTTCGAGGACAAGGTGCCGAGCACGTCAGACAGCTACCTGGCATTCACAGCCGACAGCATCTTCCTCAAAGGCAGCATCAAGCTGGCAGCCAGCATCCAGAAGAGCGACCTGAGCAAGGCCGGACTGAAGAGCCTGCTCACCACCCTCTACAACACCGGCACCACGCCTGCCTACAACATCGCCGCATCGACCACCATACACGACGTAGAGATTGCTGCCGCACAGGGAAAGTTCAAGCCCAAGGCTACCGTGGCCGAGGGTAAGGCTGCCATCACCAGCATTCCTGACTTCCTGGACGACGACCAGGTGACCATCAGGCTCGACAACCCGCAGCTCTACCTCGACGTGAGCAGCGACATGAACGTAAGGGCACAGATCAACGACATCGTCATCAGCGCCATCAACACGGCCAAGAACGGTAAGCCACGCTCAGTGCGCACGGTGAAGATTGGCAACATCAACCTGGAGCCTTGCACCGACGAGGCACAGGGACCGGCCGTGACGCGCATCGTCGTCTGCGACAATGAGCACGGGCTGGAGCAGGGCTACACGCCCGTGGTCACCAACCAGACCACCAACACGCTGCAGAGCCTCATCAGCACCATACCCGACAGCATCACCTTCACCTGCAGCGCCACCGCCGACCCCACCTACCTGAGCTACGTGAAGCTGGGCAAGAGCTACAGCATTAAGCCCTCCTACCGCATCAAGGCTCCGCTGACGCTGAACACCGGCTCACGCATCGTCTATACCGACAGCATCACCGGATGGAACGGCGACCTCGACGAGGTGAAGCTCACCAAGGACGCCTTCGTCAGACTGACGGCCACCGCCAAGAACGGCACACCACTCGACCTGAACGTGAGCGCCAAGGCCATCGACGCACAGGGCAAGGAAATAAGCAGCGACCTCATCGAGGTGAGCATCGTGAAGGGTACCGTGGCCGGAGCCAAGAAAAACGCTGCCGGACAGCTGCAGCAGCAGGAATCGGAGCTGGAGATTGTCATCACCCAGCACAGCCAGGATGCGTTCCAGCAGCTCGACGGCATTCGCTACAGGGCCGAGGCTACGTCGAACGTCGACGGAATCACCCTGAACAGCCAGACGCAGACGCTCAAGATAGAGAACATCAGCGTGAGCCTGAAGGGAAAGGTCATCAAGAACCTCGACGACTAAGGCGCCACTCACACACCCGTACATATTATATTATTTACAGAAACAATAACAAGCAACAACCGACATGAAGAAGATATTTAGCAAGGCACAGGTGCTGGCCATCGCCATGATGGCCGTGGGTGCTGCGGCAACGGCACAAGACCTGAACTCAGCATACTTTACGCAGGACTTCAAGTATCGGCACGACCTGAACCCTGCCTTCGGCAACGACCAGGGCTACGTGGCCATACCCGTACTGGGCAACATCAACGCGAAGCTGCAGGGAAACATTGGCGTTGAAGACCTGCTGTTTCAAGACCCCGCCACCGGCAAGTACAGCCGCACGTTCATGCACCCCGACGTGAGCTACGAACAGGCTATGGCCGGATTCAACAGCGGAACCAACAAAATCTCGGCCGACATCGGGCTGACGCTCATCTCCGTGGGCTTTAAAGCCCTCGGCGGCTACAACACGATTGAGGTGCGCGAGAAGACCAACGTGGGCGTACAGCTGCCCTACGAGCTCTTCGACTTTGCCAAGAACCTGCAGAACCGCAACTACCAGTTCGGAACCATCGGCGTGAAGGCCACGTCGTTTGCCGAGGTGGCACTCGGACACTCGCGACAGATCACCAAAGACCTGCGAGTGGGCGCCAAGCTGAAGGTGCTGCTCGGTGCCGGACGCGCCGAACTCAACATTGAAGGCATGCAGGCCAACCTCACCGGCAACAAGTGGATGCTCACCAGCGGCGAGGCCAAGGGCGAGATAAGCCTCAAGGGCATCAACATTCCCAATAAGACCGACGAATACAAGAACGGGCAGAGCTTCCAGAAGGCCGACCTGGGCAACATCGACGTCGACGGAGCCGGCATCGGAGGCTTCGGCTTCGGACTCGACCTGGGTGCCGTCTATCAAATCATCGACGGGCTGAAGGTGAGCGCCGCCGTCACCGACCTGGGCTTCATCAACTGGAGCAACAACATCCTGCTCACCCAGAAGAAGGGACAGTTCGAGTTCGACGGATTCCACGACCTGGCCGTGAAGGATGCCAACGCAGCCCCAGGCTCCACCTTCAAGGAGCAGAAGAACAACTATGCCGACCAGCTCACCGACTTCGTCAGCCTGCAGAACCAGGGCGACCAGGGCTCAGAGAGCAAAACACTCGCCGCCACGGCCAACGTGGGCGTGGAGTATCAGCTGCCCATCTACAAGCCCCTCACCTTCGGACTGCTCGGACAGCACCACTTCAACGGCGACTACTCATGGACCGAAGGTCGCCTGAGCGCCAACTGGTCGCCCCTCAAGTGGCTCAACGGAGGCGTCAACGTGGCCATAAACAACTTCTGCACCAGCGCTGGCTGGGTGCTCAACATCCATCCCTCGGGCTTCAACTTCTTCATCGGCATGGACCACATCCTTGGAAAGACCACGAAGGAGTTCGTACCCCTCAGCTCGAATGCCAACCTGGCCGTCGGCATGAACGTCACGTTCTAAGCCCGCAGCTACCGATAAGCTATGTAAAAAAGCATGAAAAGGCAAATATTCCCGCCAGAATGTTTGTCCTTTCATGCTTTTTTCGTAACTTTGACGACAAAAAGTCGCGAAGTTTTTCACTTCGTTCAAGGAAAATCCTCCGTCTCGGCAAAAAAAAGAATAAATTCTTTTGTTTTGCTCTCGACTTTTCGTAACTTTGCACCCGCAAACCGACGATGCCCTGATAGTTAAATGGATATAACAAGGCTCTCCTAAAGCTTAGTTCCCAGTTCGATTCTGGGTCGGGGTACAACCAGAAAAACAAAATAATCCTTTATTTTTTTCATAGCTGCCAAAGAGATGGTCGTTGGCAAAGAGGGTGGCCACGCGCTGCTCTTTCGGCGTGCGGCATACCACTTCGTTCTCTTCCCAAAACACGGGGTCGTAGCCTTTTTCCGTTAGGGCGTGCTGCCTGATGGGTGGTAAGCGTAAGCCTCTACCAGCTCCCTGAACACGGGATGGGTGCAGAGCAGGCGGGCGTTGCCCGTCATGAGCATCTGGCAGCGGGCACGGGTCAGCGCCACGTTCAGCTTGCGGTCTATCACGGTGCCGTCGTCGTCGATGAAGGTGTTCGACGTGAGGAAGTCGAGCTGGTAGTGGCGGCTCACGGTGAAGCTGTAGATGATGACGTCGCGCTGCGAACCCTGATAGCGCTCCACGGTGTCGATGCTCACGCGGAGCAGGTCGGAGATGCCCAGCCGCTCTATCTCACGGCGCAGCATGGCTATCTGGTTACGATAGGGCACGATGACGCCCACCGTTTTGTCGGGGTCGAAGCGCTCGCCGTAGAAGCGATGGATGCGGCGCAGCAGGTCGCTGACGAGGC
This sequence comes from uncultured Prevotellaceae bacterium, assembly GCA_902771785.1. GTDB lineage: Bacteria > Bacteroidota > Bacteroidia > Bacteroidales > Bacteroidaceae > Prevotella. The sequence continues at coordinate 5,778 of CACXYH010000075.1, forward strand.
GGGCCTCATCGGCATTCACCTTGTCGGACGCGTCACGCTGCTGCTTCTGCACGTCGAAGAAGAGCACGCGGTGCTGCTTCAGGGCGTCGTCGGTGGCGTCGAGGCTGGGCAGGTCGTAGTGCAGCGACGTGTCGACCTGATGCTTCAGCGGCACGGGCACCAGCTGCTCGCCGGCATAGAACATGCGGTTGGGGAAGGCGGCCACGTCGGGGTGCATGCGTCCCTGACGGCGCAGGATGCCCACAAAGTCGGTACGACGCTGGCGGCGCTCCCAGCGCAGCAGCCGCTCGAAGAGCGACATGCGGCAGTCGGTGATGCCTGCCTCGCTCAGCAGCGGCTGACTGACGAGGGTGTCGGCCTGGCGCTGCTGCACCACGGCGGGCAGCTGCTTGTGGTCGCCAATGAGGATGAAGCGGTCGGCCTGCACGAGCAGTCCCACCAGCTGGGGCTCGAGGATTTGTGACGCCTCGTCGACAATCATCAGCTCGAAGTGCTTCAGACGGAACAGGTAGGAACGGGCCTGCAGCATCGATGTGGTGCCCACGATGATGTGGTGCTGCTCCAGGGGCGAGGCGGCGGCAGAGGGCTGTGCGTCGAGCAGGTAGGGACGGAAGCGGGGGTCGCACGACGACTCGTTGCCTATGCGCAGGAACGGCTGCCCTGCCTCGACGAGCATTGCGCAAATTTCGTCGACGGCACGGTTGGTGTAGGCGGCAATGAGCATCGACTTGCCCTGGGAGAGCTCCACCAGGAAGCGCAGGGCCATCGAGGTTTTGCCCGTGCCTGGAGGGCCCACGAGCAGGAAGTAGTCGAGCGCCTGATGGGCTTTGAGCAGCACCTCGTCGTAGTGCTCGTGGAAGGAGTGCGGCAGACGGGCTGCGGCATCGCGGCGCGGTGCCCGCTGACCCAGCAGCAGCTGGCGCTTCTCGGCAGGGGCTGTGGCGAAGAGCTGCATGCTCTTGATGTTGCTCGTGGTGGTCTGGTCGCTGCCGGCGTGCTCGATGGCCCATGTGGGGTGGTCGAAGGCGTGCGCGTTCTGCTGTCCGTTGGTCAGCCTCACCACCACCTGCGTGGTGGCTATTTCCTGCAGCGTGCCTTTATAGAGGATGGCACGCCTGACGTCGGGCTCGCCGTCGTAGGCATAGAGATAGACCATGTCGCCCCGGCGAAAGTTGGGCAGGAAGTCGACACCCTGCGAAGGCACCTGCAGCGTGAGCAGGTCGAAGCCGCCCTCGGTGTCGCTGCACGCGCGGCTCAGGATACGCAGGTCGGTGAAGATGTTGCCCGTCTCGCGCTTCTCGGCCAGCGGCATCTGCCAGAGGTCGCTCACGGCGCCGCCCTGCCCTTCCTGCACGCCCAGCTTCTGGCAGAGCTGCTCGCGATAGACGAAGGTGAGCATGCGCTCGTAATAGGCTCGCTCAAGCGGACTGAGCGCCGACAGCTGTGCGTGGAGGGTACGCAGCTCAGGCTCTATGAAGCGGTAGAAGAAGCTGTCCTTGGGTGCATCCTTGTAGACCACCTCGTTCGTCAGATAGGGTGCAATGCGTCCGAAGCCCTCACGGGCAATAAACAGCTCGGTGGCTACGATCTGATTGCGCAGACGGATGGCCTCACGGAAGAGGGCTTGGTAGAAGTTCACGTAGAGCAGTCCCTGCCGGGCGGGGTAGCGCGAGTAGAGCAGGCGAATGTCTACCTGGTCGGCACTGCGGCCGAAGTTGTAGCGCAGGATGCCGTAGTAGAGCAGCAGCTGCACGTAGTGGTCTTCCTTATGCTGGGCGTTGGGCAACGAGCGTTCTATCTGCATGTTGCGCCCCGACTTCTGCTCCACCAGCAGGTGCAGGTCGCTCGTCATCAGGTCGACGCGCCCCTGCAAGCCCAGCCGCTCGCAGACGAACGAGGGCTCGAGCAGCGCCTTCTCGCGCTCGAAGCCTTGCTGACCGAAGAGCGAATGCGATGCCTCCTGAATGTTCTCGGCCTGTACCACGGCATCGCTCACAAAGGTCTCGCGGTTGAAGCCCTCACAGGCGCTCACCTGCAGGGCCTGCTGGCGTAGCGACCGGTCGAGGCTCGTGTCGAAACGGTAGGCCGCGCCCTGGTTGATGACGTCGTCGAGAATGGTGCCCGCCAGATTACCCAAGAGCATGGCCTGGGTGCTGGTGCGAGGCTTCAGCCGTTCGGCGGTGTAGCTCAGGGCGTGATGTCCGTAGCCGTTGAAGCAGCGGGCAATCAGCGAGATGTCGACGAGGAAGTCAGGCTCTACCACCACAAGCCGGGGTCTCAGCCTACCCTCGTGCAGGCTCACGTCGAGCAGGTTCAGCTGCATGCCCTCGCGCAGGTTCACGTCGCAGGCCACCCACAGCGTCGCGTTCTCCTCATAGCGTTTCTCCACGACGACGCTCCCCTCGTCTGTATCGGCATAGATGAGTTCATCGTCGACCCTCGTCACGATGCAGCGCAGGCAGCGATAGTCCGTGTGATGGGTCTCCCCTGTCGTCGGCGGGGGCAGTGGCGCCACGATTCCTGCAGGCACCGCCACGCCGAAGACGGCAGAGATGAGCAGGCAAAGGGCGTGCAGGTCGGCCATGAGCGCTGCCTTCTGCGGCACCTCGTGGCTGTTGGAGTGGCGCCGCATGGTCTGGATAGCCACGCGGTCGGCCATGCTGATGCCGTGGCGCTTGCACAGGAAGTCGACCTGCGAGAACACATTGCCAAAGCCCTGGCCTGCCGTCCGCGTGCCCTCGGCACACGTCAGCACCAGCAACTCGTGCATCCGTCGGGGTGTAGCCTCCGTCGGTTCTTCCGTCGCCAGCTCCCTGCAAAGCTCAAACAGTTCGCTTGCTTCCATGACTCCCTATATAGTTTCAGATGCTGCAAAGTTACTAATAATTTATAATTCACCATTCATAATTCATAATTATTTTCTACCTTTGCAGCCAAATTCAAAAGACGCAATGACTTCGACCTCACCCATACTGGAGCTCCAGCAGCAGCGGGCGCTGCTGCAACTGGAGTATAACACCGAGAAGGAAGCTTTTCGGCAGATGACCGAGGAGATGGGCGTGGAGCGACGGGTGCGGCGCGGCGACGCCTGGTGGCCGGTACGTGCGGGCAGGTCCTACTACAATTCGCTCAACCAGCTGTGCATCGAGCTGACGCGCGAGACGGGCGAGGACGAGCCTGCCGACCACAACTTCGAATTCGGCAAACAGGTGATGTTCTTCCAAAAAGAGCCAGCGAAAACCGCAGCTCGGAAGGACACCACCAAGCCGAATTATTTCAAGATGACGGGCACGGTGAGCTACGTCGACGGCGACCGCATGGTGGTGAGCGTGCCCGACGGCATGCCCATCGTCGACCTGCAGAACGCCGAGGGGCTGGGCCTCCAGCTGTCGTTCGACGAGACCAGCTACCGCGCCATGTTCGACGCCCTCGAACGGGTGATGCGGGCCAAAGGACGGCTGGGCGAGCTGCGCGACCTGTTCTTCTCGAAGCAGAAAGTGGGAACCTTCACCTTTGCCGACATGGGGTTTAAATACTTGAACAAAACGCAGGAGCACGCCGTGAACGAGGTGCTGCGGGCAAAGGATGTGGCCATCGTGCACGGCCCGCCAGGCACGGGCAAGACGACCACGCTCGTAGAGGCCATCTACGAGGTGCTGCGACGTGAGCCGCAGGTGCTGGTGTGCGCACAGAGCAACATGGCCGTCGACTGGATTTCGGAGAAGCTCGTCGACCGGGGTATCAGCGTGCTGCGCATCGGCAACCCCACCCGCGTGAACGACAAGATGCTGTCGTTCACCTACGAACGTCGCTTCGAGGCTCACCCCGACTATCCACAGCTGTGGGCGCTGCGCAAAGCCATCCGCGAACTGCGGGCCCACCGCAAGCGGGGCGACGAGAAGTATCACCAGAAGCTGGAGAGCCTGAAGTCGAGGGCCACGGAGCTGGAGATACGCATCAACCAAGAGCTCTTTGCCGAGGCACGCGTCGTGGCGTCGACGCTCGTCGGCTCGTCGCACCGGCTGCTCGACGGCATGAAGTTCGGCACACTCTTCATCGACGAGGCCGCCCAGGCTCTCGAAGCCGCCTGCTGGATTCCCATCCGTAGGGCTTCGCGCGTAGTGCTGGCTGGCGACCACTGTCAGCTGCCGCCCACGGTGAAGAGCCTGGCCGCGCTGAAGGCCGGACTGGGCGTGACGCTCATGGAGCGCCTCGTCGACCTGCATCCCGAGGCCGTGACGCTGCTGAAGATTCAGTACAGGATGAACGAGGAAATCATGCGGTTCTCCAGCGACTGGTTCTACCACAACCAGGTAGAGAGCGCTCCGGAGGTGAAGTTCCGCGGAATACTCGACCTCGACGTGCCCATAGAATGGGTAACCCCCGACAACCTTCCAGAAGGCGAGGAGGCTGAGAGCGGCGAGACCGAAGGACTGGCCGGCTCGCGCCTGAACAAGGCCGAGGCAGAACTGACGCTGCTCACGCTGCAACGCTATTTCGAGCGCATCGGCAAGACGCGCATCCTCGAGGAGCGGCTCGACGTGGGCATCATCTCGCCCTATCGCGCCCAGGTGCAATACCTGCGCTCGCTCATTCGCAAGCGCGAGTTCTTCAAGCCTTATCGCTCGCTGATCTCGGTGAACACCGTCGACGGCTTTCAGGGGCAGGAGCGCGACATCATCCTCATCTCGCTCGTGCGCCAGAACGATGCCGGGCAGATTGGTTTCCTGCGCGACCTGCGCCGCATGAACGTGGCCATCACGCGGGCCCGCATGAAACTAATCATCCTGGGCGACCGCCACACCATGACGCGCCACCCATTCTACCGAAAGCTATGGGAATACGTTGACAGCCTGGCCACAGGAACCGCCGACTGAAAGGGAAGGCGATGGCTCTTTGTTCAGGCGCCAGCCTGCTTTGCCTGGAAGGCCAGCGCATACATGCGCATCTGCTTCACCATGGCCAGCAGTCCGTTGGAGCGCGTGGGCGAAAGGTGCTCCTTCAGTCCGATTTTGTCAATGAAGTAGAGGTCGGCATCCAGAATCTCCTGCGGCGTGTGCCCTGACAGCACGCGAATGAGCAGGGCCACGATGCCCTTCACGATCAGCGCGTCGCTCTCTGCCTTGAACACGATGACGTCGCCGTCTGCCCCGCCGACCAAATCAGCTTGCAGCCACACGCGGCTCTGGCAGCCGTCAATCAGGTTCTGCTCCGTCTTATACTTGTCGTCGAGGGGTTCTTGGTCGTTGCCCAGGTCTATGAGCAGCTGATACTTGTCCATCCAGTCGTCGAAGCCCTGGAACTCCTCAATAATCTCGTCTTGCGTTTCGTTAATGGTCATATCCTTATGAACTGTGAATAATCTTGAATAACTTGTCGGAGGGGCGCACCTTCTCGGGCACCTTGATGCTGACGCGCGTGCCCTGCTGTGCCGTCTGCACGGCCTGCACGTCGTCGTGAATCTCGTCTACCGTCACGTAGAGGGCGCCCGTCGTGGGGCCGGTAATCAGCATCTTGTCGCCCACGCTGAAGGTGTTGGCCTCCACCGTGAACTCTGCCACGCCCAGGCGCGAGAAGTATTTCACCCCCTTGCCTATGTAGACCTTGCGCTCCGTGGCGTTCGAGCCGTAGTTGCTGTTCCATTCGCCCAGCGTCTGTCCCTGATAGTAGCCGTCCCAGAAGCCACGGTTGAAGACGGTGGCCAGGCGCTCGTCCCAGGCATCCTTCTTGGCCTCGGTAAACGTGCCGTCGAGCACGCTCCTGATGGCTTCCTTGTAGCATTGCACCACGGTGAGCACATATTCGGGCCCGCGGGCACGCCCTTCAATCTTGAAGACGCGCACCCCGCTCTGCATCATGCGGTCGATGAAGCGGATGGTCTTCAGGTCCTTCGGGCTCATGATGTATTTGTTGTCGATTTCCAGCTCCGTGCCCGTCTCGCGGTCGGTCACCAGATACGAGCGGCGGCAAATCTGCATGCAGGCGCCGCGGTTGGCCGAGCGGCCTGTGTTGTCGAGGCTCATGTAGCACTTGCCCGACACGGCCATGCACAGGGCTCCGTGACAGAACATCTCTATGCGCACCAGCTGTCCCGACGGTCCGCACACGTGCTGCTCCTCTATCTGCCGGTAGATGTCGGCCACCTGCTCCATGCGGAGCTCGCGGGCCAGCACCACCACGTCGGCAAACTGGGCGTAGAACTTCAGGGCCTCGATGTTCGAGATGTTGAGCTGGGTCGACAGGTGTACCTCCATGCCCTTCGCGCGGCAATAGGTCATCACGGCAATGTCGCAGGCGATGACGGCCGATATGCGTGCCTCGACGGCGGCATCCACGATCTGGTGCATGGTCTCTATGTCCTCGCCGTAGATGATTGTGTTCACGGTGAGGTAGGTCTTCACGCCCCGCTCGTTGCAGGTGGCTGCAATGTCGCGCAGGTCGTCGATGGTGAAGTGGTTGGCCGAGTGCGAGCGCATGTTCAGCTGCTCCACGCCGAAGTACACTGAGTCGGCACCCGCCTTCAGTGCAGCCGCCAATGAGTCGCGGCTGCCCACGGGCGCCATGATTTCGAAATCGCTAAGCTGGCAGTTGGTCATTTCTTATTACTTTTGGCCACAAAGGTACGAAATAAATATGAATTATGGCGCAAAAGCGCGTTTTTTTTAGAGCCTCACCACCTCATCGCACAGCGTGCCTACTGCCGCACGGTGGGTGATGAAGAGCATCGTCTGCTCAGAACAGGCAGCGAAGAGGCGCCTGTACAGCTCCTGCTCGGTAGGCTCGTCGAGCGAGCTGCTGATCTCGTCGAGCAGCAGGATGTCGCCGCCGTGCAGCAGGCCGCGGGCGATGGCTATGCGCTGCGCCTGACCCTCGCTCAGTCCGCTGCCGCGCTCGCCCAGCTCGGTGTCGAGCCCTTCGGGCAGGTCGAACACGAAGTCGGCACAGGCCGTGTGCAGCACCTGGCGCATCTCCTCGTCGCGTGCGTCGGGCTTGGCCAGCAGCAGGTTGTAGCGTATGGTGCCCGACATGAGCGTGTTGCCCTGCGGCACGAAGCACAGCCTGCCGCCTGCGCTCACCGTTCCGCTGGCGGGCTCCGTCAGTCCGAGTATCAGCCTAAACAGCGTGGTCTTGCCCACGCCCGTCTCGCCCATGATGGCGGTCTTCGTGCCTGGCCTGAAGTCGTGGGTGAAGTGGCTCACCACCCATCGGTCGCCGTCGGCATAGCGGAAGCTCACGTCCGTCATGCTGACGCCCCGCGTGCTGCCGCCAGCTGCCTCGGCAGGGGCTGCCGGGCCTTCCGCCGACAGTTCGTCCAGCCGGTCGATGCTCGCCGTGGCATGTATCACCCCCGGCACCATGTTCAGCAGCTGCAGGATGGGGTGCTGAATCATGCCCACCAGCTGCAAGAACGACGTCATCACGCCGAAGGTGATGGTGCCGTTGCGCAAGCCGATGCCGCCCCAGACAAAGGCCAGCAGATAGCCCAGTCCGAAGACGCAGCCCATGACGAGCCGCGTGGCCACCGTGAAGCGCAGGCGCCTCACCACGTTTCCGCGAAGACGCTCCTGCTGCTGGGCGAGGCGGCCCGTCACCCACTGCTCGCTGTCCAGCGAGCGCAGCACGGCGTTGTGCTCCATGCTCTCCTGCACCTGCATCTGTATGCGGCTCTCGTCCTGGCGTATGTCGAGCGTCATCTGGCGCAGCCGTCGCGCTATGAGCTTGCCGAAGACGATGGCCAGCGGCGTCAGCAACAGCAGCGCCCAGGCCAGGCGCTCGTCGAACCACCGCATCAGCAGGAAGGCGCCGCAGAGCTGCAGGCCCGTAATCACCATCTGCGGCAGCGTGTCGGTCGTCACCGTCGTCACCTGCTCAATGTCCTTGGCCAGCCGCGAGCTCACATCGCCCGAGTGCAGTTCCTGTCCGGCAAAGAGCGGACGGCGGAACAGGCTACTGAACAGGCGCAGCCGGAGGGCGTTCGACTGCCGCACCGAGGCCGTGGTGGCCAGCCAGTAGCCGGCCTGCCGGAGCACCATGCCGCCCACCACCGTCAGCACCAGCCAGCATACCATCGTCAGCACGTCGTCGGCCGACCCCGTGCGGATGGTCTCGTCGATGAACCTCCGGCTCAGCCACACCATCAGCAGCCCGAGCGCTACCTGCCCGATGCCCGCCACGATGCGCACCGCCGAGTTCCAGCGAATGCCTCGCGAGTTATGCCACAGCCATTTCAGGTAATGCACCGTTCTCCTGCCGTTACTGTTCCACGACGTCTACCGACTGCCACTGGGCCACAAGCTCGATCACGTCGGCCTTCGCCTGGTCGGCGCTCACGTCGAATTCCTCACTGAGCCGGGCGGCCAGCACGTCAGTGGTGAAGTCGCCCATCTGCTGCGCCTGCTTCCACAGCCACGCCGCAGTCTCGTTCAGGGCCAGCAGCTTGCCGAAGTTCACGGCTCCCAGGCCCTCACCCATAATCACGTTCTCGCCGCACACCTCGCGCAGCACAAATCCTTTCTTTATTCGCATAGTCGTATGTATATTGCCAATAAGTATCTTCTCACGGGACGCAGCCAGCGCCATAGCCGCGCTGCCCACCGTCGGTGCCAGCTATACAGATCACGCATCCGCTCCTGCGCATCCATCACGTGGGTGACCACGCCCTTGACGTCGGCCGCGGTGCAATGCTCCGTGCCCACCAGGTTGCCGTCGCCCATCAGGGTGATGTGCTCGCCGTCGATGCCAATGATGCGGTGCACCACGTAGCGTGTGCCGTCGACCCAGGCCAGCACCACCTGGCCCTCGCACAGCGCAGCGGGCTTTTGCAGCACCACGCTCTCGCGTCCGCCGATGATGAACGGCAGCATGCTCATGCCGTTCACCGGCAGCGTCACGCTCACGCCTTCCGCCACCAGCCGCACCACCTCGCTCATCACCTCTGCATCGTCGTGGGTTGTTGTTACAGACCCCACCCCTGCCCCTCCCCTTGAAGGGAGGGGAACTGCATCCGCACCGGCCACAGGCATTCCGTCGCATGGCGGTGTAGATGGTTGGTGTAGTGAAGGAACTGCATCCGCACCGGCCACAGGCATTCCCCTCCCTTCAAGGGGAGGGGTTAGGGGTGGGGTCTGTATCTCGGTCTGTATCTCCCCCGCACACAGCCGGGCGGCCTCCTCGTCGGGCAGGCACTGCAGGTGCCACGTAGGCACGGTCGAGGCCAGCGCGTTCTCCGTCTGGTGCAGTCCGTCGGCAATGCGCTCATCCCATCGCTTGCCGCTGATGCTGGGCACGAGTGCCGCATAGGCTTCGAGCCCTCCGAGCCGCCGTATCTTATTGAAAGGTGCCTGGCTCAGCAGCACGATTGCGCCCACCTCACGGCTCACGTTCCGGTAGCACGGTGTCTTCCCGCTCCAGGGCGAACCGTAGACCGTGGCCCTGCCGTCGGCACCGATGCGCACCACGGGGTTGTCGTCGTTCATGAGCTCCGTGCCGTCGATGTGCTTCAGCCACAGCCGGGCGTGCGTGCTCTTGCCCGTGCCGCTCGGCCCGAGAAACATGTAGGCCCTGTCGCCATGCGACACCACGGCGGCATGAAACAGCACCGTGCCGCTGCCGGCCGTAGCCAGGGCGTAGAGCACCATCAGCGCGTTGTCGATGGCCAGCTTCGTGTGGCTGCCCGTGGTGGCGAGCCGTCCCTCGCGGTAGTCGGCCGAGCACACCAGCCAGCCCGCCGTGGCGCCTGCCCAGACAAACTCGAACACGGGCTGTCCGTCGGCTGTCCTGCCGCACACAATCACCTGCCCTTCGTCCTCCTGCCGTAGCTCCTCCGTGAACGACGGCGCCGCGCCGCGCTCAATGCTGAGGCTGAAGACCGACGGCTGCCCGTCGGCAGCAAACGGTGCGTAGTTCTCCATCAGCGCCAGGTCCTCGCCCTCGCCGCTGACGGCAAACGCGTGGCCGGCCACCTCGTAGTGTCTTGTCTCTCTCATCGTGGTATGTCTTTGAGTGAAAGTGTTCTGTATCTGATGCGTGTGGGCAGCGTCTCGACGATGGTCTTCCAGTAGTTGGCCTCCAGCCACGCCATCTCTCCGAAGTCGAAGCGCATCAGCTGCAGGTGGCGCAGCCGTCCCTCGGCCACCCGCCGCCAGACGCCGTGCTGCATCCGCAGGGCATGGTATCCGAAGTTGCCGCCCGCCATGATCTCGCGCAGCATCCACTCGCCGCGACGGCTGTCCGGCTGGCAGAGCAGCAGCCGGTCGTCGAGCCCGAGCACCTGCTGCAGCACCCACATCAGCGCTCCGCCCACGTGCTTCAGGCCGAAGGGCGCCAGGCTGGCAGCCAGCTGGCTGCGGTCGTCCTCGGTCGAGAGGCACAGCAGCCGGTAGTAGTCGCACACGTGGCGCAGCCCTACGCCGCTGCCGAGGAAGTGCCGCTGCACGTGGGCCAGCTGCATCGCCAGCGCAAACGCCATCGTCGGCACGTTGAAGCCCTCGGCCACCTTGGTGGTGTGCTGTATCTCCTGCTCC
>CACXYH010000076.1 GCA_902771785.1 uncultured Prevotellaceae bacterium
CAGGACTCTTTCTAAGGCGCTTCAGGATGGGCTTGAACCAACGACCCCCTGATTAACAGTCAGGTGCTCTAACCAACTGAGCTACTGAAGCAGGTTTGCGCGTCATTATCTGATTTGCGGGTGCAAAGGTAATGCGTTTTTGGGAAATACGCAAACTTTTTGAGGAAAATTTTATCGAAATCGCTAATTTTTTGCAAAAAAACGGCGAAAGAGTGGGTTTTTAGCCGATAATCATGTAATTTTGCAGTCGGATTGCAAGTGGTGTTGCAGTCGGTAACTGCAGCGTTGCTGTAAGAAAAGTAATCAAGAAACGAAAACAAAAAGTAAGAAGATATGATGAAACGTCTGTTCGTACAGGTTTTGTTGCTGTGCTGTCCGCTGTTGATGACGGCACAGGGAAATCATAATTTGGAGGTGGGCAAGCAGCTGGACATATTTAATAGTGTCTATAAGAACCTGGATTTGCTCTACGTGGACACGCTGAACCCTGAGGAAAACATCACGGCTGCTATCAAGGGTATGCTGAAGGCGCTTGATCCTTTCACGGAGTATTATCCTGAGAGCGAGTCGAAGCAGCTGGAGATGATGCTTACGGGTAAGTATGCCGGCATCGGTGCTTTGGTGAAATATCACCTGAAGCGGAAGCGTGTGGTGATCGACGAGCCTTATGAGGGCAACCCGGCTGCTGAGGCTGGGCTGCAGAAGGGCGACATTATCCTGTCGATTGACGACTCGGTGATGACCGACAAATATACGAACGACGTGAGTTCGCGTCTGCGTGGCGACGCCGGAACGAGCTTTGTGCTGAAAATCATGCGGCCTTCTACGGGCAAGGAGATGAAGCTGAAGATTACGCGCCGCAACATCAAGTTGCCCGAATTGCCGTTCTATGGCATGCTCGACGATGGCGTTGGCTACATCAACTTCAATCAGTTTACGGAGGGCTCGGCCCGCGAGGTGCGTCGTGCCTTTGTGGAACTGAAGAAGCAGGGAGCCACGTCGCTGGTGTTCGACCTGCGCGACAATGGCGGCGGCAGCGAGATGGAAGCCGTGGACATTGTGAACCTGTGGGTGCCGAAGGGCCAGCTGGTGGTGGAGAACCGCGGAAAGGTGAAGCAGACGAACCGCCGCTATGAGACGCGCCTGGAGCCGGTAGACACGATTATGCCCATAGCTGTGCTGGTGAATGAGCACACAGCTTCGGCCAGTGAGATTACGAGCGGCTCGCTGCAGGACCTTGACCGTGCGATTGTGGTGGGTACCCGTACTTACGGCAAGGGCTTGGCGCAGATTCCGCTCGACATGCCTTACAACTCGAACGTGAAGATTACGACCGCACATTATTATATTCCCAGCGGACGCTGCATTCAGGCTTTCAACTACAAGCGTAACGGCAACGAGCGTGTGGCCGACTCGCTGCAGGCGGTGTTCCACACGCGTGGAGGACGCGAGGTGAAAGCTGGCGGCGGCATTTTGCCTGACGTGGTTATAGAGAAGGATACGCTGCCCAACATTGCTTACTATCTCTCGGGTTCGGGCATTGACTCTACCGAGGTGGCCTTCGACTATGTGGTGGACTACGTGGCATGTCATCCGTCGATTGCTCCGGCGAAGGAATTCCGGCTGACTGATGCCGACTGGCAGGAGTTTCGCCAGCGTGTCATCGACAGCGGCTTCAGCTACGACCCTGTTTCGCGCAAGCAGTTCGACGAGCTGGTGAAGACGGCCAAGTTTGAAGGCTATTACGAAGGTGCCCGCGAGGCTTTCGATGCGCTCCAGGCTAAGCTGAAGCACGATGTGGCGAGCGACCTCGACAGCCATCGGGAGATTATTCAGCAGATGCTGGAGCTCGACATTGTCTCGGTGTACTACTATCAGCGCGGCATGATTGAAGCCGGCCTGCGCTTCGACAAACAGGTGAAAGAGGCTATCCGACTGCTGAAGGATGAGGCTGAGTATAAGAAGCTGTTGCAGCCCAAGCGCTGATGCTATAGAAAACGGAAAAAGCCGCTTGTCTGGGTTCAGGCAAGCGGCTTTTCGTCTTCAAACGATAATAACGTTTTGATTTGAAAGAACGAAGCTTCACAGCTTCTGTGGTTGTTTTAATTTTTAAATGATTTATTATTATAGAGAAAGCATAGAAATTCCTCGTCGATGTCGCCCGTGAGGTCAACGATGGTCAGGCGTTCCTTGTGGGTGTCTTGATGCAGCATGATGATTTCCACGGTGTCGCCTTTCCTGTTTTTGCGGGTGTAGATGGCTCCTCGGGCGTTTTCGCCCTCGTAGTCTTTCTGTGGCTGAAATCGCTTGGCGTTCTTCTTCAGCAGCTGTTCGGCCATTTCGTAGTATTCGGCCTTGGCGCTGACGATGCGCATGCTCTTGAGTTTGGCGATGGCCTGCATGATGTTTTCGCTGCGGCCTTCAACCTGCTGCTGTACGAGCTGTTCCATCATCTTGGGGCTGACGGTGACGCACTCGATGGTGCTGTCGGCCTTATGCTGCGATACGAACTTCATGGCGAAGTCTTGCGCACGCTGTGCGCTGACGGTGAGCGCAGCCACGAAGAGTGTCAGTAAGCAAAGAGCGCGTTTCATTCCTTATTTGGTGCTGAGTGAGTCGTTGAAGCTGGCAGCCCGCTGTATGAGCGAGTCGGCAGTCTGTGCCATGCTGAGGCCTTCGGACATGAGTTGCAGTGCATCCTCCACGCGGTCGTAGGCTACTGCCGGATCGTCGAAGGTGTCTTTGTAGTCGGCGTAGTTGATTTCGTCGTAGCCTTGCTGCTGTCCTCCCATAGAGAATCGGATGGCATTGCCCAGTGTCAGGATGATGGCCACGATGGCAGCTGCGCGGAATAGCGGCATGAGCCGTTGCGACATGCTGATGGTGCGTGCCTTGACGTGCTCGCTGCTGTTGGCGCTTTGCTGCTGCTTGCTGTCGTCGTCGATGATTTTCAGCAGTCGTTCGTCGAAGTCGTCGCCGAGCTGCTCGTCGGCTTTGGCTGCGTCTTTCCATGCGAACAGCGGCTGATATGGCTTCAGCTGCTCGGGCAGTTGCTCTTGTCCGAAGAAGGCATTCAGGATTTGCTCCTCCTGCAGGGTTGTCTCGCCTGCGAAGTAGCGTTCCAGTAGCTGTTCGATGTACTTATAGTCCATATTGTTCACTCTTGATGTATCGTTGTTTGATGGTCTGACGTGCTCGGAAGATGTTTATCTTCACCTGTTCCTCGCTGATGTCCATGACCTGTGCAATTTCTTTATAGCTTTTGCCTTCGAACTCTCTCAGCTGCATGCAGCTTCGTTGCTTTTCGGGCAGTTGGTCGATGAGCTGGCGGATGAGCCGTATGCGGTCTTCTTGCATGGCATACTCCTCGGGGTTGGCCGTGTAGGAGTTGTCGGGCGGGTCGTAGCTGTCGTCGAGAGCCTGGCTCTGGTTGTCCATTCGCTTCTGCTTGTCGAGTGCCAGGTTTCGGCAGATGGTGAGGCAGAAGGCTTCGATTGACTCTATTTCGTCCCATCGCTCGCGGCGGTTCCACACCTTGAGCATCGTTTCCTGCACTACGTCTTCAGCCTCCGCATGGTTGAGAGTGATGCGGAGTGCCAGTCTGTAGAGCTCGTTCTTGAGCGGCAGCACGTCGGTGCGGAAATCGATTTTATTCATCCTCTCTAATATTGAAGACGACTGTGAGGGGCGAAAGTTACAGCTTGCCTCCACTTTTTTTGAGGTCCTTCTTGCGTTTTGGGCCAAAATGGCCTGCGTTTTGGGCCTAATCGCAGCGCGTTTTGGGCCAATTCGTTCTGCGTTTTGGGCCAAAACGCAAAACGTTTTGTATCGAAACGCATTCCGTTTTGTATGGAAACGCGCGCCGTTTTGTATCGAAACGCAAGCCGTTTTGTATTGAAACGCAGGGCAGCGTCAACTGATGACGGTGCCGTGGAGGCCGTCGATGGCGGTGGCTTGGGTGATGATGACGCGGCCAACGCCGGCTTCTACCGCGGCGAGGGCGTTCTCTATTTTGGGCAACATGCCGCCCGAGATGGTGCCGTCGGCCTTATATATATTATATGTATCGCGCGTGATGGCGGAAATCACCGAGCTGTCGTCGTTGGGATTGGCAAGCACGCCTGGCTTTTCGAAGGCAAACATCAGCGTCACGTCGTAGAGCGTGGCCAGGGCCTTGGCCACTTCCGAGGCCATGGTGTCGGCATTCGTGTTCAGGATGGAGCCGGCACCGTCGTGGGTCAGCGGTGCCACCACGGGCACCATCCCCTGTTCTATCAGGTGCGAAAGCTTGTTGCCGTCGGCGCGGTCTACGTCGCCAACGAAGCCGAAGTCTATGCCTTCCTTGGTCAGCGGCCGCCGGTGCGAGCGAATGATGTCGCCGTCGGCGCCGCAAAGTCCGATGGCATCGACCCCTTCGGCCTGCAGCCGGGCCACGAGGTTCTTGTTCACCAGTCCGCCATAGACCATCGTCACCACCTCGAGCATGTCGGCATCGGTCACGCGCCGGCCGCCTATCATCTTCGACTCGATGCCCAGTCGGGCGGCCACCTGCGTGGCTCTGCGTCCGCCGCCGTGCACCAGTACCTTGCGTCCCTCGATGGCGCTGAAGTCTTTCAGCAGCCGTTGCAGCTGTGCCTCGTCTTCAACGACGGCACCGCCCACCTTCACAATTGTCAGTTTCTCTTTCATGTTGTTTCGTTCTTTAAGCTTGAGTTCTATGTGCAAAGGTACAAAGAAAAATGGCGTCAGCTGTGAGGCTTTACTGCTATTCTTGCAGTTTTAATGTTTTTTTAGATATGAAAAGCATACACTCTATGATATATTTTGTATCTTTGCAGACGATTTCGGTTGTCTAAAATGGAAAACTTTTTCAGCCGACGAAATCGAAAAGTTGTCCAAAACGGAAAACTTTTCACGAGGAAGCAACCTAAAAGCAATACAAAAAACGACTGATAAAAATGGAGATTAAGGACTTTACCATTACCAAACGCGACGGTTCGAAAGACCGTTTTTCGCTCGACAAGATCATGAATGCCATCGTCAAGGCATTTGAAAGCGTCGATGAACCTGCAGACTTGGGAACCATCTCGAAGGTGCTCAGCCATCTTGACATCAAGGACGACATTACGGTGGAAGACATTCAGAACCAGGTGGAAGAGGCGCTCATGAGAGAAGGCTTCTACAAGGTAGCCAAGTCGTTCATCCTCTATCGGCAGCAGCACACCGAAGACCGCGAGACGCTCGAGAAGATGCAGTTCCTTTCTGACTACATGGAGAGCGTCAATGCAGCCACGGGGTCGAAATATGATGCCAATGCCAACGTGGAGCACAAGAACATTGCCACGCTGATTGGCGAGCTGCCTAAGTCGAACTTCATCCGCCTGAACCGCCGTCTGCTCACCGACCGCATCAAGAAGATGTACGGCAAACAGCTGGCCGACGAGTACATCGACAAGCTGACCCACCACTTTATCTATAAGAACGACGAGACCTCGCTGGCCAACTACTGCGCCTCGATCACCATGTATCCCTGGCTCATTGGCGGCACGACGGCCATTGGCGGCAACTCTACGGCGCCCACCAACCTGAAGTCGTTTGCCGGCGGATTCGTCAATATGGTGTTCATGGTGTCGTCGATGCTGAGCGGTGCCTGTGCCACGCCCGAGTTCCTCATGTACATGAACTACTTCATCGGCAAGGAGTACGGCAAGGACTATTGGCAGCATCCCGACCAGCAGGCCGACCTTTCGCTGAAGAAGCGCACCATCGACAAGGTGATTACCGACTATTTCGAGCAGATAGTCTACACCCTGAACCAGCCCACCGGCGCACGCAACTACCAGGCCGTGTTCTGGAACGTGGCCTACTACGACCGCTACTACTTCGAGAGCATCTTCGGCGAGTTCTACTTCCCCGACGGTTCGCAGCCCGACTGGGACGGCCTCTCATGGCTGCAGAAGCGCTTCATGAAGTGGTTCAACAAAGAGCGCACCAAGACCTTGCTCACCTTCCCCGTGGAGACGATGGCACTGCTCACCGACGAAAACGGCGAGTGCAAGGACAAGGAGTGGGGCGATTTCACGGCCGAGATGTATGCCGAAGGCCACTCGTTCTTCACCTACATGAGCGACAATGCCGACTCGCTCTCGTCGTGCTGCCGACTGCGCAACGAGATTACCGACAACGGCTTCAGCTACACCCTTGGCGCCGGCGGCGTGTCGACGGGCTCCAAGTCGGTGCTCACCATCAATCTGAACCGCTGCATCCAGTATGCCGTCAACCATAAGCTCGACTATCTGGAGTATCTTGGCGGCATCATCGACCTCTGCCACAAAGTGCAGTTGGCTTACAACGAGAACCTCAAGGAGTTGCAGGCTCACGGCATGCTGCCGCTGTTCGATGCCGGCTACATCAACATTGCCCGCCAGTATCTCACCATCGGCATCAACGGCCTGGTTGAGGCTGCCGAGTTCATGGGCCTCAAGATTACGCCCAACGACGACTACATGCATTTCGTACAGGGCATACTCGGACTCATCGAGAAGTACAACAAGCAGTACCGCACGAAGGAAGTCATGTTCAACTGCGAGATGATTCCTGCCGAAAACGTCGGCGTGAAGCATGCCAAATGGGACCGCGAGGACGGCTATTTCGTGCCCCGCGACTGCTATAACTCCTACTTCTACGTGGTTGAGGACGACTCGCTCACCATTCTCGACAAGTTCAAGCTGCACGGACGCCCCTACATCGAGCACCTCACGGGTGGCTCGGCCCTGCACATGAACCTCGAGGAGCACCTCTCCAAGCAGCAGTATCTGCACCTGCTCAAGGTGGCTGCGCAGGAAGGTTGCAACTACTTCACGTTCAATATCCCCAACACCGTGTGCAACGATTGCGGCCATATCGACAAGCGCTACCTCAAGGAGTGCCCCCACTGCCACTCGAAGAATGTAGACTACATGACCCGCATCATCGGCTACCTGAAGCGCGTGAGCAACTTCTCGCAGGCCCGACAGGAAGAGGCCTCGCGCCGGTTCTACGCTACGGCATAGCCGCGTTGCCGCAGGTCTGGACAATCAGTTATGAGTTATCATTGCCGCAATAAGGCATGATAACTCATAATTCATGACTCATAACGCTTGACAATCATGTTGAAATACGTCAATACAGGAATAGTTTTTCAGGAAGTACCCGACGAGGTGACACTGGCCATCAACATCAGCAACTGCCCGTGCCGCTGTCCCGGCTGCCATAGCCGTTATCTTTGGGACGATATCGGGTTGCCTTTAGATACCGATGCCATCGACGATTTCATTGAAAAAGACGGGCAGGACATCACCTGCATCGCCTTCATGGGGGGCGACAGCGACCCCATGGGGGTGAACATGCTGGCCCAGTACATCCATGAAGAGCATCCGGAGTTCAAGGTGGCGTGGTATAGCGGAAGGCTGCGCATTCCTTCGAACATCAAAAAGACCGATTTCGACTTTATCAAAATCGGTCCTTACATTCGTCATCTGGGGCCGCTCAAGGAGCGAACCACCAACCAGCGCCTCTATCGCAAGCAGCCCGACGGCTCGTTTGAGGACATCACATCGCGTTTCTGGCGCAAGTAGTCACAGCTTTCTTTCTGGTGCGAACGTTGCACCCCAGGGGTAACTGCCGGGCTTCAGCGTCACGATGGTGCCGTTGTCGGCCTGCATGCTTACTACGCCGGGTGCCGGTTGCTGCGTAATGCGGAAGTGCTTCCAGCCCAATGCCCGCAGCGTAGCCCATGCGGTGGCTCCGCCTTCGATGATGAGTTGTGCTGGCTGCCGTTCGCCGACGAGTTGCTTCACCATCGCGGCCATGACGCTGCGCAGGTGGGTAGCAGCCTCCTTCCCCGTGCGGTGCGTGTGGGGAATGGTCAGGATGAGACTATGCTCGCTGCTGTATGCTTCCGTATTCCATAGCGAAAGGTCGTCTGCCCCGTCGTAGATGGCAAGCGGCATGGGCGCAATGGCAATGCCCAGCCTGGGCGGACGGCTCTGCGTGCTGCCGCAAACGAGGAGCCTTCCGCCGTCTTTCACCATTGGAAGAGGCTGCTCGGCCTTCCTCCTGCCACACTCCTTGTTGCAGAGAATCTGAAACAAGTCGGCTGCTCCTGCGAAGAGTGTCTTGCCATCGTTATAGCGTGCCGCCATGTGTTCAATATCTTCCTGCGTTTCTGCGTCGGGCATGATGATGCCTGCGGCCTCGGCATCGGGAAAACGTTCGCGCAAGACAGAGGTGGTAGCCGGAAACTCGGGGTCAAAGGAAAAGTCGGTCTCGTGCAGGCGTACCTTATTTATATAATAGGTACCATGGCGAATGACGCGCCCTTTCGACGGGTTGGCAGGCATATAGACAGCCCGATGCAGGCCCGTAGCCTGCATCAGTTCCCTCAGTTCTGCCACCACATGGCCACGCAGCGCCGAGTCGGTCTTCTTGAAAATGGGGGTTGAAGGGCGGCCCTCCAGGATGATGTTGGCTATGCGGCGCGTTTCAGCAGCGGCTTCGGCCTCGGTCATGGAGCGGGTATCGGTGGCAATGACGGTAGCCGTCGGGCCTGCAGTAGCGTCGAAATCGGCAGCAACTTCCGTCAGAAACTCCACGTTCATGCCCTTTTCAAAGGCGATGCCCGCCATCTCGGCGGCCCCGGTGATGTCGTCGGCAATGACTATCATGCCCCCTTCTTGTTCTTTCTGTAAATGGCCATGCGGGTAGCATAGTCGATGCTGAGCGTCATAGCCGAGTCGTTGGCAATGCCTTTTCCGGCTACATCGAAGGCCGTTCCGTGGTCTACCGACACGCGGATGATGGGCAATCCCAGCGTGATGTTCACGCCCGAGGCCGACTCCATCTTGCCTGTTTCCTTGTTCCAGTTGAAGGCGCACACCTTCAAGGGAATGTGTCCCTGGTCGTGATACATGGCCACCACGCCGTCGTACTTGCCGCATTTGGCCTTGGCGAAAACCGAATCGGGCGGCACAGGGCCGTCGACGTTGAAGCCGCGCTGCTGCAGTTCCTCGATGGCGGGAATGATTTCCTGAGCCTCTTCCCAGCCGAACATGCCGTTTTCGCTTGAATGCGGGTTCAGGCCGGCCACGCCTATCAGCGGCTTTTCGATGCCGAACTGCCGGCAGGCATCGTCGATCAGTTCTACGCATTCGATGATGCGCGCCTTCTTGACCAGGTCGCAGGCTTTGCGAAGGGGCACGTGGGTAGAGACGTGGATGACGCGAATGTTTTCGTCGGCCAGCATCATGGCGTACTTCTTCGTGTGGGTGAAGGTGGCATAGATTTCGGTATGTCCGTCGTAGTGGTGGCCTGCCAAGTTCAGCGCCTCTTTGTTGAGCGGTGCCGTTACGGTGCCGTCTACCTCGTCGGCCATAGCCAGTTCAATGGCTTTCTTGATATATTGGAAGGCAGCATTGCCGCATTGCGGCTGCACTTCGCCGAAGCGGAACGTGGCCAGGTCTACGCATTGCAGGTCGAGCACGTCGATGGTGCCGTATTCATACTTTGCTTCCTTCACGCTGCCGATGGCGTTCACCTTCAGATTGAAGCCCAACAGCTCGACGGCCTGCTGCATGATGGCAGCGTCGCCGCACACGACGGGGCGACACTTCTCGTAAGTTTCTTTGCGGTTCAGGGCGCGCACGGTGATTTCAGGTCCGATGCCGGCAGGGTCGCCCATGGTGATGGCTAATATGGGAGTCATAGTTTCCTTTTTCTTTTGTATTAATAAAGCGAGTTATAGATGTTGAGCGCATCCTGCTCTGTGACCTCACGCGGATTGTTCTTCAGCAGGCGCTGCACCTCCATCGCTGCTTTGGCCATGCCGGGAACGGCCGTTTGCGGAATGCCCAGTTCGCTGAGCTTCTGCGGAATGCCTACTGCTTCAGCAAGGCGATAAATAAACTCAACGCCGTGCTGAGCGGTCTCATCGGCGTCCTGACCAGGCTCACAGCCCAGTGCAAGTGCCACTTCGGCATAGCGACGCAGGTTGGCAGGACGATTGAACTTCATGACCGAGGGCAGCAGGATGGCGTTCGACAGGCCGTGAGGAATGTGGAATTCGCCGCCGAGCGGGTAGGAGAGGGCGTGCACGGCAGCCGTGTTGACGGGGCCAAGGCACAGTCCGCCATAGAGAGAACCGAGTGCCAGCGCTTCGCGAGCCTCTACGTCGTGTCCGTTCTTCACGGCCTTTTCCAGGTTGGCAGCTATCAGACGGATGCCTTGCAGGGCGTAGATGTCGACGGTGGGGTGGGCAAACTTGTTGGTGTAAGCCTCAATGCAGTGGGTCAGTGCATCCATGCCTGTGTCGGCAGTCACCTTGGCCGGCACGCTCCATGTCAGCTTTGGGTCCACGTAGGCAGCGTCGGCAATGAGGTAGGGCGATACGATTCCCTTCTTCAGATGGTCGCGCTCGTCAAGCAGAATGGCGTTGGGCGATACTTCCGAGCCTGTTCCTGCCGTGGTGGGCAGGCAGGCAAACCAGAGTCCCTTTGCTTTAATGAAGCCCGTGCCGAAGCAGTCTTCCACCTGTTGCTCGCTGTTGATGAAGCTTGCTACCAGCTTGGTGACGTCGAGCACGCTGCCGCCGCCGATGCCCACAACGCTGTCGGCGCCGAAGCGGCGGGCCTGCTCCAGAATACGCTTGAAGTCGTTGACGGTCGGCTCGGCCACGATGTCCTGTACCACCTCGATGCTGATGCCCCTTTCGGCCAGTACGGCCAGCGGTTCTTCGATGAGCGGACGGATGGGCGGTGCCGTGAGAACAAACAGCCGTTTGAAGCCCAATTTCTGATAGTCGTCAACCAAATTCTTGATGCAGCCCGTGCCGAACACGATCTTCTGCGGCTGCAAGAGTGTTATTTCCTTCATTGCTCCTTTTTTCTTATTTTTCCTTTTTTCGTTCTTCCAGATATCCGTAGATGGTCAGCTCTTTGTCGGCCAGCGGCGTGCGGAAGAAGAGGCTGGCCACGTAGCCCACAACGAGCACAATCAGATGGCTGTAGACACCCAGCATATATTTGTGGTGTGTGAAGTTCCATTCGCCTAAGTCCAGAAGTGTTTCCTTGACGCCCGTACCGTTAATA
>CACXYH010000077.1 GCA_902771785.1 uncultured Prevotellaceae bacterium
CCCTCGCGAGAATCGAAAATTCTGAACTGAAGGCTTCCTTCGTGCGTTTTCGTCCATTCTCAGAGGGGTGTTTGTAAAGATTTATGGCTGCACACGCTCGCTACGCGCATGAAATATTATCGGGATTAATTTGCATTTTCGCTCAGTTCTTTGTACCTTTGCAGTCAGAAATCAGAATAAATACGTATTTAACAGAGAAAATGGAAAACAAGACATTCAAGCGCACGACGGTTACGTCGGCGCTACCCTATGCTAATGGCGGCGTGCACATTGGCCACCTGGCCGGCGTCTATGTGCCTGCCGACATCTACGTGCGCTACCTGCGTCTGAAGAAGCGGGAGGTACTATTCATCGGCGGAAGCGACGAGCACGGAGTGCCCATCACCATCAGAGCCCGCAAGGAGGGCATCACCCCGCAGGACGTGGTCGACCGCTATCATGAGATGATCAAGAAGAGCTTCGAGGAGTTCGGCATTTCGTTCGACATCTATAGCCGCACCACCTCAGAGACTCACCATAAGTTTGCTGCCGAATGGTTCCGCAAGCTCTACGACGAGGGCAAGCTGACCGAGGAGACCACCACGCAGCTCTACGACGAAGAGGCCCACCAGTTCCTGGCCGACCGCTACGTCACCGGCGAGTGCCCCCATTGCCACAACCAGGGAGCCTACGGCGACCAGTGTGAGAAGTGCGGCCGCGACCTTTCGCCCACCGAGCTCATCAACCCCAAGTCGACCATCAGCGGCTCTACGCCCGTGCTGCGCGAGACGAAGAACTGGTATCTGCCCCTGAACGAATATCAGGACTGGCTCAAGCATTGGATTCTCGAGGAGCACAAGGAGTGGCGCCCCAACGTCTACGGACAATGCAAGTCGTGGCTCGACATGGACCTGCAGCCGCGCGCCATGACGCGCGACCTCGACTGGGGTATCCCCGTGCCCGTGGAGGGAGCCGAGGGTAAGGTGCTCTACGTGTGGTTCGACGCCCCCATCGGCTACGTCAGCAACACCAAGGAGCTCTGCGAGCGCGAGCCCGAGAAGTGGGGCCCGTGGCAGAAGTGGTGGCAGGACGAAGACACCCGCCTGGTACACTTCATCGGCAAGGACAACATCGTGTTCCATTGCATCATCTTCCCCACGATGATGAAGGCCCACGGCCAGTATATCCTGCCCGACAACGTGCCTGCCAACGAGTTCCTGAACCTGGAGAATGACAAGATTTCCACCTCGCGCAACTGGGCCGTTTGGCTCCACGAGTATCTGGTGGATATGCCCGGCAAGCAGGACGTGCTGCGCTACGTGCTCACCGCCAATGCCCCTGAGACTAAGGACAACAACTTCACCTGGAAGGACTTCCAGGACCGCAACAACAACGAGCTGGTGGCCGTCTATGGCAACTTCGTCAACCGCGCCTTGCAGCTCACGAAGAAGTATTGGCAGGGCGTCGTGCCCGCCTGCGGCGAGCTGCAGGACGTCGACAAGGCCACCCTCGAGGAGTTCAAGGACGTGAAGCAGAAGGTGGAGGCCCTGCTCGAGCAGTTCAAGTTCCGCGACGCTCAGTTCGAGGCCATGAACCTGGCCCGCATCGGCAACCGCTACATCACCGAGTGCGAGCCCTGGAAGGTCTGGAAGACCGACCCCAAGCGCTGCGAGACCATCCTGAACATCTGCCTGCAGCTCACGGCCAATCTGGCCATCGCCTTCGAGCCGTTCCTGCCCTTCTCGTCGAAGAAGCTGCGCGACATGCTCCGCATCGAGCACTTCGACTGGGAGCAGCTGGGCAGCACCAATCTGCTGGAGGCCGGCCACCAGCTGGGCGAGCCCGAGCTGCTGTTCGAGAAGATCGAGGACGACGTCATCCAGCGTCAGCTCGACAAGCTCGAGGCCACGAAGAAAGCCAACGAGGCTGCCCAGTGGAAGCCCGCTCCCATCAAGGAGAACGTAGACTTCGAGACTTTCGAGAAGCTCGACATCCGCGTCGGTCTGGTGAAGCAATGCCAGCGCGTGCCCAAGTCGAAGAAGCTGCTGCAGTTCACCATCGACGACGGCACAGGCCACGAGCGCACCATCTGCTCGGGCATTGCCGCCTTCTACGAGAACCCTGAGGAGCTGGTGGGCAAGCGCATCCTGTTCGTGGCCAACTTCGCACCCCGCAAGATGATGGGCATTGAGAGTCAGGGCATGATTCTCTCGGCCGTCGACAGCGACGAGAGCCTGAGCGTGGTCACCACGACGAAGGACGTGAAGTCTGGAAGCCAAGTCGGATAGTTCATAGTTGAAGCATCAAGTGTTGAGAGGCAAGGGGCTGTCCTATCTCTGTGTGCTGCTGATGGCTGTCGCGCTGGCAGTCTTCGAGGCCGACCTGCTGTACAAGCTACAGGAGCAGAACCTCTTCATGCGCACACCGCTGTTCTTCCAGCAACGCATGGTCGTGGCGGGCGGACTGCTCACGTGGGCCGGCTCCTATCTCACCCAATACTTCTATTACCCCATGCTCGGAGCAGGACTGCTGTGCCTGCTCTGGGCTTTTTTCGTATGGCTGCAGGGCCGCGTGCTGGGGTGCTGGCAAGTCGTCAGGCTCGTGCCTGTGGCCTGCCTGCTGCTCACGATTGCCACGCTGGGCTACTGGACCTACTACCTGAAGTTGCCCGGCCACGCCTTTGTGGCCACGCTGGGCAGCGTGAGTGCCGTAGGGCTGGCCGGCATCGGCAGCTGGCTCGGCCGTCGCAGCCGCTGGGCAGGGCTCGCCTTCCTGGTGCTGACGCTCTGCGGCGGCTATCCGCTCTTAGGCTTCTATGCGCTCTGGGCGGCTGCGCTCATGATGGTGCTGGCCTGGCGGCGCGAGCGGCGTGCAGGCGCAACGGCCGTCGTAGTAGCCGTCGGGCTGATAGGCATCATCGGGGTACCCTTGGCGTGCTATCAGTACGTCTATCACACGACGCCCCTTGAGCATATCTACTGGGCAGCATTGCCCGTCTACTGCCGTCCTGGCCAGAGCTATCCGCTCTACTACCTGCCCTATGCCTTGCTCGTGGCGAGCACCCTGCTCATGGCCGCCCTCAAGCCCGTCAGCCTCCGCCAGTGGGGCCAGCGGGGCGTCGTGGCTGCCACGCTGATGGTCGTAGCGCTATGCTGGCATCAGGACGACAATCTGCATCGCGAGCTCTCCATGAGCCGCAGCATGTGGCAGGCCGACTGGGCCGGCATGCTGAAGACCGCCGCAGGCACGAAGGGCGAGCCTACGAGGCTCATCTGCCTGATGCGCAACCTGGCCCTCTTCCGCACAGGCCAGCAAGCCGCCGCGGCCGCCAAGTATCCTGACGGCGGACAGCGTCCGCAGGCTCCCTTCAGCACCCGTGCCGTCCACACCGAGGGCAAGATGCTCTACCTGCAATACGGGCTGCCCAACTACTGCTACCGCTGGTGCATGGAAGACGGCGTGGAGTATGGCTGGACGGTAGAGAAACTGAAGCTGATGACGATGTGCTCCCTAATCAACGGCGAGCACGTGGCTGCCCAGCGCTTCGTCAACATGCTGAAGAAGACCGACTTCCACCAGGCATGGGCCAAACGCTACGAGGCCTACATCCACAATCCGCGACTGGCAGCCGACGACCCGCTGCTGGCCGGCATACCGCCGCTGCTGCGCACAGACAACTTCCTCACCGCCGACCGCGCACAGCTGGAACTCTTTCTCATTGAGCACATCCTCAGCACAACGGGCGAGACCCGCGAGCTGCAGGACTTAGCTACCTTCACGATGAACTACTACCGCCACAACCGCCATCAGCTCTTTGAAGAATGAAGCACGCTATAGGTTACCTTCTCATCGCATTGTGTTGCCTGCTTGCAGCCTGCAGCAGGCCGCAGGTGCCGCAGCACTACACGGAGAGCCGGCTGCTGCCGAAGCTCTATCCCGACTACGTCGACGTGACGGTGCCCGTGAACATCGCCCCGCTGAACTTCGAGGTGCTCAACGGAGCCGACGACGCCGTCGTGCGCTTCGCTGCCGAGGGCGAGGAAATCATTTGTGGCGGGCTGAAGGCGCGGCCCGACATCGACGACTGGCATGCGCTCGCACGGCGAGCTCAGGGCAAGGCCATCAGCGTCGAGGTCTACGCCCAGAAGGATGGGCGCTGGACGCGCTTCCGTCCGTTCAGCATCTATGTCTCGGCCGACAGCATCACCCCCTGGCTCAGCTATCGCCTCATCTCGCCTTCCTACGTCAGCTACGAGGAGCTGACGCTCAACCAGCGTTGCCTGGAGACCTTCGACGAATGGGTGTTCGTCGACAACATGCTCTGCTCTACCGAGAAGGGTGGGGGCCAGTGCGTCAACTGCCACAGCTTCCAGCAATACAATCCAGAGCGCATGCAGTTTCACGCCCGCCAGACCAACGCCGGCACCTTGATTGCCTACGACGGGCGGGTGGAGAAAGTCTGCATGCAGCACGACTCGCTCGTATCGGCAGGCGTCTATCCCGCCTGGCATCCTTGGCTCAAGCTCATTGCCTACTCCACCAACCGCACCATGCAGAGCTTCCATACCGTCGACCTGAACAAGATTGAGGTGTTCGACGCCGAGAGCGACCTGATTGTCTACGACGTGGAGCGCCACGAGGTGACGACCATTGAGCAACGCCCCGACGAGCTGGAAATCTTCCCCTGCTGGGCACCCGACGGCAAGAGCCTCTACTACTGCAGCGCCCACTTCAAGTACGAAGCCGACTCGGTAGACCTTGAGGAAATCACGCTGCGTGCCCAGGAGCTGAAATACAACATCTACCGCAAGTCGTTCAACCCTGAGACCCTCGAGTTCGGCGAGCGCGAGCTGGTGTTCCAGGCCGACAGCCTCGACAAGAGCGCCACGCTGCCTCGCATCTCGCCCGACGGGCGCTGGCTCATGTTCTCGCTCGGCCAGTGGGGCTGCTTCCACATCTGGCACCACGACGCCGACCTCTGGCTCATGGACCTGACTACGGGCGAGGCCCGCCCCCTGGACGAATGCAACTCTGACGACACGGAGAGCTACCACAGCTGGTCGGACAACGGACGCTGGGTGGTGTTCTCCTCGCGCCGCTACGACGGCGTCTTCACCCGTCCCTTCATAGCCCACATCAATGCCGACGGCAGCGGTTCGAAGCCCTTCGAGCTGCCCATGGAAGACCCCGACTGCCACCGGCAGCTGCTGAAGAGCTACAACGTGCCCGAGCTGATGCGAGGACCCGTCACCTTCACGCCGCAGGAAGCCGCCCGCATCATGAAGGGCGAGGGCACACCCATCAACTACAAATCGCAGCGATAATGGCCGAAACGCTCAAGGAAAAAACAGCAAAAGGACTCTTCTGGGGTATCATGAACAATGGTACTCAGCAACTGCTGGGGCTCGTCTTCGGCATCTGGCTGGGCAGAAAGCTGAGTGACTACGACTACGGCATGACGGCTATGATCGTGGTCTTCACGCTGATTGCCAATTCGCTGCAGGACAGCGGATTCCGTACTGCTATTGCCAACTTGAAGGAGGCTACGCACAAAGACTACAACTCCGTGTTTTGGTTCAACGTCATCGTGGGTACTTCCCTCTACGTCATCCTGTTCCTTGCAGCACCCCTCATCGCCCGATACTACCATACGCCGGAGCTCGTTCCGTTGTCGCGCTATGCCTTCCTGGCTACCATCTTCGCCAGCTTCGGCACAGCCCAGACGGCCTACCTGTTTCGCAACCTGATGGTGAAGCAGACGGCACAATGCAACATCATCGCCACGATGACGGCTTCGCTCGTAGCGGTGGTGATGGCATCCCTCGGATTTGGCTATTGGGCATTGGCCACACAGGGCGTTCTCTACGTAGCAGTCAACACGCTCATGCTGTGGCACTTCTCGCCTTGGCGCCCCACGTTCCACCTGGACTTCGGGCCGGCCATGAGCATGTTCCGCTTCTCAAGCAAGATTCTCCTCACCTATATTATAAATATCATCAACAACAACGTGCTCAACGTGCTGTTGGGCTATTACTATAAGCCGCAAGCCGTGGGACAGTACAATCAGGCTTCACAGTGGAACAACAAGGCAGGCTCAGTCATTCAGGGAATGATACTGCAGGTGGCCCAGCCCGTGCTGGCAGGCATCGACGACGACCACGAGCGACAGCTGCGGGCCCTGCGCAAGATGGTTCGCTTCACGGCATTTCTCTCGTTTCCGCTGATGTTCGGACTGGCGCTCGTGTCCCACGAGTTCATCATTATCGCCATCACCGAGAAGTGGAGGGAGAGTGCCTACCTGCTGCGCATGCTCTGCGTGGCCGGTGCCGTGGCGC
The DNA here is from genome assembly GCA_902771785.1 of uncultured Prevotellaceae bacterium. Classification (GTDB taxonomy): domain Bacteria; phylum Bacteroidota; class Bacteroidia; order Bacteroidales; family Bacteroidaceae; genus Prevotella. Next base: position 6,315 of record CACXYH010000077.1, read on the forward strand.
CTCTGTGCACGCTGTTCAACAATTTCATCATCAGCAAGAAGCGCTCCGACATCTATCTCTGGGTGACAGCCTCGTTGGGAGTGGTTCAGATCGTGGTGATGCTGCTTATCTGGCCCTACGGCATTCGCGTCATGGTGATGGTCTACGTAGCCCTGCAGCTGCTGTGGTTCTTCATCTGGTATAGCCAAGTGGCCCGCTTCCTAAGCTACGGCTTGCTGATGCTGCTGCAGGACATCATGCCCTTCGCCCTGGCTGCCGCCGCCGTGATGGCTGCCACCTTCTGGCTGACCCTTGGCATTGGTAACTTGTGGCTGCTGCTGGGCTGCCGTGTGCTACTGGCTGCGCTGCTCTACTACGGCATCATGCGGCTGGCAAAGGTACAAATCCTGCAGGAGTGCCAGGACTTCCTGCTCAAACGTTTCAAGAAGCAACATGGACAAGGCTAATTCGCAACTCATCGCATTCCTGCGGTTTCCCCTCACGTTCCTCGTAGTGGTCATTCATTGCCGAGGAACGCTCGAACCCATTGCCGACTGGTCGCACCTGAACGCTGCCGACTTCTACCACATCGTGAAGGTGCTCTTCAGCGACGGCATAGCGCAGATAGGCGTGCCCTCGTTCTTTTTTATCTCCGGTTATCTGTTCTTCCATAACATCACCAAGCTCGACACCTCCGTCTATCGGCAGAAGCTGAGCAGTCGCGTTCGTACGCTGTTCGTTCCCTATGTGCTGTGGAACCTGCTGTGCATACCCCTCACCATGCTGGTGTGCTATGGCGAAAGCCTGAGCGGAACCAGCGCTTCTGGTGCTGCCTTGGAATACTGGAACAACATGAACTGGCCTCACATTCTGTGGGACTACACTTCGCACGAAGATGTCTTTCTGAATCTGCTGGGCATGAAGCTGCTCATCAGCGGACCTGTACTGGGCACGTTCTGGTATGTCAGAGACCTGATCATCATCACCATACTCTCGCCATTGGTCTATTGGTTCTTCAAGAAAACTGGGAAAATAGGTGCTGTCGTCGTTCTTGTGTTGCTTCTCTTCCGCATCTGGCCCTACATGGCCCTTCGCGTGCAGAGCCTCTTTTTTGTGCTGGGGGGCTACTGGAGTCTCAACAAGAAGAACTTATACAGCGAGCAGCAAAGCGTAAGGATTGTCAATCATGTGCTGACGCTCATCATGCTGCTGACGGTGGTACGACTCGACTGCACGAACAGCTTCTGGGGCTATCAGCTCATGCCGCTCTACACGCTGCTGGGCATGTTCAGCGCCTTCAACCTGGGTTACTTGTTCCTCCAGAAGAAGCCCGACTTCCGCTTCCACCGGTTGCTGTCGTCGAGCAGCTTCTTCGTCTATTCGCTGCACATTGAGTTTACGTTGAGCTTAGGTTTCTTTCTGGCTAAGACCCTCTTCCGCAACACGCAGCAACCGCTGCTCATGACCCTGCAGTATCTTGTGACGCCGATCCTCATCTATGCGCTCAGCGTCGCCATCTTCTGGGCTATGCAGAAGTTCCTGCCCCAGGTGCTGAAGGTTCTTAACGGAAGCCGTTGACTTTCTTGCTAAAGTCCTAAGGATGCAATCATGTCTTCGTAGGTGTTGCGGGCCACGCTCTTGCCGTTGGCCGGCAACAGATATTCGTTGCGGAAGCTGAGGCGTGCTTCCTTCAGGGGGTCGTCGCCGCCCAAGACCGTCTTTTCTACGAAGTCTGTGATGTCTTGCTGCGTCTTGCCTATGTAGTGGTGCTCGTAGGCCATGCGGCTCAGCTGGTTGCCCTGCCGCTTGGTGCGCTCAATGTCTTTGGCTATATACATGACGGGCTTGTTGAAGTACATGTAGTCAATCACGAACGAACCGCTGTCGTGCACCATCGCGTCCGACCCGCGGAACAAATCGACAAACCCGCCCAGCTCAAGCTGCGTGTTGGGCATGTCGGCCCACTGCCTGTAGTAGGCCTCGGCCCGCTCCTTCCCCCACTGCGGGTGGTTGCACAGCTCGCGCATCAGGCTGGGGTGCGGCTTGAAGGCTATCTGCAACTGGTCGCGATAGCGCTGGGCCAGCTGCGGCATGAAGTCGCAAAGGTCCAGGAAATTAGAGCGCGAGAAGGGCGACCCGTCGTTCGACAGCGTGAAGTGCGGAGCCCAGATGAGCCGTTTCTTGCTGTGCCCCGCATCTTTCCATGCCGTGGAAGGAGCGTCCTGCATGTAGACATCGGCATTGGGATAGCCCGTCACCACGACGTTGCGTGCCTTGTTGCGCGCAAACTGGCGTGCGTTCTGCAGGCTGAAGCGGTCGTAGTAGTACAGCTTCCAGGCTATGTTCAGGAAAGGCCCGTCATAAATGTAGGGGTCTTCTATCAGCAGGTAGGCGTAGGGATAGTAAGCCAGGAGCCTGTCCGTGAACTGCAGGAAGCAGTGCTTCGGGTGATAGGCACCATGATAAGGCTGGGTGTAGAACACGATGTCGGGATTGATGCTGCGTCTGACGTCGGGTGGCGGCGCGCCGTCCTCCAGTCGCCAGTCGATGTAGGCCATTTTCTGTGCGTCGAAGTAGGCCCGCATGTGCTGCAGGTCGTACACCTGCTGTTCGTGCGAATGGTTGTTCGAGGGCGAGAGCACTATGAACGTTTCGAAGCGGGCGTCTGCCTGCAATTGTTCGTAGAGCCCCTGATACTTCCACATGGCTACATCGAGCACGAAGAACGCCACCTTCACCCGCCCACGCTTCCTCAGCTTACCGATGAAGCGTTGCTGGCGGGCAGGCATCAGCTTGTAGCCCCAGTGCTCAAGCCAGTATTCCTCGGCATACTGCCGTAGCACGGTCAGCTTGCCCATTTCCTTACGGTTCGTAGGTGTTAAGGAACTGCTCGGCACACCACAGCTGCCACTTCTGGTTGCCCGTCAGCTGCTGCATGGGAATGTCCTTTCTGAACTCGGGTCTCACCGGACCTTCCCAGTCCTTGAATATCATGTCGACGGGGCGTGGCATGGGAATCTTGTTGGGGATGGGAATCTCTGGATACTTCATGGCATAGAGACCGCGCACCAGGTATTTCGGCTCGCCGTTGCGCACGCGGTTCAGGTCGAGCGGCTCAGCCATCACCAGGCGGGCATATGGGTCGTAGTAGGGCATGTCGGCGGTGCCGAAAGCGTTCAGATAGGAGCCCGAGCTCTCAATGGCAAACACGTCGTCCATGAAGGTCATATAGTCTATCAGGTCGCCCTCCTTCCGATACTTCTCGTAGAGAGGCATCATGTCTACAGGGTTAGCCAGCACCAGCTGCGGGTCGAGGAATGTGTATCGGCGCACGAAGTCGTCGAACTTCCATTCGCGCGAGATGAGCTGGTCCATGCCACCGAAAATCAGGTCGGCACTCTCGCCAACAATCATCAGCTGCACACCGTCCTGGTGGGCCATCATGGCAGCCTTGTAAATCTGCGGCTCAATAGAGTGAACGGGGGCGCACTTCGTGGCCATCACTTTGGGCGTATACTCCTTATAATCGTCGAAGGAGATGTCGACGAAATGATGCTTCAGCCCGAACTTCTGGCAGTAGCGGGCAGCACGCTCCTCGTCGGCATTGAACACCTGCGTGCCTTGCGCCACGAAGGTGTAGGCGTGGCTGCCCGGTTTCAGGTAGGCAGCCAGGTTGGCGCTGTCCATGCCTCCCGACAGCAGGATGCCAATGCTGTCGTACATTCCGTAAAGCTGGTCGAACTGCTTCTGTATCTCTCGGTCAATGTCTTCCGAGGTCGTCACGGGAATGCGCTGCTCCTGTGGAACAGGCTTGAAGTGGCGATGCTCGAAACCTTCGTAGAAGTTCATGCCTTCTTCGCAGATGTAGCGGAAGGCAATGTAAGAGCTGAGACAAAAATCCTTGTTTACCATAACGCGTTTCTTTTATTTTAAGTCCGTTAAATCCTGCCCTCTCACGGCGTTCAGGGCTTTGGTTATTTGTGTCGATGAGATGCCCTTCGTGTAGGGGAAGTAAACGATCTGAATGCCTTCAGCCTCAAAGTCCCTTTCGTATTGCTTCCACTTCTCCGTTCCATACCAGTCGTCGCCCACGAACAGATATTTGGCGCCCAGCTTCTTGCAGGCCGTCAGCTTGTCCATGTCGTACTGGGGCACGGCGGCATCCACATACTTGATGCTGCGCACAATTTCAATCCGGTCTTCAAAAGGAATCATTGCTTTCTTGCCCTTGTAGGCCACCAGTTCGTCTACCGTCACGCCCACCACCAGCTTGTCGCACATGCCCTTGGCATTCTTCAGCAGGTTGAGGTGTCCAATGTGAAAGAGGTCATAGACCCCTGTTGTGTATCCTATTACCATAACAGTTTCGTAATATAGTCGCTGCAAAGTTACACTTTTTTT
>CACXYH010000078.1 GCA_902771785.1 uncultured Prevotellaceae bacterium
GGTACTGCAATGCAATGCGGGAGAGTAGGAGGCCGCCGTCTTTTATCAGAAGACAAAAGCGAGGAGCCCTGTTTCAGACATGAAGCAGGGCTCTTTTTTGTGTTTTTCATGTAACCTATGCGTTCTTTTTGTTCTTATAATCGATTCTTGCAACAATTTTACGCTGCAATGCGTACAAAATTTGCTTTTAGATGATATGATGCATTGCTGTTTCAAAATTATTCTTTATCTTTGCCCGAGAAAACTTGCTAAAAGAAAGGAGTATAATTATGAAACGTGTTATTTTATTTGCAGCCCTATGTTTGTTTTTTTTCATAGGTCTTAGTGCTCAACAACGTCGTACGGCTGTGCGCAAGTCAGTGTCTTCGGCAGCGAACAAGACTACAACGCCCAAGGTGAGCAATAAATATGCTATCTTGAATTTAGTTGACGACTGGGTGAAGGAGAGGCCTTGCGAGAGTGCAACTGATATTTATTTCTTCGATATTTATCATAGTGATGCAAACACCTTGCGTGCTGTCAATAAGGAAACAGGCGAAGTGCGCATCGTGATTCCACGTAAGACACGCAATCGTCCTCGTGTCCTGGCTGTAGGCTGCGATCGTAAGGATTTATATCTCCTGGTCGCAGACAAGGGCATTGTGAAGTATGATGGGCAGAGTGTGCAGACTTCGCCATTGATACTTGCCGAAGGTGGCGATGCAAAGGAAGCATTGAAGCATAATGATGTTGTTCGTCGTATTATTTTCTCGCCAAATGGTAAGTATGCTGCTCTGGTAGGTGAGGATAATATTCTCATCGACGTAGAGCAGGGGTTCAAGCCTATTCGTAAAGTCTCTGTAAATCATAATGACATTATTCTTCTTGACGACGGAACGATGGTAGTTGCTGCAGGGACTGATGTGATAGTATTCCCATTTGGTAAACCTGCAAAGGTCTTTAGTAAGAAAGATATAGGTAATGGAGGTGAGGGCGAAGCTGTGGCACTCTACTTCAATGAGACGACGAAGACGCTTTATGTTGCTATGGGCGAACAGGTGCTGAAGACCCAGTTCGATGATATTGACAATATAGCTTGGAAAGAAGCTTTTCTCCTGCCTGGCGAAAACAAGCATTTCATTCGTTTTGCCATGAATGCCAAGCATGCTTATGGCCAGACCAGTCTTTACGACAAGCAATACTACGACTGGTCGGCAGGTGACCTGACGAGTACTCCTGTCATTACGAAGACTATCAAGACCGATGTGGTAGACCGCGAGCAATGGAAGGAAAACACCCGCAAAGAAGAAATCTATTCGTTGTATGAACACGTGTTCTACGATCAGAAGGGAAATCTCTGGTTACAGCGAGGCGATGGTAGTTTCGTCATTTATAATCCCGACGGCATCAGCGGGTTGACACAGCTGAAAGGAAAGGTCGTCTACCATCGTTTACCCCCTGTCGATTAATTTTTGGAATTGATGATATAGATGTTCGAGTCCCGAGATTATATAATAAATCTTGGGACTTTACGTTTATATAAGAGGTATGCAATGGACTGACAGAATACGACAAGTGAAAATCTGGTTGGTGGTGGCAGCGGTGTTGATAGCTGTCGCCTCCTTGCTGGTGTCTCATCTGTTGGTTCGCGATTTGCAGAAAGAAGAGCGTGCCAAGATGGAGCTTTGGGCGCAAGCCATGCATAAATTGCAAGAGGCCGATGAGACCACCGACCTCTCGCTTGTCATCAATGTCATTGAGGGCAATAATACCATTCCTGTCATTGTGCTCGATGCTGCCGGCCATGTGAACGACTATCGTAATGTGGACATTGAAGGCGACGATGCTGAGGAGCGTATTGCCCAGTATGGACAGAAAATGCGCAAGGCCGGCGACTATATAAAAATAGAATATGGTGATTCTACCGACTATCAGCTTGTGTGTTATGACGAGTCGACAATGCTGAAGCGGCTCACTCAATGGCCATACGTCCAGTTAGGCATCGTCATGATTTTCGTTGTTGTGGCCATTTTCGCCTTGCTGTCCTCGAAACGGGCCGAGCAAAACAAGGTGTGGGTTGGCCTGTCGAAAGAGACTGCCCATCAGTTGGGTACTCCTATCTCCTCTCTGATGGCTTGGGTAGAGATACTCAAAGAGAATTATCCCGATGATGAACTTATTCCTGAACTTGACAAAGACGTGAAGCGCCTGCAACTCATTGCCGAGCGTTTCTCGAAGATCGGTTCGCTGCCTGAGCCCGTAGATGCCTCGATGAATGAGGTTCTGGAACACGTGATCGACTACATGGACCGTCGTACGTCGCAGAAAGTGCAGATAACACGTCATTTCCCCAACCACGATGTCCGGGTAAAGATGAATGCTTCGCTTTTCGAGTGGGTCATTGAAAATCTCTGCAAGAATGCCGTTGATGCCATGGAGGGTGCTGGGCGCATAGACCTTTGGCTGTTTGAGGAGGATGAACGTGTTGCCGTCGAAGTAATTGATACGGGCAAGGGCATAAAGAAGAAAGATGTCAAGAATGTCTTCACCCCTGGCTTCACCACGAAGAAGCGCGGTTGGGGACTAGGTCTCTCTTTGGCTCGCCGCATCGTAGAAGAATATCATAAAGGCCGCATCTTTGTCAAAGAGTCGGAGCTTGGTAAAGGCACCACCTTTCGCATTGAGCTAAGACGAAACTAAAACGTTTAGTCTTAATTAACTAAATATATTAGTCTAATTCGCAAACTCTTTGTATCTTTGCTGCGTTTTAGCAAAGATACTGCCTATGATGCGTTGTTTTTTAATCTTATTGTTTGCCCTTTGCGTCGGACAGGCAAGGGCAGCCGACTCCCTGCGAGTGGATAGTGTGCTACGTGTTGCCCGTGTGCATTTTGAGCGTGGCGCCTATGCTCAATGCGCAGAATTGTTGGAGGCGTTGGTCCAACCCGACTCCGTCCGAGTGGTTGACGGTCAGGCAGAGCTAATGGGTGGAGTAGAGTTGACACTCGAAGACCTGCATCGTCTGTATTACAGCTATCAGCGAACAGATAGTCGTGAGGATATGTATTACTGGGGCGCGCGCATCTTGAAGCGTTTTCCCGACGACGGCGAGGTGGTTGCCGACATGGCTCGCTGCTACAACGAAGACGAACGATATGACCAGGCCAGGCGCATCACGAGTTTCTTCGTTATTGCCCATCCAGAACATCTGCTTGCAAAGAAGCAGTTTGCCGATGCCTGTTTCCTGTCCATGCTGGTGCCGTTGGCCAAGCCTGTCTATCACGAACTGCTCGATGCGGGCATGAAGACCTATGATGTCGCCTATTCTTTAGGTCTCTGCTATTTCTCGGAAGAGCGCTACGACACGGCCTACGTCTACCTGAAGCAGGCTGCTGAAATCAATCGCTACAAGAATACCAACTGCCTTTATCGCCTCGGCGTGGCTTGTGTCGAGAGTGGGCGATGCGAAGAGGGCATCCCCTATCTGCAGAAAGCCCTTGATCAGCTGATGCCCGACCGTGAACTGCTGCTGAGCATTCACGAACTGCTGGCGCGAGGCTTCGAGCAGACGGGGCAGGACACGCTGGCTGCTGAGGAACTGAAACAATGCGTTATGGTCTTTGGCGGCGGTGGCGACACGCGCCTGCATTTCCGCCTGGCAAAGGCTTATGAGCGTATCGGCGACACAGACAATGCCCGCTACAGTTATCGGCAGTTCCTCAACATGGCCTATATGATTGGCGAGGACAAGCGTCCGGAGGAACTGAAGCTGATGATCCGGCAGGCAGAGTTTATATTGAACAACAAACAATAGAATAGCATGCGAAGAATGATGATTTTAGGGGTCGGGCTGTTTTTGGTGCTCGGCGCGTGGGCACAAGACGCAGACAAGTCGGTGCTCGAGGTAAGCTATGAAGTGAAGTACAGGATGAATCAAGGCGATGCAAACCTGAGGAACGACGTGGTGAAACTGCTTGTGGGCGAACGCCAGTCGTTGTGCTACAGCGAGTACTCCCGGCGTCGTACGTTCATTAGCGATTCATTGTCGAAGACCAATGCTCCCGTCGACGAGATGATATCGGCCCTCAACAGTAAGAGCGTGCCCCGCGGTGGCCAGCCGTGGGAGGTGCTGAAGAACTATCCCAAGGATGGCACCATGAGCTACATGAACAATGTTTTCCGCACGAAGTATGTCGTTGAGGAACCCATGAACCCTTTCGACTGGCAGTTGCTCGAAGGCGACTCTGTCATCGCCGGCTACACTTGCCAGCAGGCCGAAGCTACTTGGCACGGCCGCACCTGGCGCGTATGGTACACCCTCGACCTGCCTTACGACAACGGCCCTTGGAAGTTGGGCGGCCTGCCCGGCCTCATTCTGGCTGCTGACGATGCCGCAGGCGATTATCATTATGCCTGCATCAGCATCAGGCAGGGGCAGGGCTTGCCCATCGCCTACGAGGGAAAGAAACCCGAGAAGACCACACAGCAGGACTTTCAGAAGCTGTACACCCGTTTTCTCGAAGACCCCTCTACTTTTCTCAATCAAGCCACGGGCGGTCAGGTTATTATCGTGAAGGAACGCTCGGGCGAAAAAGTAAAGGGTCATACGCCCGTGTTCATGGAGATATTCTGATAGCATGAGGAGCCTGTATCTCTTTCTACTCCTATTGCCCAGCACCGTGTGGTCGCAGACCTACACCGGGCGTACGGTCAGCGAAGCGGGGCGGCCAGTGGCTCAGGTGTCGGTGGTGGCAACCGACATACAGCACAAGACCGTGGCCTTTACGCGTTCGGGCAGCGATGGCAGCTTCAGCGTGAAGGTGCCCGAGGGGCGACAGGCTGTGTGGCTCGTCTGCTCGAAGATGGGCTTTGCCCGCGACACCATCGCCCTGAGGGATTACAAACAGGGGCAGACCGTCATCTTAAGAGAGACGGCGGTGCAAATCAAGGAGGTCACGGTAAAGGCACAGAAAATCCGCGAGGAGGGCGACACGCTCAACTACAACGTGGCCGCCTTTCAGCAAAAGCAAGACCGCAGCATTGCCGACGTGATAAAGAAGATGCCCGGCATGAAGGTCAATGAGGATGGAAGTATCGAGTACGAGGGCAAGCGCATCAACAAGTTCTATGTTGAGGGCATGGATCTCACGGGCTCCAAGTATGCTCAGGTTTCAGAAAACCTGCAGGCCGACAAGGTGAAGAAGGTGCAGGTGATGCGCAATCATCAGCCCGTGAAAGCCCTGAAGAACATCAGCTTCAGCGAGCAGGCCGCCCTCAATATCGTGCTCAAGGACGAAGCCAAAAACGTGTGGCAGGGCTTTGTCGATGCTGCAGGCGGTCACACGCTACAGGGCGAAGGCCGCTGGCTGTGCGACAGTCGGCTCATGGCCATGCTGTTTGCCAGGCAACGCCAGAGCGTGTCTATGTTCAAGACCAACAATACCGGCAAGGACATCAGCCGCGAGGTGGTCGACATCGGTTCGCTCCTCGACTATGCTCCCACCGAGAGCGGCCTGCTCTCAAACATTTCGCTCGCTGCCCCGCAGTTGCCTCGGCAGCGCAGCAGCTTTAATCAGACTCACATGCTGGCCACCAACTGGCTTTTCAAGACGCGCGGCGACAATGACCTGCGCGTGCAGCTCAACGGCCTTTGGGACAACAGCGACCAGCAACGCCTGACGGAGACCACCTATACCGACGTGCTGAGCGGGGCAACGGTCGTCGAGGACGTGACGGCCACGAGCCGCACACGCCAGCTGAATGGCGAGCTGCAATACAAGGTGAACACCGACCAGCTCTATGTGAACAATTCTCTGAAAGGCTACATCGACTTCAACAGCAGTCGCGGACAGTCGCTCGACGGCCAGGGGCTGAGCCGCACAGAGCGGGTGAAACCGCGCCAGCGCTACCTGACCGACCAGCTGCGCGTGACGAAGACCATTGGCCGTCGCAGCTATCGTGCCAATGCCTACCTTTCTTATAATGACCTGCCCGGACAGCTCCTGCTCACCAACGACACGTGGCAGCAGCTCGACCTGCAGACTTTCTTCTGGGGAGCCTCTACAGGCTATGGCCACAAGCTGGGACGTGCCGACATGACCTGGACGCTGAGCGAAGACGCCCGCCACCAGCGCATGCACTCCGAAAACTACTTGGGCAGCGGGCGCGACCGCTACGACGAGTACAAGACGACACTGCAGCCGGCGCTTGTCTATAAGACCGATGAGCTGCGCCTCTCGCTCGAAGTGCCCCTCACGTGGCTGGCCCGCACGCTGAACGACCGCCGGCGTAGCGACCTGCTCATCGAGCCGACGGCCTACGTGCGCTATGAACCCACGCCGAGGTGGGAGTTCTCGGGCAGCTATGCCTACGGCTGGACACCCCTCGACCTGAAGCAATCGGGCGCATCGCCCGTGTTCACGAGCTATCTCACGCTCCAGCAGGGTGGGGGCACGTTCGACAATACCACTAGCCACACCGCTTCGGCCTTCCTCTCCTATCACAACGCGCTGAAGAGCTTCTTCACCAGTCTGCGCCTGTCGGCCTCGGCCCAGCAGCACCTGCGCCTCTATCGCAGCACGCTCCTGGACGGAGGCATCTATCGGCGCGAGGCTACCGACCAGCATACTCACGGCCACAGCCTGAACGCTACCGCCCGCATCAGCAAGGGCTTCGATGTGGCCCGCCTCACCTTCACGCTCGAAGGCCGGGCCGGACGCAGCAACTACCGCATGCTGCTGGGCGACGCGCTCCGGCAGGCCCACACCACGACCACCTCGCTCAGCTTCAGCGCCAGCGCGCAACCCGCCAGCTGGCTGTCGGTCGAAGAGCATTCAGCGTACGACAGCAGCCGGCAGACGGTGGCCCGCGAGCGGGGCGACGCCCTGCGCTCGTTTGCCCACCAGCTGAAGCTCTTCCTCATGCCGGGCAACTGGCAGCTGGCTTGGACCACCGACCTGAACCACTCCACCGACCGCACCGTGTCGACGAACGTGTTCTGCGACCTCTCGCTCTCCTATCGTCAGAAGCGCTACGAGGCCGGCATCTACTGCTACAACCTCATGGGCAATCGCAACTACGAGCGCCGCGTGGTGAGCAACACCTATACCACCTACACGCAGAATCGTCTGCGTCCCAGAGAAATACTAATGAGAATATACTTTAACTTATGAAACAGTTAACCCCGAAAGAAGAAGAAATCATGGAGCTGTACTGGGAGTACGGCCCCATGCAGGTGCGCGAACTGCAGTCGCACTACGACGAACCGCGTCCCCACGTGAACACGCTGGCCACGCTCGTGAAAATCATGGAGGAGAAGGGCTTCCTGGCCCACAAGGCGCTCAACCAGCGCTGCTTCCAGTACTATGCCTGCATGACGCGCGAGGAGTATAAGGGCGGAACGCTGAAGAGCGTGATTGACAAGTTCTTCGGACGTTCCTACATGAACGCCGTCTCGGCGCTGGTCAAGGACGAGAAAATCTCTGTCGACGAGCTGCGCGAGCTGATTAAGGAGGTCGAGAACGGATGATGCTGGTCTATCAACTCAAGGTAGGCGTGCTGCTGTTGGCGTTCTACCTGCTGTTCCGCCTGCTGCTCAGCCGCGACACGTTTCATCGGCTCAACCGCCTGACGCTGCTCTCCATGGTGGCCCTCTCTCTCGTGCTGCCGTGGGTGCAGCTGTCGGTAGAGCGGCCTTCAGCGGTGACGCGCAGTGTGGTGATGGTCGAAGGGCTGCTGGTGTCGGGCGTGAGTGGAGCCGCCCCCGAGTCGTTCTCTTCGGCGAGTGTTGCCCACTGGTGCTTCTGGCTGTACTATGCAGGCCTTCTGTTCTTCGCGCTGCGCGAGGTGTGGTCGCTCTGGCAGCTGCACCGCATGATAGGATGCGCCGAGCTGGCAGAAGAGCGCGAGGGCGTGCGCATCTACGTTGCTGATGGCGACGAGGCCCCCTTCAGCTGGTTCCGCTGTGTGGTGCTCAGCCGCAACGACTACGAGCAGGGCCCGCATGCCATCCTGACCCACGAGCTGGCCCACGTGCGCTGCCGTCATTCGCTCGACGTGCTGCTGATGAACGTACTCACCATCTTCCAGTGGTGGAACCCCGCCGCCTGGCTGTTGCGCCGCGAGCTGCAGCAGGTGCACGAGTTCGAAGCCGACGAAGCCGTGCTGCGCGAGGGCGTCGATGCCCGCCAGTATCAGCTGCTGCTCATCCGCAAGGCCGTTGGCGACCGCCTCTTCACGATGGCCAACAACCTGAGCCAGCGCGCCCTGCGTCAGCGCATCCGCATGATGTCGGCCCGCCGTTCGGCTCCCGTCGCCAGCTTGAAGCTGCTCCTTGTGGTGCCCGTCGCCCTGCTGGCCGTGCTCGCCTTTGCCCAGCCCGCCGTGAAGAAGGTGGCGGCTCAGGTGGAAAGTGAGAGCCGGCAGGCCCTCAGCGAGGCGATTCACGAGGTGGCTGCCGTCCGGAAGAGCGAGCCCTCTCGGCAGGAACCGCAGCCGAAGCGCGCAGAGCCCAAGGCACCGGCGGCCGTCGAGCAGCACACGTACGATGTGGTCGAGCAGATGCCAGATTTCCCCGGAGGGCCGAAGGCGCTGATGACTTATTTCGCCACCCATGTGGTCTATCCGCAGGATGCCGAGGAGCAAGGGCTGCAGGGGCGTGTCGTCGTGACCTTCATCGTCAACGAGGACGGAAGCGTCAGCGATGCGAAGGTGATGCGCAGCATCAGTCCCAGTCTCGATGCCGAGGCGCTGCGGCTGGTTGACGAAATGCCGAAGTGGGAGCCGGGCGTGCAGAGCGGCAAGAAGGTCCGCGTGAAGTTCACCGTGCCCATCACCTTCCGTCTGATGGGCGAGCCCACGGAGCCGTCTGCTTCCTCGGCGTCCGACGTTCAGGACGAGGCATCGTCGTTAGAGGTATCGTCGTTGGCTTCCCTCCCTAAAACTGCCTACGTCATCGACGGCCTCCGCATTCCCGACGACCTGAGCATCGACGACCTCCTGCAGGTAGCCGACATCGCCTCCATCAGCGTCCACAAAAATGCCGCCACCCTCCGCGAATACAAAGCCGAAGGCAAGACCGGCATCGTCTATATTCACACGAAGCGAGTGGAAAAGTAGGGAAAGACATAAAGAGACGTAAATATTTGCCTCAAATGAGCATTTCCCTTCAAGTTGTTTGGCCATCTCAGAAAAAAGCAGTACTTTTGTACCAACAAATCCCACCACGCTTCTCGTCGCAAGACCAGCGGACCAGGGTGGGACGTTTCTTTTGTATATGGAATATACCAAACAGCCCATCACCCTCGCTGAACAGATAAACATACTGAAACAGCGAGGGCTACCGCTGTGGCAATAAGAATATCATTATGACCCAAAATAAGAACAAGCAATATAATATCGTCAGTGCAATCTTTGCGACATTCATTTCGGTAATGCTGCTTACGGCCTGCACATCCCATTCTGGCGAGCACGACCTCACGGGCGTGTGGATGCGTGAGCGGGAAGTATTGCCCGATAGCACCATAGTGACCTATCCAAACGAGATGGGCCAGAGTTTCTATAAGGTATATTCCGACGACGGTACTTACTACTTGGTCTATATGCAGCGGCAGGGCGACAAGGAGCACTTGTTCCCGCAGCATACAGCGACATGGGAGGTACGGGATGGGCTGTATATAGAGCGTGGCGACACGATGGATGCCACTATTCACAGCGGGGACTCCATGACCGTCCGCTGGCAAGGCACCACAGAGACCTGGCGGCGCATCACCGACAGCGAGCGCGACCACATTACCGAAGTGAGCCGCGTGGAGATGATTCAGCAGGCTAAGGATATGGAGGCTTTTCTGTTGGCACTGAGTCGTAAGGAGTATGCATGGCGGATGACGTTGCTCTGGTGGACGATTGGTGCGGCCTGCGTCATTGCGCTCTCCTTCGGCATCTATGGCTGGCTGATGCGGAGGAAGAAAAAAGAGATTGAGGAGCGGCTGCACGAGATTGAGCAGCGGAACCAGCTGATGCCGAAGAAAGTGGCCGATGCCCAGGCAGAGGTGGTTGCCGACTTCTTCAACTCCGATTATTATGTAATGCTGAGGCAGCGCATACAGGACACGGGACGCCTCTCGACAGACGAATGGCAGAAGATGGAGGAAGCCCTGCGCCCCATCTATCCCGATTTCGCCACTACGCTGCGGTCGTTCCGCATCTCAGAGGTTGAATACCAGGTTTCGCTGCTGCTGAAACTGAGGATTCCGCTGAAGGACATTTCCACTGTGATGTGCAAGGATGCCACCACCATCAGCAGCATACGAAGCCGATTGTACCAGAAAGTGTTCCAGAAGAAGGGGGGCAGTCGGGATTGGGATGACTTCATAGCGACACTTTGAGTGTCAGAGACTTAACAGGAGTTTGCAAAGTTTTGCAAACTCTTTTTTTTGCCCTTAAGTCAAATGCCAAGTAATGC
>CACXYH010000079.1 GCA_902771785.1 uncultured Prevotellaceae bacterium
TGGCCGAAGAGGTAGGAAGGCTTGTATCCGCCAAAATCTATGACAATTTTCTCGAACACGATGCCCGGATGACGGGGGTGCAGCGTCAGCTCGTGGATGCTGTTGCGACCCACGGGCAGCTCGACCACCTTTTCGACGATGCGGCGGGCCACGGCCGGATAGAACTCTGAGTACATGTAGGGCTGGCGGTCGACGAGCGTCTTGTTGAAGTTCACGGTCTGAGCCTCGCTGCCGTCCAGGCTGACGTCGTACTCATGGCCGCCCACGTTGAGGAAGTCGAGCGTCGACTTCACCACCACGTGCACCTTCACCGTCTGCGGAGCCTGTTCAGGCAGCGTGAAGCGATAGGTGAGCGAAGCCTGGCCCACGGGCTGCGTATAGGGGGTCAGCGCCACGGCGCTGCGCGTGCGGCCATAGTCGGGATAGACGCTCCACTGCGTCCCCTCGGCTGCCTGGCTGCTGTAGTAGTGCTCGGCTTCCATCGCTACGAAGCCCTCAGAGTGGGTAAAGGTGTAGCCTCCGGGCTCGGCCGTAGCCACAACGGTGGTGCGAGGCAGCAGGTCGCGGGGGAAGTCGTCGTTCCACGAGCGGTAGCCAATGTGCTTCTGCGTCATCATGCCCTTCCACTTGCCGCCGGCAATGTCACGGTTGTAGGCAAGGCAAAGCAGCGAGTCGCGCACGAAGCACTCCCGCACCTTGGCGCCCCATACGTTGGCATCGGGATTTCCCTTCTCGGCCAGATAGCGGTTCATGGCCTGGGCGTAGTACATGTCGTAGAGGTTGGCAGCGGCCTGGACGGGGAACAGGATGAGCTGGCGGTAGAAGTCGCGAGCCTCGGCGGGCACCCGGTCGAAGAGTCGGAGCGCGCGCAGCTCGAGCCGCTGGTAGTCGTCGGCCACTTGTTTCCACTCGCCCGTTGCCACGTTGTAGGTGCGTGCGTCGAGCATCTCAGGCGTCACGCGGGCCATGTACTGGCAGTTGCGGTTGTAGATGGATGCTGCCTCGTCGGCCAGCTGGCTGCCCAGCACGCTGCAGAAGAACTGACGGGTATGGTCGGTCACCGTCTGCTGCGAGTATTGCTTGGGGTTCCAGGCCATGTCCATGAACAGCGTAATGGGGTACTCCATGGGCTTGAGGTCGCCCACGTTCAGTATCCACAGCTTCTCAATGCCGAAGTCGTAGGCCAGCGACAGCTGCTCAAACATCTGCTGCGTCTGCGTGACGTTGAGCCACTTGGTGTTGCGGGGTGCGCCCACGTAGTCTACGTGGTAGTAGATGCCCCATCCGCCCTTGCGCTTGCGCTCCTCGGCGTTGGGCACACGGCGAATGTTGCCCCAGTTGTCGTCGCTCACGAGCACCGTCACGTCGTCGGGCACGCGGAAGCCGGCGTCGTAGTAGTCTTGTACCTCTTTATATAAAGCCCACACCTGGGGCGTCTCCTTGGCCGGACGGCCCGTCACCTGCTTGATGATGCGACGCTGTCCGTCGACGATTCGCTCCATGAGGCGCGTGTCGGTCTTGTCGCTCATGGCCTCGTCGCCGTCGCCGCGCATGCCGATGGTCACGATGTCGTCGGTGCCCTTCATGCGTTCAATGCCTTCACGGAAGAACTGGTCGAGCTTCTGCTGGTTGGTCTGATAGTTCCAGGCTCCCCACTCACGGCGATTGCGGGCGTACTCCTGATGGTTGCGGGCCATGGGCTCGTGGTGGGAAGTGCCCATGATGATGCCCATCTCGTCGGCAGTCTTCGAGTTCTCTGGGTCGTCGGCATAGAAGGCCCAGCTCCACATGGCAGGCCAGAGCATGTTGCCCTTCAGGCGCAGAATGAGCTCGAACACCTTCTCATAGAAACGGTGGTCGCCATAGTTAGTGCCGTAGGTGTTCTTCACCCACGAAGTCAGACAGGGGGCCTCATCGTTGAGGAACAGGCCACGCCAGCGCACAGCCGGCTCACCGTCGGTGTAGGTGCCGTTCTTCACGTAGACCGAAGCATGACGCTCGATGGGGGCATCGGCCCACCAGTACCAGGGCGAAACACCCAGCTGGCGGCTCAGCTCGTAGATGCCGTAGATGGCACCGCGGCGGTCGCTGCCCACGATGGTGAGGCGATGATCCTTCGCGTCGAGCAAGTACATCTCGACCTTGCCCTTCAGCTGCTGCTGACTGCTCTTCAAGCAGCCGGCCGTGCCCACCACCACGGTGGCGTCCTGAGCCTTGTCGACAAAGCTCACCGTGGCGCCGCACACGCGCTCCAGGTCGGCCTTCAGGTCGCGAGCCGCCCTCATCACGCCGCGCTCCTCCTGGCTGCTCACGTAGATAGACACACGGCCGTCCTTGTTCAGCTGCCAGTCGCCACGCTCAAAGTCAATAAACTGGTCGGCGGCCTGTGCCCCTGGGGCGGCTGCCAACATTACTACACATAGCCAAGTCTTAAGCTTTTTCATCATGGTGCAATCGTTTTTTACATTTTTCGTTTTGTGCAAAGTTAGTAATAAATAAAAATAGGTACAAACAAATATGTCTCAATTTTCTGGCATGAGACAAAACCCATAGCATCAGGTAACAAAATCGAAAACCCTCAAAATGAGACTAATGCCTGTAGAGCCACGTCTGCACCAGGCCGCGTAAGGCCAGATAGACGAGCAGCGCCAGCCACAACGCATGGTTGCCCAGCGCAGGATGCAGGGCGAAATAGAGCGCGAAGAAGGCCACCGACGCCACAAAGCAGGAGCGCAGCATGTCGCGCGAAAGGGTGAGCCCGATGAAAATGCCGTCCCAGACGAAGGCTGCCATGCCGGCCACCGGCACAAACCACGCCCAGGGCATGTAGGGCACAGCGGCACTCACCACCTGAGCATCGCTCGTCAGCAACCCGAGGAAGGCGCTGCCGCCCGCCACGTAGGTCAGCGTAAAGAGCAGCGTCACCGCCCCACCCCAGCCGAAAAGGCGCTTCACCACGCTGTCGAGCGCCTGCCGGTCGCCCGCTCCATAGTAGCGTCCGCTCAGCGCTTCGCCTGCATAGGCAAAGCCGTCGAGCACATAGCTGAAGAGCAGGTAGAGCTGCATGAGCAGCGTGTTGACCGCCAGGATGACGGCACCTTGCGCCGCACCTGCCGACGTGAACCACAGATTAACGCACACCAGGCACACCGTGCGCAGGAAAATGTCGCGGTTGACGCGCAGGAAGGCCGACATGCGACTGAAGCAGAAGCGCACACTGAGCCCGTAGTTGCGGTGCAACAGCCAGAGCGACGTGAGGAATCCGGCCCACTGGGCAATCACCGTTCCCAGTGCCACGCCCTCTATCTGCAGCCCCAAACCGAACACCAGCACGAGCGAAGCCAGGATGTTGACCACGTTCTGCCCGATGGCAATCAGCATCGGGATGCGCGTGTTCTGCATGCCGATGTACCAGCCCGTGAGGGCATAGAGCCCCAGCACGGCGGGTGCTCCCCATACGCATATATTATAATAAGGTGTGCAGAGCTGCACCACGTCGGGCGTGGCCTGCATCAGGAAGAAGGCCACGTGGCGCAGCGGCAGCTGCAAGAGCAGGATGGAGGCAGCCGTCAGCAGCGCCACCGTCAGTCCGCGGTGCAGCATGCGGGTGGTCTCCTCACGGTTCTGTGCGCCGTAGGCCTGGGCCGTGAGCCCGCTGGTGCCCATGCGCAGGAAGCCGAAAAGCCAGTAAAGTACATTGAAAATCATGGAGCCTACGGCAATGGCTCCGATGTAGCGCGCATCGCCTATGTGCCCTACGATGCTCACGTCGACCAGTCCGAGCAGCGGCACGGTAATGTTCGACACGATGCTGGGCAGCGCCAGCCTCAAGATTTCCTTATCCGTCGCCCTCAACCCTTTCACCTCTTCACCGTTTCAACCTAAAACTAAAGCAGGTCCAGGCAACGCTCAATGGGAATGCCACGGTTCTTGTCGGGCAGGTCGCGGTTGCGCTCAATGAGTCGGCTCACCACATCCATCGCCGTGCGCGTACTCTCGCGCAGCGAGTCGCCGTTGAGCAGATGGCCCATGAGCACGGCCGAGAAGATGTCGCCCGTGCCATGAAACAGCACCGGAATCTCGTCGTAGTCCAGCCGGAAGTAAGGCCCTTCCTCCAGTCGCTGCGCAAAACCTGCCAGCGGCTTTTCGCTGCGGCGCCCCACCACACAGCTGCGCCCTTCGACACGCGCACTGGTGATAATCGCCGAGCGTGTGCCCAGCGCCACCAGCCCGTCGAGCATCTGCTGCGCCTCGGCCCACGTCATGCCCTCCTCGCGGTAAGCCGTGTCGGTCAGATAGCAGGCCTCAGTATAGTTAGGGAAAATCAGGTCGGCCACGCCCACCATGCGCCTCATCTGCCTCACCGACTGCTCAGTGATGCCGTTATAGAGGTGGCCCGCATCGCCCATGATGGGATCTACGAAAATCGTAGTGCCCAGCAGGCGCTGCTCCTCACACAGGTCGGCCACCAGCTCCGACTGCTCCTCGCTGAACATGAGGCCCGTGCAGATAGCATCGAAGCGGAAGCCCAGCTCGCGCCACACGGGGATGGTGCGCCGCATGTATTCGGTGGTGTCCATCTCACTGAAGCGTCCGTAGTCGAGCGTGTTCGACACAAGCGACGTAGGCAGGTTGTAGGCAGCATGGCCCAGATAGGTCAGTATGGGCAGCATGGCCACCATGCCCACGTTGCTGCAGCCCACGACATCGTTGATGAGAAGTATCTGTTTCATTGCGCCTGCAAAATTACGAAATAAGTAAGAAAAAAGACGCTTATTGCAGAAAAAAGTGTAACTTTGCATTGTTTTTTATGGACAAAACGACAACTACGATGAAACGATTCTTACTGATGGGATGGCTGCTGCTGGCAGCACAGCAGCTGACGGCACAAGAGTGGAAACTCGTGTGGAGCGACGAATTCAACCGCAACGGAAGGCCCGACACGGCCACCTGGAACTTCGAGCAGGGCTTCGTGCGCAACCAGGAAGCCCAGTGGTATCAGCCGGAGAACGCCTGGCAGCAAGACGGACTGCTGATCATTGAGGCACGACGCGAGCACCGACCCAACCCCACCTACCAGCCCGGCAGCCGCCACTGGGGACGCCAGCGACCCAACATCGACTACACCTCGGCCTGCCTCACCACCATGGGCAAGCGACAATTCCTCTACGGACGCCTCGAAGTGAGCGCACGCATACCCACCGCCGGCGGAGCATGGCCCGCCATCTGGACCCTCGGAAGCGGCATGCCCTGGCCCTCGTGTGGCGAGGTCGACGTCATGGAGTACTACCGCATCGGCGGCGTACCCCACATCCTGGCCAACGCCGCCTGGGGCAACGACCGGCCCTACGACGCCGTGTGGAACAGCCGGAAAATTCCGTTCAGCCACTTCACCCAGCGCAATCCCGACTGGGCACGCCACTTCCACCTGTGGCGCATGGACTGGGACGAGACCGCCATCCACATCTACCTCGACGG
Organism: uncultured Prevotellaceae bacterium; assembly: GCA_902771785.1. GTDB lineage: Bacteria > Bacteroidota > Bacteroidia > Bacteroidales > Bacteroidaceae > Prevotella. The sequence goes on from CACXYH010000079.1 coordinate 5,479, forward strand.
CGAACTGCTCAACGAGATACCCCTCAGCCAAACCCTCAACGGCTCCATCGGGCAGCATGCCAACCCCTTTAAGCGTCCACAATACATTCTGCTCAACCTGGCACTGGGCGGAGCCAACGGCGGAACCATCGACGACAGCGCCCTCCCCATGCGCTATGAGATAGACTACGTGCGTCTTTGGGCGCGCGAATGAGGCCTGCAAAGCAGCCCAAAGCAACAAACAATCGCATTCAGATTGAAAAAAATTTAAGCTATTATCTTTGGAATTTAAGCTAAATTTCTCAGAATAATAGCTTAAATTTTATTGATAGTAAAAGACAAAATTGATGATTTTTTTTCCAAAATATTTGCAATTAAGATAATTAATACGTAATTTTGCACTGTTAATCTATCAACTACTTATGTCTACAGCCATAACCTACATAAGAGCTTTCATACTTGTCCTCTTTTTGTGGACAAGCTTAAATGGCATGGCGCAGACAACGGCCGATAGCGAAACGCTGGAGAAGCTGAGAAAGGACATGTACTATCACTTCAGCAAGAGCAACAACAAGGAATTCATCGAGACGGTAGAAGCGCTGAAAAAGGTGGCCAAAGCTCTCAAAAACGAAAAAGACTACTATAAAGCCTACGGCAACCAAGCTATCTACACATCGACCAACATCAGCCGCGGTGAGGGCATTGACATTGCAAAAGCCATCTACAAGCAGGCAGAGCAGGAGAAAAGCCATTACGGTCTCTTCACCGTCAACTTCGTGTTCGGCACCATCTACACGGCCATGGCACAGCTCGACGAAGCCCGACTCCGATACCAAGACGCCATAGAGATACTGAAGCAACATTTTCCCGAAGAGAGCACGGCGTCTATCTATCTGGCTGCATGCAAGGTAGAGCGGGCACAGAATCATTACGAAAAGGTGGAGGAATTCGTGCAAAAAGCGCTCGAAGACCCCAAGGCCAGCATGCAGCACCGGCTGACCGCCATGTCGTACAGATGCATGAACCTCGCCATGACGAAAGCACCGATAGAGACATACGACAAGGCCTATGCTGAGCGCGAGGAGCTGAAGGCAAAATATGGTCACGACGACAACTTCGGCTATATCGTGGACTACGACCATGCTGTACTCCATGGCGACTACGACCGGGCAAAGCGCATCATCGACAAGTTGCCTGAAAACCACAAGACCTCCAAAATGCTCTACTACTCAAAGCTGTATTACGCATTGGAAGACTACAAGACGGCCTACCTATATCAGAGCCGATACTGGCATCTCTTCGACTCTGTAAATAACGCCCAGCTCAAGAAGACCTCGCTCGACGTGGGCATGCTGCTCGACAAGGTGCATGCCGAAAACGAGGCGAAGAACCTGCGTCTCATAAACAAGCAGCTGAAGATGGAGGATATGGCCCAAGAGCTCAGGCAAAAGGAGTTGCAGGAGATGGCCCTCAACATGAAACTCGAAAACGAGAAGAGGCGACTGCAAGAGTCGGAGGCACTGCGAGCCAACGACAGCCTCATGGCCTACAACAAAGACCTGAGGCTGAGCGAAATCCACTCGAAGTTGGAAGCCCGCGAGAATGAGGCCCGCTCGGAACGCATCAAATGGATTGCCGCCGGAGTGCTGGCCGCAATAGCACTCGTCTTCTTTGCCATCTATGCCAACACGCGCCGCAAACAGCTCCTGAAGCTGAAAGTTGCCTACGACAAGCTCGAAGAGACAACAGCCGCCAAGGAGCGCATAGAGAGCGAACTGCGCATTGCAAGGGAGATACAGATGGCCATGGTGCCCCATGAATTCCCAAGCAGCAAGTCGCTCGACATTTACGCCCAGATGACTCCTGCAAAGGAGGTGGGAGGCGACCTCTACGACTTTGTACTTCTCGACAACAAACTGTACTTCTGCGTGGGCGACGTTAGCGGAAAGGGAGTTCCGGCAGCGCTCTTCATGTCAATGTCGGCACGACTGTTCCGCACGCTGTGCAACTACAGCCTGTCGCCGGCACAGATAGCCACCTCGATGAACAATGAGCTCGCACAGAACAATGACAACGGAATGTTCGTCACCATGTTTATCGGGCTGCTGAACCTTAAGAGCGGAGTGCTGGAGTTCTGCAACGCCGGCCACAACCCGCCAATCCTCGACGGCAACTTCATCGACATGGAGCCCAACGCGCCCATCGGACTCTGGGAGGGACTGGACTATGAAGGACAAACGCTTGGCGACATCACCGGCATGCAGCTGTTTGTGTATTCCGACGGTCTGAACGAAGCTGAGAATGCCGACAACGACCAATACAGCGACGAACGCATGCAGGACTTCGTGCGCAAACATCACAACCTGGGCTGCCACCAGCTGATAGACTCGCTGGAACAAGACGTGGAGTCGCACGTGAACGGAGCGGCGCCCAGCGACGACCTCACCATGCTATGCATCAGAAAATACTAATACAAAATACACATTACCAAAATTATGAAAAACTTATTTTATATCTTCATGCTGATGGTCACAATACTGACAGTGGCCTCATGCAAACAGGAATCGAAGAGCCAGCAGGGGCAGGAAACAAAGAGTGCCCGCCAAGTAGACTGCGATGAATTTGAGAAAATCATTGCCAACAAAGATTCAGTCATTCTCCTGGACGTGCGCACTCCAGACGAGTTCAACGAAGGACATCTGAAAGGCGCACTGCAGATAGACGTGAAGACGGATACCTTCCGCAAGACATGTGAAAGAATGTTTACTACCGACAAGACGATAGCCGTGTACTGCCGCTCTGGATTCCGCAGCAAGACGGCTGCCCGCATTCTCAGCGAGGCAGGCTTCAACACCGTCAACCTGAAGGGAGGCCTCAACAAATGGGTGGAAGTTGGAAAAGACACCGTGAGATGACGGGACGCAGGCTTTTCTCGGCAATTCGCTGAACGCATTACACACAGAAAAAACTAAAATAGCTTTAACAACCGAGAGCCATGATTTATCTGAACGACGACATAGCAGGCTTTGACCTGCAGGCAGCACTGCCCATGCTCTCGGCGCAACGGCTCGAGCAGCTGCAGAAATTCAAGCACGAACTGGGGCGGAAGACGTGCGCCATGGCCTATGTGCTGCTACGCCAGGGGCTCGAGCAGGAGTATGGATTGCTGGAGCCACCGGTGTTCAACTACAACGAACACGGCAAACCCTACATCGCTGGCCACCCGGATATCCACTTCAACCTGAGCCACTGCCGCGCCGGGGTGATATGCGCTTTGAGCAACCGTCCCGTGGGCATCGACATTGAGAGCGTGCGCGAATATAACGACAGCCTGGCCCGCTACACCATGAACGAGCGTGAGCTGCAGCTCATCAATGCTTCTGAGCACCCCGACCTGACCTTCATCCGATTGTGGACGATGAAGGAGGCTGTGCTGAAATGGGACGGAAGCGGCATCACCAACAACATCAAGGACGCTCTGGAAGGAGTGACTGGCATAGAAACAAAGGTGAATGAAAAAAAAGGATACGTTTATTCCGTCTATCCGTCAGCACCTCCGCCTATGGCAATAGAGAAGGGCGCAGGCATCCCCAGCTTGTAGTACTTGCGCTCATACTCCTCCATGTACGTGCGGCGGTAGATGCCCTTGCGCACCTGGCCCCTGCGGGCAATGCAGTAAGGATTGCGCGGACGGCGCGTGTGGAGCAGCCGGCACACATCGTCCACCAGATGGCCGAAGCCCACGCCGTAGCCCTCATCATCGGTGATGCAGCCCGTGGTAAATACCGTGTAGAGCGCTTCCATCAAGTCCACCTGCGTGCCCTTCCAGCACAGTCCCTCAGCCTCATCGCGTCCAAGCAAGTTCTTCACTTCGGCAGCCAAGGCCAGCTCCGCCTTTCGGCGTAGCTGGCGGCTGTCGCAAACATCGTTGCAAACTGTTTTTGTGTTCATCATGATACTATACATTATTAATTATTTCTTTCTGTTTCCGCTGCAAAATTAGCCCTTTAGAGTGCACAAAAGGTTCACAAACCGAACTTTTTGTGTTAAAAAACGCCGTTTTTGACACACTTTAACGCTTCTCCACCGTCAGCTCCCGAGCTTTCGTGCCCGTGAGCAAGGCCCGCAGTCGCTGACCGTCGCGCATCACGTGCGTCTCGGGATAGAACAGCACGTGCGTCCCCTTCACGTGGCGTTCGGGCCTGAAGTCCTTCGGGTCGCTGACCCCTTCGCTTGTCAGTCCTATCTTGAACGTGCCCAGTCCGTCGAGCCTGATGCGCTTTCCGTTCTGCATCTCGCGCGTCATCGTGTCCACCAGTTCGCTTATCACCGCCACGATGTCGCTCCGCTTCAGCGTACAGTTCTGCTGCATCATCATCGCCAGCTCGTTCGTCTCCACCGTCTCCATGTGCACCGCCCGGGCGTACCACTTGCCGAAAGTCTGCCGGCACTTGCGGTCGTTTTTCTGTTGTAGTCTGTAAAATACTGCCATGTTTTTCTTGATTTTAATTATTCTCTGATTATTTTTTGCTGATGCAAAGTTACTACATTTTATGCCCAGGAACAAGCATTTGTAGGATAGAACAGTGGATAGAAAAAGCAACCCGCACTTCTGCTCATTGCGTTTTGGCCCAAAACGCCCCCCGATTTGGCCCAAAACGTTTTGCAATTTGGCCCAAAATGGAATGCGTTTTGGGCCAAAACGGAAAAGCAGAAAAGTGCTGCTTTCCCTTTCATTTTAAGCGCAACTATCGGGAAAAAGATACAAATCAATCTTTTTTGCAGTTTTTTGTTGTTTTAGAAACAGATTTCGAAGTTTTTTGTTTATCTTTGCCAACGATTCGGCTGGTTCATGCAAGCGGTGCTGGTATAGATTATTATAACGTTATGAAGCAAACGAAACTTACATTGTTGTTCACTCTGCTCATGAGTATGGTGTGCATCGAGGCTACCGCATCTTTTGGGGTGGCGAACAGTGATGGTGTAACCATCTATTACGAGATAATTTTTGATGAGGAAGTATCCGTTAGTCAGAGTCCAGAAATATACTCTGGAAACATTGTCATTCCTGAGACAGTGACCTATGAGGGGAAAACTTACTCAGTGACGAAGATCGGCTATCGTGCATTCGAATTCTGCTCTGGCCTAACGAGCGTCACTATTCCAAACTCGGTGACTATAATTATCAACAATGCGTTCGATAGTTGCACTGGTTTGACGAGTATCAACATCCCAAACTCCGTGACGAGTATTGGCTATGAGGCGTTCCGGGGTTGCTCCGGACTAACAAGCATCAAAATCCCGAACTCGGTGACGAGCATAGGCAAATATGCGTTCTCAGGCTGTTCTGGCCTGACGAGCATATCTGTTGAGCCAGGTAACACAAAATACGACTCTCGAAATGACTGCAATGCCATCATAGAAACGTCGTCTAACACTTTGATTGCTGGATGCAAGAAGACCTTCATACCAAACTCTGTGACGACCATCGGCGATGGGGCGTTCAGTGACTGCTCCAGCCTGACGAGCGTCAACATCCCGAACTCCGTGACGAGTATTGGCTATGAGGCGTTCCGGGGTTGCTCCGGACTAACAAGCATCAAAATCCCAAACTCGGTGACGAGCATCGGCGAATATGCGTTTAGTGACTGCTCTGGACTAATAAGCGTCAACATCCCGAACTCTGTGACGAAAATAGGAAGTCGTGCGTTCAGTGGCTGCTCCAGCCTGACGAGCGTCAACATCCCGAACTCCGTGACAACCATCGGCGATGGGGCGTTCAGTGACTGCTCCAGCCTGACGAGCATCAACATCCCAAACTCTGTGACGAGCATCGGCAAATATGCGTTCATGGGGTGCTCTGGACTGACGAGCATCAACATCCCAAACTCCGTGACGACTATTGGCGATTATGCGTTCTGCGACTGCGGCAGTCTGACGAGCATCAACATCCCAAACTCTGTGACGACCATTGGTGAAGGGGCGTTCGGTGTCTGCTCCAGCCTGACGAGCATCAATATCCCTAACTCCGTGACGAGTATTGGCATTAAGGCGTTCTGGGGTTGCTCCGGACTAACAAGCATCATCATTTCGAACTCGGTGACGACCATTGACGTATGTGCATTTGCTGAATGCTCTGGCCTGACGAGCATCAACATCCCAAACTCTGTAACGAGCATAGGCGACTGTGCATTCCGTCTCTGTATTTATAGTCCTCTAAACTACCATGAATAACGAAAACTAATCGAACTTAAATCATTGTATTACAGTCACTTTTAGATTTTAACACTTCGGAAACTGTTTTTGGTTGCTTCGGAAATTCCCTATAAATTTGCAACGTATTTCTACCGCAGGGAATTTACGAGGCTTTATTTTTGCCACATCGTGGAGAGAGTTGACAAGGGTTGCTGACAGGTTACAACAGTTGACAGAGTCCTGAACTCTTTTTGAGTAAAACAACATTGTGGCGAAAGTTGACAGAGGGTGTCGAGAGTTAACTTGTGATTACTTGCGGAGAGGCACAACAAAAGGAATGTTGAACCCATAAATATCGCAAGTATGCAAACAACGGAATGCAGAAGTACTGCTCAGAAGAATGTGCCGAGCAAGCGAAGGAAACTAAGAAAAAGATACAAAGGGATTTCCTTCGAGCTGTCGAGCCGGTGATGGAACTCCAGCAGCAGGAGTACCTGACCTTTTCCAAGGCAGCCATCCTTTTAGGCTGCACCCGTCAGTATGTCTATAAACTCGT
>CACXYH010000080.1 GCA_902771785.1 uncultured Prevotellaceae bacterium
GGTTGAACACGCCTTTAACGCTATTGTCGAACATATTAAACTGTAACGGATATGAGCGAGCAGACGTTTCCCCTTGGTGATTTCAATGATCTCGAAAGCAGTGTCAAGAGCATCACCCAACAGCCGAAATCCCAGAAGCAGCAGGCGAGACCTCAGGAGCAGAAGATGACTCCAGAGGCCGACGCCAGCAAGCGAGACTGGATGCATTTCACGTTCATCTGTGGCATAGAGATCGTGGGCAAGGTGAAGGCCATCGCACACAAGGAAGGTTTCTCAATTCGCGAAGTCGTAGAGAAGTATCTGAAGGACGGTATCGCCCGCTACGAGCAGAAGCACGGCGCAGTCACTAATCAACGGAGGAACATCGATGACATCCTGTAACCACAGCCTGGCAAACAGAATGTTCCCGACGGTTTGGGGCGCTCTTGTCGTACAGACAATGCCGGTAGAAACCGAAACTTGCCTTAAGATATGCCAGTTGGAGTTTCGTGCTACCAAAATCGCTATGGCTCTTTTGGCAGCGTGCTACCAAAATCGCTAAGGCTCTTTTGGCAGACGAACCGAACTGGCAATGCTCGCAGGCTCTCATTGGGGAGGCGTTCGCTGGCTCACACCTAATAAAAAGGAAGTAGAATATGAATGAAAATAATTGTAGATTGGATCTGTTTCAAGGCTCGCTTCTCGTAGAAGAGGCGAGACCCGAAAAGGGCTTCTTCATCAAGTCGAAGAAGCGGTGCTTTTCGTTGAGGGATGACAAGTGGCACAGCAAGTTCTCTTGGGAACCTGTGGTGGTCGGCGACCTGTGGGTAGATGAGACAGACGGTAAGTGCCAGATGCACTTCAGGGTACGGATGGCAGACGGCACCAGATTCCAGGTGGACCAGCCCATCAGCCGCCAGCGGTATAACCTGTTTGTCAGCTACAAGCTGGATGCCCATCGTGTGGACCTGATAGAGAAGATGCTGCGCGGGAACAAGTCGGGGCTGTGCATCAGGAAGTGGGTCGCCACGGAACTGCTGCACATGAAAGTGACGAAAAGACTGCTGGACGAGCTTCGCAAGAATGCGAAAAAATGCGGACAGAGTCTGTCGCAGTACTGCATCAGTCTGTTGAGCGGCAAGCGTCCCCGTGCGGCATTCAGCGAGGAGGAGCTGGAACTACTGCGGAACCTGAAGAAAGAGCGTGCCGACGTACAGCTGATGTTCAATGCTATGATTGCGGAGTTTGCCGGCCTTTCGGATGCGGAACGGTTTAGGGTGATCATCAACGGCAAGAGCTATGACTGGTGGCGCGAGCATCTTATCACGGCGCTGGAGTTCTTCGACAAAATGAGGGACAGGATTATTTCTAATACAGATTAGCGTATGGTGATCAAGATGGAGACGATAGACGGGACGCATGCCGCCAACGCTATCAGCTATGTGCTCGACAAGGAGAAGGCGAGGAAGGAGAACAAACCCGTCTTTCTCGCCGCCAACAACATCGAGCTGAACCCGCTGACGGGCAAGCCGTACTCGCCCGTAGGGGTGCTGATGGATATGCAGCTTCAACAGGCCGCATCCAAGCATAAGGTAGAAAATCCCTTCTGGCGCATCGAACTGTGCCCGCCGAAGGAGGAATGCCGGGACTGGACGATGGAGCAATGGGACAGGTTTTGCAGGAACTGTGTGACGGTGCTCGACTCCACGGACTATAAAACCGAGGTGATTAGGGACATGGACGGTTATCCTGTCATCGACAAGCGGACGGGAAAACCGAAGGTGAAGGTTAGCGGCAAGCGCACGATGCTGGCCGGGAGCCAGTACATTGCCACCGTCCACTTCGACACGGGCAAGCCGCATGTACACATTGTAGCCAATCGCCTGACGATGGACGGGCGGATACAGGACACGCACAAGTGCAAGGAGCGTGCGAAGATGGCTGCGGACATCATCGCCGAGCGGTACGGATGGGTGAAAGCCGAGGAACGGACGAACCATCGGATGGAGCGGATTCATGATGCCGCGATGAAAGTGCTGAAGGGAATGGACACGTGGGACATCGAAGCGTACTTTGCCGAGATGCGGAGGAACGGCTTCGAGGTGGAGCCGACCTGCGACAGTCGAGGCGTATGCCAAGGCTACTCCATCGGCGAGAAGCTGTACGACCTCGACGGCAATTATTCCAGCACCGTGATGTACAAGGCATCGGCCAAGAAATTCGGGCATGGACGCGACCTGACGGTGTCGAAGCTGTATGGTACCTGGCAGAAGCTACATTCAGAGACGGCAGAAGTAAGAACTGAAAGTTACAGATGGCAGCAGTCAAGCCAGCAGAATTCGGCATTGCCTCCAAGGGCTACGATTTCATCACGGACTGATGATGACGAAGAATATCTGAAAGTATTGAAGGCCAAGGAGGAGGCACTGAGGATGTCTGGTAGCAAACAGCAAGAGACAATGCCGAAACCGCAGCCATCGACCCATGAGCCGACGAGGGGCGAGCAGGAGCGCGACACGGCCATCTTCTTTGCCATCAAGTCCATCAGGGAACTTGTCAGGACGCCTTTCCGCACAGAGTTCTATCCGCTCGACTTGGAGGATCTACTGCCGGAAGGTATCGTCGCCAAGGCCATCGACATGGAACAGGAGCCTGGCTCGTCGTTCAGCGAGGACAATCTGAAGGCTGCGGCTGATGCCCTCATGGATATGGTCGAATGCAGTGCCGAGCGAGCCGTTGTCGCAACCGAGGGACTGCTTGATGTCATTCAAAACATCGCCCTGCCCGAAACACGGCCTTCCCTTGGCGGTGGCGGTTCCTCGAACAATGACCTGCCCAGGAAGAAGGATGATGAATGGAAGTGGTGGAAGAACAACGGTTTCGTGCGGAATCAGCGCAGTAGAGGCAGAAAAAGATAACCAATGTGTTTTGATTTTATGGGAAAAGATTATTGGAAGCAGCTTCCCTCTGGCCATAGCCAGCAGCAGGGAGGCAACAGCGGGGTACGGCAAGAAAGTCCCCGTCAGCAGGAGAAGCCGGATGTCATCCTGCCAGTGATTAACAATCGTGCGGTCGGCAAGGCGCATGTGCCGCTCTACGACCGCAAGGAGTATGAGCGCCGCGTGAAGGCCGTTCTGGAGGGCAACATCCTTGAGAGCACCATCCGCGAGGCAGCCGACATGCTCGGTCGGCAAATTGAGCTGTTGAACGGCATCCCGCTCGATGTATTGAGGAACAACAGCAACAAGCTTGTCAACCAGGACATGGACGTCACGCCTCTGGAGGACATCAATCGGAGTGCGGAGAATGCCCTGCATGAGGTGGCCGGGAACATCCATGACTCCAGCCTCATGCAACGTTACGTTGAGGAACTGACGAGGAAGAACCGCGAGAAATGGCAGTTGTCAGAAGTCGACAAGGCGATGGTGAAGGGGGCCGAAAAGGTCTGTGAGATGATTGAGGACAAAGCCGAAGGGCATCTCGTCCGACTGACTTCGCGCATGGAGTGGTTCCCCGTCGTTTACCATCTGGTGGACAAGGTGGCGTACCATCTCAGCGACACCATGGCTTTCCTGTGGCTGATGGCGGCAATGCCCGTCCTCATCATGTCTGTGATTTGGGGCATCAACGAGGTTTGGGCGTGGCTGGAGATGAGAAAGAGGAATACGAAAAAACGCTCTTAAGCCCATCTGTTTGAGATTTCTTTTGTAATTGATTGAGGGGGTGGGCAAATGCCCAAGTCAGAAGTCTTGTACTATAAGCCCTCCCCCTTTGTTGTCATTGTGTCGAAATAGTGTCTGATGCTGCCAATTCTTTAAACTCCTTTAAACAATGGCTTTCATTACTATTTTCAGAGAACAAAAAACGACGAAGTCTTCCTTTTTGCCATACGTGGCAAGAATGGTCTTGATTTTTGCTGCGAGGATACGAAAAATCGGTGGAAAAGTTGTACCTTTGCACCTGATTTTATAATTGTTTATGAAATATAGGGTGAAAGCATGGCAATAGAACAGGCAATATTCCGTAGGACAGAATTGCTGCTGGGCGATGAGCTTATGGAGCGACTCAGTAGTAAAAGTGTGATTATCTTCGGCGTGGGCGGCGTAGGCTCGTGGTGCGCCGAGAGCCTGATTCGTTCAGGTATCCGTCACCTCACAATTGTCGATTCCGACCGTGTGTGCATCACCAACATCAACCGTCAGTTAATGGCGACCACGAAAACCGTAGGTCATGTGAAGGTGGATGCCCTCAAAGAGCGCCTGCTGAGCATCAACCCCTCAGCAGAGATCACCGCCCTGCAACAGATTTTTACCGCTGAGACCGCTGAGAGTTTCAACCTCGCCAGCTACGACTACGTCATTGATGCCATCGACTCGCTGAAGGATAAGCTACTGCTCATTCAGATGGCTTGCGAGACAAAGGTCAAGTTTTTCTCATCGATGGGTGCTGCTCTAAAGATAGATCCCACGCGCATTCAGGTGGCTGAGTTCTGGAAAGTTCAGGGCGACCCGCTGGCTCGTGCCTTGCGCAAACGATTCAAGCAAACGAAGCAGTTCCCGAAGCGGAAGTTTCTCTGCGTATTCTCAGATGAACTGTTGCAGAACAAAGGCCACAACGCCACCTGCGGTACAGAGCAATGCATGTGTCCCAAAGCCAAGAACGGTCCTGGCGATCCCAAGCTTCTGAACCATGAGTGGTGCTCGTCGAAGGCTCAGATTAACGGCACGATGGCCCACATCACCGCCATGTTCGGCTTTATGCTGGCTGGTCTGGTCATCAAGGATACTGTAGAATGAATGATAGTTTGTCCATTTCTTGGTTTTGTTTGTCCATATCGATGCTAAATTCTTTTGTTTTCTAAAAAATGTGTTCCTTTGCAGCCGAAATGACGCAACAGACAAAACCCATATTGACCATCACTGGTTCTGACCCCACAGGCGGCTCAGGTATTCAGGCCGACATCAAGACCATCACGGCACTTGGCGGCTATGCCGTATCTGCCATCACCAGTGTCACTGTACAGACCACCCTCGGTATACAGCAGTTTCACGACCTGCCTGCACAAGTGGTAGCAGGACAGATGGAAGCTGTGATGAACGATGTGCAGCCAGAGACGGTGAAGGTTGGCCTGATGCGTACCGTTGAGACCGTCAAGGCAGTGGTCAATGCACTAGTTAAGTACCGTCCAAGCAATATCGTCTATGCACCGCTGTCGCAGTCGAGTCAAGGCGAGCCTCTGATTCCTGACGATGTGGAACAGGCCATCAACCGACTGCTATTGCCCGTATGTACGCTGGTTCTTACCGATCGTTTCAAAAGTCACGGTGACATCAACCTCTATGCCAGTGCTGTGGCTTACTACCTGAACGAGGGTGATAATGCTGACGATGCCCAGCGGAAGGCACGTCAGTTCCTGAATGTTCAGACGGCTCATTCAGAAAGGCTTCGCTCTCGTGGCTTCGAACTTTTTGATGAGTTCCGTCAGATGGTAGAAACGCATTTCCGCGAGAGCAGTGTGGTAAGTTTCTACGCCGACCGTCTGAATGTGAGCACGAGCTATCTGGCTCAAGTCACAAAGCGTGTTAGCGGTCAGGCTCCTAAGGCATTCATCGACGATCGGATTATCAGTGAGGCCCGACGCCTGCTAACCAGCACGTCGCTCACGGTTCAGGAGATTTCTTATCAGTTGGGGTTTACAAGTCAGGCGCATTTCACCAAGTATTTCAAGAAATTGACGGGACTCACGCCGAGTGACTTCCGCAGTAATCAGTAAACAGTTATAAGGTAAAAAGAAATGGAACACAACAGACAAGAACTAAACCGCAATTTGGCCCAGATGCTGAAGGGTGGTGTGATTATGGACGTAACAACTCCTGAACAGGCCCGCATCGCTGAAGAGGCTGGTGCCTGTGCCGTGATGGCGCTTGAACGTATTCCTGCCGACATCCGTGCGGCTGGAGGCGTATCGCGCATGAGTGACCCTAAGATGATTCGTGGCATTCAGGAGGCCGTGAGCATCCCCGTGATGGCAAAATGCCGCATCGGCCACATCGCCGAGGCTCAAATATTGCAAGCCATCGAGATCGACTATATTGACGAAAGCGAAGTGCTCTCTCCCGCCGACAATATCTACCATATCGACAAGACAAAGTTCGACGTGCCCTTCGTGTGTGGTGCTAAGAACCTGGGCGAGGCTTTGCGCCGTATTGCTGAGGGTGCTACGATGATTCGCACCAAGGGTGAGCCTGGCACAGGTGATGTGGTGCAGGCCGTGAGTCACATGCGACTGATGCAGAGCGAAATCCGCCGACTGGTCAGCATGAGCGAGGACGAGCTTTTCGAGGCAGCCAAGCAGTTGCAGGCGCCTTACGAACTGGTGAAGTTTGTGCATGAGAACGGCAAACTGCCTGTGGTCAACTTCGCCGCTGGTGGTGTGGCTACACCTGCCGATGCTGCGCTGATGATGCAACTGGGTGCCGAGGGTGTGTTTGTGGGTAGCGGCATCTTCAAGAGTGGCAACCCCCGCAAGCGTGCTGCCGCCATCGTGAAGGCCGTCACCAACTATCAGGATGCCAAGATGCTGGCAGAACTCTCCGAGGATCTGGGCGAAGCAATGGTGGGCATCAACGAACATGAAATTGAACTTTTGATGGCCGAACGCGGCAAGTAAAAATGAGAATAGCCGTTTTAGCATTACAGGGAGCATTTGCCGAGCACGAGCAAATGCTCCACCGTTTAGGCGTAGAGTCCTTTGAGGTGCGCCAGTTGGCTGATTGGAATCAGCCGAAAGATGGACTCATCATCCCTGGTGGCGAATCGACTACCCAAGGCAAACTCCTGCGCGACTTAGGTCTCTTCGAGCCTATCCGTCAGGCCATCATCGATGGGCTCCCCGTCTTTGGCACCTGTGCTGGTTTGATACTCCTATCGCCCCTACATCTGGGCACGATGGACATCGATGTGCAGCGCAACGCCTACGGTCGTCAGTTGGGCAGTTTCCACACCATTGCCCCCGTCAAGGGTATTGGCGACGACATCCCCATGACCTTCATTCGTGCACCATATATCAACAATGTATTGTCGCCTGATGGTGAAGTTCTGGCCGAGGTCGATGGCCATATCGTTGCAGCCCGTCAGGGTCGGCAACTCGTCACTGCATTTCATCCCGAACTGGATAATGACACGCGAATACACCAGTTTTTTCTTTCAATGGGATAGAAATACCATCATTATGTGATACTGAATATGAAGAATTATTCGTACCTTTGCAGCCAAATTAGAAAGCAGAGATTATGAACTTCATATTTATATCGCCACATTTCCCGCATACCTACTGGAACTTCTGCCAGCGGCTGAAGCAGAACGGGGTGACGGTGCTGGGCATTGCCGATGCACCGTATGAGAGTCTGCCGCAAGAGCTGAAGGAGTCGCTGACGGAGTACTACCGCGTGGACTCGCTGGAGAACTACGAGGAGGTGTACCGCGCCGTGGCCTACTTCGCATTTCATTACGGACATATCGACTGGATTGAGTCGAACAACGAATACTGGCTGGCGCAGGACGCCAGGTTGCGCACGGATTTCAACGTTGACACCGGCATCCGTACCGACCACATCAGCGCCATCAAGGAGAAGTCGGAGATGAAACGCTACTATGCCAAGGGCTGCATACCGACAGCCCGCCAGGTGCGTGCCAACGAAGGGGTGGAGGCAGCTGTCAGGTTTGCCGGCCAGACGGGCTACCCCCTCATAGCGAAACCCGACATTGGCGTGGGAGCAAGCGGTACGCACAAGATAGAGAACGAGGAGCAGCTACGGGCGTTCTTTGTCACCGTAGCAGGCTATGGTCACTATGTCATCGAGGAGTTCATCACGGGCGAGATATGCAGCTACGACGCTGTCATTGGCCGTGAGGGTGAACCCATCTTCGAGTCGATGACCGTCTGGCCACCATCTATCATGGATATCGTCAACAAGAAGCTCGACCTGTCCTATTATGTCGATAAGGAGATGCCCGAGTCACTACGCGAACTGGGACGACGCACGGTAAAGGCCTTCGGTGTGTGGAACCGCTTCGTGCATCTGGAGTTCTTCCGACTCGACAGCGACCGCGAGGGTCTGGGTAAGCAGGGCGACTTTGTGGCACTGGAAGTGAATATGCGTCCTGCCGGCGGCTATACGCCCGACATGATCAACTATGCCCACTCGACCGATGTCTATAAGATATGGGCCGACATGGTGGCCTTCGGCAAGAGCCATACCGCCATCGGACAGCAGCACTACTGCGCCTTTGCCAGCCGTCGCGACATCTACCAGTACGTCCATTCGCACGACGAGGTATTGAAACGCTACGGCGACCGCATTGTGATGTGCGAGCGCATGCCGGAACTGTTCTCAGCCGCCATGGGACAGCAGATGTACACGGTGCGTCTGGAAAGCATGGAGGAGGTAAATGAATTTGTTGAATATGTACACTTGAAGAAATGAATATCAATTACGTGAAAAAATACTCTAACGCCCTCGGGCGTGACATGGAATACAAGACCTACGGCGACAAGGGACATCCCGTGCTCGTCTTTCCGTCGCAGGACGGACGATTCTACGACTATCAGGACTTCGACATGGTAGGCGTGCTCTCCAGCTACATCGACCGTGGACAGATACGCCTGATCTGCGTCGATAGCATCGACCGCGAGACGTGGTCGGACATCAATGGCGACCATCACCGTCGCATCGAACTGCACGAGCGGTGGTACCACTACATCGTCGATGAACTGATACCAGAGGTGCGCCACTTTAGCAACGAGACCTTCATCGTCACGGGCTGCTCGATGGGTGGCTTCCACGCAGGCAACTTCTTCTTCCGCCGTCCCGACCTCTTCGACACGCTGCTGGCCCTGAGCGGACTCTACTATGCAGGCTATTTCTTCCCCAACTATCACGACCAGCTCATCTACGACAACTCGCCCTACGACTTCCTGCGTCAGATGCCCGCCGACCATCCCTACTGGGACATCTACCGCCACCGCCGCATCATCCTATGTGTGGGACAGGGGGCATGGGAAGACGAACTCCTCGACAGTACTCGTCAGATGGATGCCCTGCTCAAGGAGAAAAACGTTCCTGCTTGGATTGACTACTGGGGCTACGACTCCGCCCACGACTGGGCCTGGTGGCGCAAGCAAATCGTCTATTTCATCGACAAACTGCTCGCACCTGACGCGGATTACGTGATTTAGGGATTAAATATATAGTTTGCCACTATGATACAATTTCACCATGTGTTGCCGCTTCAGATACGTTTCAACGACGTTGATAAGTTCGGTCACGTGAACAATACTGTTTATTTTCAGTTCTACGACACAGCAAAGACGGACTATATCGCTTCCGTATGCAAAGGCGTTGACTGGGAACGATTGGCTATCGTAGTAGTGAAGATTGATGCCGAGTTTGTAGCCCAGATAAAGGCAAACGACCATATTGCCGGTCGTACACGAGTAGTAAAAATCGGCAACAAGAGTTTCCATTTGGAGCAGGATGTTATTGATGTTGATACTCAGGAAGTAAAAAGCCGATGTTTTTCCATTATGGTACTCTACGACTTGGAACATCAGCAGACCATCCCGATTCCTGACGAATGGCGTCAAGCCATTAGCATCTATGATGGGCTGGAATAACTATTGAAAACGATGATTCAGTGAGATTCCACATCTGAATCATAGAATGATGGAGCGATATTGGAATCAAAGGTTGAATAACAGGACAAAATGAGTAAAAAATCACATGGAATAGGTATGCGAAATACCTATTCTATGCGATACTATATATGACGGATTATTCGTAACTTTGCAGACGGAGAAATTGCGCATATAAATGAACTATATACTGGCAGATAATCAGGAATTGACGTGCATTGCTTTACAGAGTTTGCTGAAGGATGACGAACAAAATACAGTGTTCCACGCAACAGATAAGGCAGGTTTGATGGAGTTGCTCCGTGAGCATGAGGATGCAGTAGTCATCCTCGACTATACGCTGTTCGACTTCATCGACGAGGAACAATTGCTCATTGTGAGCGAGCGGTTTGCAATGACAACATGGGTACTTCTTAGCGATGAACTGACGGAGCAATTCCTTAGCAAGGTTGTCTATTCGTCACATGTCTTTAGTGTCGTTTTTAAGGACGAGCCTGTGAAAGTTCTTCGCGATGCGCTTCATTCTATCTCCGACGGTCGCCGCTACCTCAGCCAGCGTGCAACAGAAAAGATTATCGCCCACCAACAAGAGGAAGTGAAAACGACTGTGCTTACCTCCACAGAGATGGCCATTTTGAGAGCCGTCGCACAGGGAAAGACCACAAAGGAAATCGCTGCCGAGCGTTTCTCCAGTATTCACACCATTAATACACACCGCAAGAACATTTTTCACAAACTGGGTGTCAACACAGCACACGAAGCAGTGAAATACGCAATTAGAGCGGGATGGGTTGATCCGAGTGAGTTTTATATTTAGACCAGCGCCTGCATAATATCCTCCAGCAGGTCTTCGCCGGCTTCGAGACCGATGCTGAGGCGGATGGTGGTATCTAGGACGGACATCTCAGCGCATTGTTCGGGGGTGAAAAGACCGAAGATGGTCGAGGCGGGATGAATGGCCAACGACTTGCGATCGAAGAGATTCGTGGCGCGACGGATAATCTGAAGTTTGTCGATGAACGCCCAGGCTGCTTCCTTCGATTCGAGGTCGATGGTAAAGACGGCACCAGGTAATGGCCCGAATTGCTTCTCAGACAACTCATGGAAAGGATTATCCTTCAGACCCGTATAATTCACGCGTTTGATTTCCGGTAGCGCCTGACATTGCTTGGCGAGCCACAGCGTGGTCTCTGCCTGACGACGGAAACGGATGTCGAGTGTGTCGAGACCCAGCGTTTCCATATAAGCGGCCTGCGGTGTCATCAGCGAACCGAGATTCGTCACCAGTTCTGTCTTTACACGAGCCGTAAATGCCAGTTTCTTGCCAACACGCTTGGTGCGGGCTTGTAGGACGGGCGACGGGTGTTGCGACCAGTCATAGTGTCCGTAGTCGATGAGCAGACCACCAAGACCCGTACCTCCTCCAGAGATGTACTTTGTGCTGCTGACTACCTCGATATCGACTCCGAACTCATTCGCGTGGTAGTTGGTGAATGGTACGATGGTGGTATCGGCAATCAGAGGCACGCCCTTTTTATGGGCAATCTCCGACAGCGCCTTGATGTCGGCCACGAACAACTGCGGATTGGTAATAATCTCGAAGAACAAGGCTGCGGTCTTGTTGTCAATCTGCGCCTCCACTTCCTCGGGTTTCGTGAAATCGACGAATCGCGGCTCCACACCAAAACTGCCCAACGTATCGCGTATCAGCGAGACGCTGTTGCCAAACAAGTGCTTCGAGGCCACGATGTTCAGGCCTGCCGCACTTACCGCTGTCAGGGCATAGTGGATAGCCGCCATACCCGTATTCAGCGCCGTCACACTCTGTGCGCCTGTTATCTGCCTGACGCGCTCCTCTAAATAAGTGACCGTAGGGTTGGCGATACGGGCATACGACGGTGCCATCGAGCGACCGCAGAAGGCATCGCTCATCGCCTTGGCATCGGGGAACTCGAATGCCGCCGTGTAATACACCGGCATCGAGAGGGCCCCGTATGCGTCAGGTTTCTGATACTTTGTGGTTAATACTTTCGTTTCGTATTGCATGAATTCAATTCATAGATGTTTTCTCGTTATGACAGAAGAAGAAAACTCCTTCTGTCATAACAGTTAGAAAACAATCATCTGCTTGCAATAATTTTCTTAATCGCAATCACGAGTTTATCCACATCCTCGTGGGTGTTGTAGAGGGCGAAGGTGGGACGGACGCTCATCTCGTAGCCGAGGGCTCGGAGGGCGGGCTGAGCGCAGTGGTGACCAGCACGCACCGCGATGCCCTCCTTATCTAATAACGTACCTGTTTCGGGAACGGGGATGCCGTCGAGCACGAAGCTCACGACGCTGACGCGGTTCTTGGGATTGCCAATGAGCGTGAGGCCTGGAATCTGAGCGAGTTGCTCACGGGCATACTCGGTGAGTTTGTGCTCATGCGCCTCGATGTTGCGGATGCCGAGATGACTCACATAGTCGAGGGCTGCACCCAGTCCGATGGCATCGGCCACGTTGGGCGTACCAGCCTCGAAGCGTGCAGGCGGCACATTGTACTCCGTACGCTCGATGGTCACATCCTTAATCATGTTGCCACCACCCTGCCAGGGCTGCATCTTGTCGAGCAGGTCCTTACGACCATACACCACACCGATGCCGTTGGGGCCGTAGATCTTATGACCAGAGAAGACAAAGAAGTCGGCGCCTAACTGCTGCACATCCACAGGCGTGTGAGCGATGGACTGTGCACCGTCAATCAGCACGGGGATGTTGTGCGAGTG
Organism: uncultured Prevotellaceae bacterium; assembly: GCA_902771785.1. Lineage (GTDB taxonomy): Bacteria > Bacteroidota > Bacteroidia > Bacteroidales > Bacteroidaceae > Prevotella. The sequence goes on from CACXYH010000080.1 coordinate 12,442, forward strand.
GGCGATGTCGATGATACGCTTCACATCGTTGATAGTGCCGAACGTGTTGTTCACATGCCCCACGCTGACAAAGCGGGTGCGAGGCGTGATGATACGCTCGAACTCAGAGAGAATCAGATCGCCGTTCTTGTCCGTGGGGATAGCCTTCAGCGTAGCACCCTTCTCGTGGGCCACCTGCTGCCAAGGTACGATGTTGGCGTGATGGTCAAGCTCTGAGACGATGACTTCATCACCTGGCGTCAGGTATTGCCGTCCGTAGGTCTGTGCCACAAGGTTGATACCCTCGGTAGTGCCGCGAACGAAGATGATCTCCTCGCTGGTGGCGGCGTTGATGAAACGCTGCACCTTTTCGCGGGCCTCCTCGTAGGCATCCGTAGCACGGGCTGCCAATGTGTGAGCACCGCGGTGGATGTTCGAGTTGTAGGTCTTGTAATAGTGGCTGATCTTGTCGATGACCTGAATGGGCTTCTGCGTTGTGGCACCGTTGTCGAGCCATACGAGGTCGTGGCCGTTCACCTGCTGATTCAGCACGGGGAAGTCCTTCTTGATTTCCTCCGAGTTCAGTGTGTCCACCTCCTCGTAGTTCAGCTCGCGCAACTTCTTTGTCTCAGGAATTCCGATGCCGAAGCCGTTATCCTGAGGCACGAGAGCCGCCGCACCTGCACCCTCCCCAGAATGGGCTGGATTGGGCTGCGCGAGATCAGCGTCACCGATGTACGGCAGGTCAGCATAGCCGTTTCCACCAGCCAGCAGTTGTTTGAATCCCGCCTCCAGTTCCTCGAGGTGGAGCGTCTCATCAGGCAGCACACTCTGATGAACTTCTCCAGCCTCTTCGGGACTGAATCTTTTGGCGGCTTCCTGAAGCAGCGCAAAGCCTGGATCCTCGATGCCGTAACCGTTAATATTCTGAATATCTATCATTATTTCTCTACTAGATTCCTATGCTGATAATCGTGATAGTAGCCTACCTCCACATTCTCCAACACTGCGATGGCATCGTCGGTGAGGGCAGCTAACGAGAAGTACTTGGTGAGCAAGTAAGAAGCCACGGCTGACAGCGACGGAGCAATCTCGCCGGGGATACCGCTCTGATGCAATCCAATCACACCCTGGTTCTGCTCGCCAGTACGCACAAGGATAATCTTCGTCGTTCCTACGCCACGACCAGTCAGGTACTGACCTTCCACCTCTACCTTGTCCGAAGGAATCAGGGGCACGCCGCGCCACAAAATGACCTTCGTTCCAAACAGGTCGGTGGTCACAGGGGGTACACCACGCCATGTACACTCACGCTCAAAGGCGGCGATGGCACGTGGATGAGCCACGAAGAATGCAGGCTCCTTCCATACCAATGACAGCAGTTCGTCGAGATCATCGGGAGTCGGTGTGCCATAGCGTGCCGAGATGCGATAGGCGGGATTAACAGCGGCCAGCAAGCCGAACTGTTGATTATTGATGAGTTCCCACTCCTGACGCTCCTTGATGCTCTCAATGGAGAGACGCAACTGCTCCTCCAACTGGTTGTAGGGGTTGTTATAGAGGTCGCTAACGCGGGTATGCACACGGACAACCGTCTGCAGCGTGTTGAGACTATACTCCGTGGGATTTTCCTCGTAGTCGATGTAGGTTTCAGGAATGATATTGTCCTCCTCGTGACCACTCACCAGGTCGATGTGCTTCTCGCCGTGGTCGTTCACCGTAGCCTTCAGGCGCAACTGCTTGTCAACGGCCTTGTTGAAGGTCTCACGGAAGTCGGGCACCTCCTTGATAAACTTTTCCAGTTCCTTCAGCTTCAGACCGAGGAACACCGTCGGTGTCACGGCACGGACACTGACAGTCGACTCTGCATCGTCCAGCAGGTCGGCCTCGCCAAAGAATTCGCCGTCACCCAGCAGGGCAATACGCAGTTCCTCGCCGTGAGGACCCTTGCTGATGACCTCAGCCTGTCCGCTGGCTATGATGAAGAACTTCTGCTTGTCTTTACCTTCTTCCACAAAGAGTTTGCCCAATTCCACCTCAACGGTCTCGAAGCTACGTGCCAGACGGTTCACGATCTCGTCGTCGAACTCTGAGAACAGAGGAATGGCCTTCAGGCTTTTTGCCGAGAACGACGGTACACCGTCAAGATATTGAATAGGCAGTCGCTCGCTCTTGCGTAGCTCAACCTTTGTGCGGTTCACGCGGAAGGTACCGCCTGACACCTGTACCCAGGGCAACAGTTTCAGGAGGAGTCTCGGTGTGATACTGCCCATCTGCGGGGCGGTCTTGGTGGTGGTCGCCAGTCTTCTGGCGGTAGCAGTGGTCACACTGCGCTGAAGATTTGATTCTGCCATAGTTGTTTTACTTTTAAATGTTAAACTTTATCATGATTACTTTTTGATAGTCACTCGGTGAGTTGTTCCCTCTACGTATTCAACCGAGAGAACGTTATATCCCTGTTCCTTCGCGTTACGTGGAACATTGTCGAGAGGCTCGCCTTCTGCGAGTAGCACTTCCAAGATGTCGCCCTCGTTGAGCTTCGAGAGCTCGATTTTCGTCTTCACAAAGGTCATCGGGCAGTGTTCCTTCGTGATGTCCAATACTTTTGTTGCCATAATTGTCGGTTTAAATAATTATGAATTATGCATTAGATGAACAGCGTTTGTCCACCATCGGATAGTTTCAGGAACGATGCCACGCCAAGCACATCCTTTACCTCAGGAATGAAGTCCTCCTTCTTCAGGCCCAGCACGTGCATTGCCATCTCGCAGGCGTACATATTAATACCTAATGCCTTGGCGGCCTCTACCAGTTCTTCCAGTGTTGCCACGTTGTTCTTCTTCATCAGATAGCGGAAGATCTTCGGTCCTGCGCCAAGGAAGTTGAATCGCGTGGTAGGTGTCACTTTCAAGCCGCCCATCATGAATCCGAAGATCTTGGTGAGCCAGTTGCCGCCTGTGAACGAACGTCCTTGCTTCTGCTTGATGGCGTCGAGTCCCCAGAACGTGAAGAAGATGTTGACCTCATAACCTACTGCTGCCGCGCCCGTACCTAATGTAAATACTGCCGTCAGCTTGTCGAAATCGCCACTGAAGGCGATGATGCTCAGTTTCTTCTGCTCTGCCATAATCGTCATCCTTCGTGGTTAAACAGTTGTGTACTCAGGTATCGTTCACCCGTATCGGGCAACAGCACAACGATGTTCTTCCCTTCATTCTCAGGGCGACGTGCCAGTTTGATGGCAGCTGCGGCAGCAGCACCGCTGGAGACACCCGTCAGGATGCCGTCGCGCAGGGCCAGCAGCCGTCCTATGGCAAAGGCCTCGTCGTCCTTGATGCGCAGCAGTTCGTCATAGACATTCGTATCGAGCACTTTCGGTTGGAATCCTGCACCGATACCCTGAATCTTATGCGGTCCCGGACGCTCGCCCGAGAGTACTGACGACGTGTAAGGCTCTACACCCACAATCTTCACTTTGGGGTTATGCTGCTTTAGCGTCTGACCCACGCCTGTAATCGTACCACCCGTACCGATGCCGGCTACGAAGAAGTCCACTTTCCCGTCTGTGTCACGGATGATTTCCTCGGCAGTTGTCCGGCGGTGAACCTCTGGGTTGGCAGGGTTCTCAAATTGTTGCGGGATATAGGCGTTGCCAATTTCCTCTGCCAGTTCCTTTGCCTTGCGGATAGATCCGGCCATGCCCTCGTGTGCGGGCGTTAATACTAAGGTGGCACCCAGCGACTTCAGCAGCATGCGCCGCTCTACCGACATAGCATCGGGCATCGTCAGGATCAGCCGATAGCCTCGGATGGCGGCGATATAGGCCAGTCCGATACCCGTGTTTCCGCTCGTCGGCTCGATAATCGTCGTTTTCGCATCTATCAGTCCTTTGCGCTCAGCCCGTTCTATCATAGCCAGTGCTGTGCGGTCCTTCACAGAGCGTAGCGGGTTCAAGTACTCCAGCTTCGCTATTACGCGAGCATTCAGTTTCAGTTCAGCCTCCGTTCCCGAAAGCTCCACCAGCGGCGTGTTGCCGATTAAGTCTATCAGACTCTTTGCAATCTGTCCCATAAGAATCAATATTTTTTTGTCGGTTTAAAACTTTGGGTGCAAAGTTAGCGGGTTTTTCCCATTCCCACAATAACTATATTATGGCATTTTGCATACCTAATAATAGGTATATGAATTACCTACCATTTGGGATTGCAGCATTCGTGAAAACAGCGTAACTTTGCACCGTGATTTTAAACCGACAGAATTATGGCAAAGATTTATGTAAATGGAGACGCGCAGGAAGTGAATCTGCCGCTCAACGTAAGCGAACTGATTAAGCAGAGTGACGTACAGCAGCCGGATATGGTCAGCGTGCAGGTGAACGAGGAGTTTGCCGAGCGCGAGGACTGGGAAACAATCCAGCTGAAAGAGGGCGACAAAGTGGATTTCTTATACTTCATGGGAGGAGGCACTTTTAAGTGAAAAGTGAAGAGTGAAAAGTGAAAAATTTGCTACCGCTTAAAGTGAAGAGTTATGATAGATTTTTCTGAAGAACAGATACAGCGATACTCGCGACATATCTTGTTGCAGGATGTGGGCGTCGAGGGACAAGAGAAGATAATGAACGCACGCGTGCTCGTGGTGGGTGCCGGTGGCTTGGGGGCTCCCGTGAGCCTCTATCTGGCGGCAGCTGGCATCGGACGCATCGGCATCGTGGATGCGGATGTGGTGGATCTGAGCAACTTGCAGCGACAGGTCATCCACTTTACCAAGGACGTGGGTGTGCCAAAAGTAAAGAGTGCCGAGGAGAAGATCAAGGCCATCAACCCCGATGTGCAGGTGGATACCTACTACGAGTTCCTCGACTCGTCGAATGCGCTGGACATCATTAAGGAATACGACTTCATTGTGGACGGTACCGACAACTTCCCCGTGAAGTTCCTCATCAATGATGCTTGCGTGATGGCAGGCAAACCGTTCTCGCATGGTGGCATTCTGCGCTTCAACGGACAGACCTTTACCCATCTGCCAGGCACAGCCTGTTATCGTTGCTTCTTTAAGGAGCCGCCTCCCGTTGGAGCCGTACCAACCTGTTCGCAGGCAGGCGTACTGGGTGCCATTGCAGGTATGCTGGGTACCATTCAGGCTGCCGAGACACTGAAGTACTTTACGGGTATCGGCGAGTTGCTGACCAACCGTCTGCTGACCTTCGATGCCAAGACCATGCAGTTCCGTACCATCAACGTGAAGCAGCGTCCGTCGTGTGCCATCTGTGGCGAACATCCCACCATCGACCATCTGATTGATTACGAACAGCCCGCATGCGACCTCAAACAGCATTAAAATGAAGATTCCACAGAACATCATAGATGAACTGATAGCCCAGGCTGAGAAGGATGCACCGGATGAGTCGTGCGGTTATCTCTTGGGGACGGACGACAACGTTACCGAGAACTACTGGATGGAGAACATTGACCACTCGTCGGAGCATTTCTCCTTTGCCCCGAAGGACCAGTTTGCCGCCCTGCGCTATGCCCGCGAGCACGGCCTGAAGATCCTCGCCAACTGGCACTCGCACCCAGCATCCCCCTCGCGCCCTTCACAGGAAGACCTGCGTCTGGCCAACGACCCTACCATCCGCTACGCCATCCTCTCGCTGCTCGACGGAGAACCGAAACTCAACTCCTTCAAGATTCTGAACAGCGAGGTGGTGGATAAAGAGATACACCTCTAAACCGGTTTACCCGCGATGCGTCCACCAGGACATTTGTCGGTTAAAGTTCCTGTGCGCGGCGCATCGCTTTCTCAGACA